>SVQP01000051.1 GCA_015065285.1 Oscillospiraceae bacterium | reverse complement strand
CCCCCCTCCGGGAGGGGGGAAGGCGACCTTAGAAATACAATATTCGCCAGGGGGGAGCCTGCGGGAGTAACAAGGGCGGAGCGCATTGCCCCGAGTGCTCAACCACACCCTTTTGCCCGCATTCTCCTACCGTCATTTTGCAGACCGAAACGCCCCTATGCCATCAATTTGCAAAATGCCACCTCCCTCCCGGAGGGAGGCTTTTTCGTGTGTCGTAAACCGTTTCCCAGATCCTCAAAGCGCAATCCTTGCGCTTTGACTTTCAAAAATCAGCAAACTGTTGCAGATTTTTGAAAGTTCGACTCGAAAACATCCGCACAGGGATGTTTTCTCGCTCAGGATGACACAAAAGGGGGATGCTCCGCTCAGGATGACACATGGTGGGGCGCTCCGCTCAGGATGACACAAAAGGGGAATGCTGCGCTCAGGATGATATAAAATGGATGCGCGTCCGAGGCGATCACGCAGTGGCACTTTTTGTAAAACAAAAACGGAGGCAAAGATGGTCTTTGCCTCCGTTTTGGGGGGAGCGATTATTCTTCTTCCACGAAAACGTCGCGGATGGCTTCGAGATAACCGTAGCCGTATTTGGTGTCCGGCTCAAGATACGAGGTTTCGGTCCACTCGTTCCAGGAGTTGATGGTGATCAGCGGAGCGGGAAGATTGTGTGTGTCCACGTACTCTTTCGCTTTGATCAGCGCCTTTTTGAATACCTCGGGCGGATTGTTTCTGCAAACGGCAGGGGTGTAGGAAATAAAACGGGGGTTGTTATCCCAACCGATCGAAACGTGCGGATAATAGGGAACGGTGTAGTCCTTGTCCATGCGCGCCCACTCGTTGTATACGATAGGAAGAATTTCCTTTTCGTAGTCCTTATCCATGTAGCAGAAGTGTACGAACTGATAATTGGTCACGCTGTCAAAGCCAAGCGTGGGCACGACCTCCTTGGTAGAAAGGGTATGTGTGCCGTCCACACCGCTCATGTTGGAGATTCTCTCGCCCCAAGCGGTCAGCTGCAGCTCAAGTCCGGGGTGGCCTGCCTTGATGGTCTCTTCTCTGAACCAATCCAGTGCCTTGCGGGTTGCCTCCACGCTGCCGAGTCCCTTGACAAGATTGTCTACGTCGTAGATCATGAACACCGGCTTGCCATCGATCTTGTAGTAGTTGGGCCTGGAGAAATATTTATCAATGATGCGGTGAGCTACAATCTCAAATTCATGGCGGTCTACGCTTCCAAGCCATACAGTGGGATCCTGACCGCGCCAGAGTAGGTCGGAAAGGCGGGTATCCCAGGTATAACCCGCGTCGTGGTTTGCCCACATGATGTAGAATTTCATCTTTTCGTTGTTGGATGCGCAAAGGAATCCCTCGTCAAGACACTGCTCCAAGAAGGGGCGGCGGTCATACCAGTACCAGTCGTAGATAAAGACGTTGACACCGTGGCGGGTCGCCTCTTCGATCTGCATTTCCATGACGCGGGGGTCAGCCTCGTCGCAGCAGCCCCAAAGGGGTTTCCTGTCCCATTCGTAATCCGCAGGCTTTTGGGGCATGCGGGAGGGCACGGACATGACTGTTTGCCATTCACCAATGCCATCGGGCCAGAATTGACGTGCACGAAGCTCTTTTCCCGTATATGAGGGCCAAACGTAAGCTGCAATATCGTATTTTTGCATGATAGTTCTCCTTAATTTATGTATTAGTCGTAGTCTTCAATACGCCATTCATCATGCCAGTCAAGGTATGCCATCTCACCGTCAAAGCGGAAGGGCAGCCACACGTAATCCGCCTCGCGTGTGTTGGCTTGCTCCAGCGTGGGGATCAGTGCACCTGCAGCGGCACGCTCCTCGGGGGTCGCATCAAAGCCAAACGCATCGGCAAACGCCTTTTCGTACATTTCGTAAGGCAGGTGCATGCGGTGCGGCAGCCAGCGGTCCGCGCAGGCAATGTACAAGTCTTTCTTACCCGGCACCTTGAACACCGAGGAAATCTGCGAGTGGAACGAGGTGCGCGAGGGGTCGGTGGGGTGAGGGTCACCCAGCACGGTATAGGGACCGTGCCACGAATCGCCAATCGCCAGCTCGGATGGGTTGGGCAGGTAGCTTGTCGTGCCTGAGGTCACCAGATAGTGCTTGCCCTTGCGCAAAAAATGCGCGGTCGCCTCGCGCACGTAGGGCGGATAGGGGCGAGGAAAATGGGTGGAATAATAGCCGGTCACGTCGCAATAGTCGTCGGTCAGATCGGCACAAATGGTCTCGGAATGCACGCGCTCAAAGTAATAGTATGCTTTTCCGTCCGGCGCAACCACTAAATCAAAGTCGCCTGCGCTCATATTCAAGGGGCGAAGCCCCTCGCGCACAATCGTGTAAGGACCCGTGAGCACATCGGCAGTCAGCACGGTTTCGTCCTGCGTGCCGTCGTAGTGCATGATCTTGAGCCAGCAGACGAATTTTCCCGTCTTCTGGCAGTAGATGATGTGCGGGCGGTCCATCAGCGAGGTGGGGTGCAGGGAAGAGGTGGGATCCTGCTCGTTGGGCGGGATGATCAAGCCAAGATCCTCCCAGTTATACAGATCGGCAGAGCGGTAGCAGCGCACGCCCCAGTGCCAGATGCCCTTGGCAGGATCGGTGTGCTCCTTGTTTTCTCCGTACCAATAATAAAACCCGTCCAGATACATGACCGAGCCACCGTGCGCCTGAATGCGCTTGCCCTCGGTGTCCAGCCATACCTGCCCGGGACGGATGCTGTTATAGCGATTTTCCTGATTCATGGCGGTAATCCCCCTACAGATTGTGTCGTTTTCTTTATTATAGCACAACAAGGAGACAAAATCAACAAAAAAATGTAAGGAAATGTGTGCGGATTTAGCAGGCTTTATGTGTCGATTTTGCGAAGATTTTGTTGACAGTGTGAAAAAAACATGGTATACTAAGGTGTATTCTTTTTTTGAGGATATAAGGGCTTCGGCTTTTATATAAAAAGGCAACTCACGACCTGCATAGCAGAGAGGGAAGCCGGGTGTTTATGCTGATCGGTATTCATTTTTTTCGGCACGCCAAGGGCGTTGTGGACAAATGTATATGGGTCGGCTTCTCATTTATACTTCCTTTTTCGTGAAAAGATCGGGTGTGCCAAAAAACAAATTTAGGAGGAACATTACAATGTTCAAGAAAATTCTGTCCCTGTGCCTGGCCGTTCTGATGGCTGCTGCATGCCTTGGTATGGTTGCTTGCACCGATATGAACAGCGGCGAGGCAAAAATGACCGATTCCCCTCTGCCCGAGGTCGAGCTCACGAAGGACTTCGACGTTCCCGCAGATTTCAAGATCGGTTTCATTCTGCTGCACGACGAGGCTTCCACCTATGACCTTAACTTCATCAATGCAGTTAAGAAGGTCCAGGCAGCTCTTGGTCTGACCGATGAGCAGATTGTTTACAAGAAGGGCATTCCCGAATCCAACGCTTGCTATGAGGCAGCATGCGACCTGGTTGATGCAGGCTGCGACATCGTTTTCGCAGACAGCTTTGGCCACGAGAGCTACCTGCTCAAGGCTGCCGAAGAGCATCCTGAGGTACAGTTCTGCCACGCAACTGGTACCATGGCTCACACCGCAGGTCTTGACAACTTCCACAACGCATTCGCTTCCATTTACGAGGGCAGATACCTTGCAGGTGTTGCTGCAGGTCTGAAGCTCAACGAAATGATCGACAAGGGTGAGATCACCGCAGAGCAGGCTAAGATGGGCTACGTAGGCGCATTTACCTTTGCTGAGGTTATCTCCGGCTACACCTCCTTCTACCTGGGTGCAAAGTCCGTTTGCCCCTCCGTTACCATGGAAGTTCAGTTCACCGGCTCCTGGTACGATGAGAACCTGGAAAAGAACGCTGCAACCGCTCTGATCAACAACGGCTGCGTTCTGATCTCTCAGCACGCAGACTCTATGGGCGCTCCCTCCGTTTGCGAGGAAAAGAACGTTCCCAACGTTTCCTACAACGGCTCCACTCACGAGGCTTGCCCCAACACCTTTATCGTTTCTTCCAGAATTGACTGGTCGCCCTACTACCTCTACATCATCAAGAGCTACTGCCAGGGCACTCCCATCGCAGCTGACTGGTGCGGCGGTGCAGAGGAAGGCTCGGTTGTTCTGACCGGCATCAATGAGAACGCTGCTGCAGAAGGCACTCTTGCCAAGCTGCAGGACGTTGCTGCCAAGCTCAAGAGCGGCGAGATCAAGGTATTTGATACCAACACCTTCACCGTTGGCGGCAATAAGCTGGATACTTACATGGCTGACGTTGATACCGATGCTGCATACACTCCCGACACCGAAGCAATCAAGGACGGTTACTTCCACGAGTCCGAGTACCGCGCAGCTCCTTACTTCGATATCAGAATCGACGGTATCACTCTGCTCAACGAGAACTACGGCTAATATGACATTCATAGACAAGCGGAGTGCAAACTCCGCTTGTCTCGGTTTTTTACAAGCGGTGAGAAAACGGCTCAAGGTGAGCTTGAGCCGCTTGCTCAAGGCTTGTCAGATGAAAAGATCATTGTATGGAGGGCTTCATGAATAAACCCATTGCATTGGAGGCCAGAGGGGTTTCCAAGTATTTCGGTAAGGTTGCCGCGAACGTAAACGTGGATCTGACCGTGTACCGTGGCGAGATTCTTGCTATTCTGGGTGAGAACGGCTGCGGCAAAACCACGCTGATGAACATGTTTGCAGGTATTTATTATCCGGACAGCGGCTCTGTTCTGGTGGATGGTAAGGAGGTCGTTATCCGTTCGCCCAAGGATGCATTTTCGCATGGCATCGGTATGATCCACCAGCATTTCAAGCTGGTTGATCTGTTCACGGCTGCCGAAAATATCGTGCTTGGCATCAAGGACGGCAAAAAGTACAACATCAAGGAGGTCAACCGCCGCGTTGCCGAGATTGCGGACAAGTACGGCTTTCACGTTGATCCCAAAAAGAAGATCTACGAGATGTCGGTTTCCGAAAAGCAGACGGTCGAGATCCTTAAGGTGCTGTACCGTGGCGCGGATATTCTGATTCTGGACGAACCCAGCGCGGTGCTGACGCCCCAGGAAACCGGCAAGCTGTTTGACGTGCTGCGCCGCATGCGCGAGGACGGCAAATCCATTCTGATCATTACCCATAAGCTGCACGAGGTCATGGCAATCTCCGACCGCGTGGCAGTATTGCGCAAGGGTGAGCATATTGCCACCGTGGAAACCGCGCAGACCAGCCCTGCCGAGCTGACCGAGATGATGGTGGGCAAAAAGGTCGAGCTGAATATCGACCGTCCCGAGCCCGAAAACGTGCGTGACCGCCTGGTGGTGGAGGGCCTTTCCATGACCGATGCCGATGGCGTCAAGATCCTGGACAATATTACCTTTACCGCAAAAGCCGGTGAGATTCTCGGCATTGCAGGTATTGCGGGCAGCGGACAGAGAGAGCTGCTGGAATCGATTGCAGGCCTGCACCATCTGCAGAACGGCAAGATTACCTACTATAACCCCAAGAAGGATAAGCCCATTACCTTCTATCATAAATCCTTTGAGCGCGTGATGGAGCTGGCGCATGAGGGCATGCTCCGCTATACTGACGGCAGACCGTTTACGGGTAAGGATGAGAACGGAAAGTCGCTTTCCAAAAAGGCAATCACTGCGCAGGTAAACGCAGGCGAGATCCTGTTTGTGCAGGATGAGGTGATCAATCTGCGTGAAAAGACGCCTCTGCAGATCCGTGAGCTTGGCGTTCGCCTTTCCTTCGTGCCCGAGGACAGACTCGGCATGGGTCTGGTGGGCAACATGGACCTTGTGGATAACATGATGCTCCGCAGCTACCGCCGCGGACATACCGTGTTCGTTGACCGTAAAAAGCCGGGTACCCTGGCACAGGAAATCGTGCATGACCTGGAGGTCGTAACGCCCAACACACACACGCCGGTCAGACGTCTGTCGGGCGGTAACGTGCAAAAGGTATTGGTTGGCCGTGAGATCGCTGCTGCACCTACCGTGCTGATGGCAGCTTATCCCGTGCGCGGCCTTGACATCAATTCGTCTTATACCATTTATAATCTGCTGACCGAGCAAAAGAAAAATGGAACTGCCGTTGTGTTTGTAGGCGAGGACCTGGACGTGCTGCTTGAGCTGTGCGACCGCATTCTGGTGCTGTGCGGCGGTCGAGTGACCGGCGTAATGGACGGCAGAAGCGTGACCAAGGAGGAAATTGGTCTTCTGATGACCAAAACCGAGGATGAAATTTCTGAGATCAAGGAGGGCAACGAGCGTGAAAATGCATGAAAAGCAGAAGCGTGAGCCGCTTTTGCGCGTTACAAAGCGCGATTCCATGCCAATATGGAAATCCATGCTGATCCGTGTGATCGCAGTGCTTGCGGCAATTCTGGTCTGTGCCGTCCTTTCGGTTCTCGTGCTTGATAACGTGGACTTTATCAAGTTTATCAAAACGCTTTTCAGCGGTGCCGTCGGCACGCCGAGAAATATCTGGAAGCTGGGCAAGAACACCGCCGTGCTGCTGTGCATTGCGCTGGCTGTTACCCCTGCATTCCGCATGAAGTTCTGGAATATCGGTGCTGAGGGACAAACCCTGATCGGTGCGCTGGCAGCTGTTGCCGTTGCTTATTATCTGGGCGGCAAGCTGCCGAACCCCGTGCTGCTTGTTCTGATGCTGATCGCCGCTGTGCTGGCAGGCGCTGTCTGGGGTGGCATTCCCGCCATCTTCAAGGCCAAGTGGAACACCAATGAAACGCTGTTCACGCTGATGATGAACTACGTTGCAACCGGACTTGTGGCATTTTGTCTGACCAAGTGGTGTCCCAGCAACGGCAGCGTACTGGGTGCTTTGCCCCATGGCCATTTGCCCATCATTCTCAATGAATACTTACTTCTGATCCTTGTCACCCTGGTGATGACCGCCATCGTACACGTGTACCTGTACTATACCAAGCACGGATACGAGATCAGCGTTGTGGGCGAGAGCGAAAACACTGCGCGCTATATTGGCATCAACGTGGGCAAGGTTGTCATTCGTACCATGATCGTGTCCGGCGCAATTTGCGGCCTGGCGGGATTCTTGATCGTGGGTGCGCTGGACCATTCCATCACCACCACATCGGTGGGTGGCATGGGCTTTACCGCCATCATGGCATCCTGGCTTGCCAAGTTCAATCCGCTGATCATGATCGGCTCCAGCCTGTTTATCACGTTTATTCAGCAGGGCGCGGCAGAGATCGGCTCTGCGGTTGACCCTGCATTCCCCAACATTATCGTGGGTATCGTACTGTTCTTCATTATCGGATGTGAGTTCTTTATCGGTTATAAGTTGAAATTCCGTGAAAAAGCCGGAAAGAGTGAAAAAGGAGGTAAGGCACAGTGAATCCGTTTCTTGATTTTGTCATTACAGCCATTCCTCTTGGCATTACCTTCCTGTTCGGATGTGTGGGTGAGATCCTGACCGAAAAAGTGGGACATCTCAACCTGGGTATTCCCGGCATTATGTGTGTGGGCGGTACTTGCGGCTGTGTTGCGCTCAAGCTGGTGAAGGGAAGTGGCCTTCCTTGGCCTTTGATCGTGGTGATCGCCATTCTTGCGGCCTTTGCAGGCGGTATGATGATGGGTCTGATCTACAGCTTCCTGACCGTCACGCTCAAGGCAAACCAGAACGTTACCGGTCTTGCTATGACCACCTTTGGCGTGGGTGTGACCAAGTTTATTATGGCGCCCATGGCTGCAGGCGGCGGTATGTCGTACCTGTATGCCCTCAAGTATTTCCGCTATCCCTTCCAGGGAAGAACCGATGCTCTGATGTATTGCGGTCTGATGGTGTTCCTTGGAATCGGCATTGCGCTGGTTGCTCAGTTTGTGCTGAGCAAAACGCGCATGGGTCTGCACCTGCGTGCCGTGGGTGAGAATCCTGCAACGGCGGACGCGGTGGGTATCAACGTCACCGGCTATAAGTACGTGACTACGCTGATTGGCAGCGGCATTGCCGCGCTGGGCGGTCTGTTCTACATTATGAACTATGCAGGCTCTTATGAAGCCTATAAGAGCATTGAAGCGCTTGGCTGGCTGTCTGTTGCTCTGGTGATCTTCACCTTGTGGAAGCCCGCGCTCAGTGTCGTTGGCTCGTTCGTGTTCGGACTTTTGTATATCGCAGGCTCCAGAATTCCCACCCTGCTGGGTATTCAGCTGGATATGAGTGCCACGCCGCTTTTGCAGATGCTGCCTTATCTGGTGACCGTCATTGTGCTGATCATCACCAGCGTGCGCAAAAAGCGCGAAAACCAACCTCCGGCATCGCTTGGCTTGCCGTATTTCCGCGAGGAGAGATAATCATTGCAGAAAACCCACGCCGTATGGCGTGGGTTTTTGTTGATTGCCGCCCCTTCAAGTCCTGTGTAAGAGGATTGAGGCGACAGGACTTGATTCTCGGCGCGACGACGCAAAAGCCGCGAATTGATGCGGTCTTTTGCTACGCGCCTCGGTCAGGCGGCGTTCTGACGGGAACCCCCAAAACTCGCGTACGCTCGTTTAGGGGAACCCCTATCCCAGCCATTTAGGCTGTCATTCATTGCGCCGCCCCTTCAAGTCCTGTGTGCGATCCGTACCAAGAAAAGAGGGATCATCAAAGGATGATCCCTCTTTTCTTGGTACGGGCGACAGGACTTGAACCTGCACGAATGCTCACCGGATCCTAAATCCGGCGCGTCTGCCAATTCCGCCACGCCCGCATAACGCAATTATTGTATCACAGATCATTATTTTTGTCAACCCGAATTTGCATAACCGGCGGTATAGCAGGCAAATATTTCCATGTCCCGGAAAAGCCCCGAAATCCCCGACAAAATATGCGAAATTTCGCGCGTAAGGGTTTGACAATCCCATATACATATGCTATAATTAAATTAGAGAAATGTTTTTTGTGACTGGAGAATGACATGAATATCCATACTCTTATCCGTGCGCTTGTTGACTATGCAATCGGTTGCGAGCTGGCAACACACGAGGACGAATCCTACATGATCAATTCGCTTCTTTCGACTCTGGGGCTTACCGAATATGAAGAGCCGGAAGAGAAGGTTGTTGGTATGCCCTTGGATGAAATTCTGGGCAAGATGTGCGACTATGCCTTTGAGCAGGGATTGATCGAATCCAACACTGTGGTGTACCGCGATCTGTACGACACTGCGCTTATGAGTGCCGTGACCCCCAGACCGAGCGAGGTCATCCGCACCTTCCGCACGCTGTACAAGCACGAGCCCGAGGCTGCAACCGATTATTTCTACAAGCTCAGCCGCGATTGTAACTACATCCGTACCGACCGCGTTGCCAAGAATCTTTGCTGGCAATACCAGGGTAAGTACGGCACGCTGGATATTACCGTCAACCTCTCCAAGCCCGAAAAGGACCCCAAGGCGATTGCCGCAGCGCGTCTGCTGCCGCCCTCGGGCTATCCCAAGTGCGCCTTGTGCCACGAAAATGAGGGCTATGCGGGCACGGTCAGCCGTGCCGCACGTCAGACGCTGCGTCAGATTCCCATTACCATGGCGGGGCAGGCGTGGTATCTGCAGTATTCTCCCTACGTGTACTATAACGAGCACTGCATTGCGCTGTCTGCCGAGCACAGACCCATGAAGATCGACCGCGCCATGTTTGAAAAGCTGCTTGATTTTGTGGAGATCTTTCCGCACTATTTCATTGGCTCGAATGCCGATCTGCCCATCGTTGGCGGCTCGATTTTGTCGCATGACCATATGCAGGGCGGTCATTATACCTTTGCTATGGCACGCGTTGGCAAGGAGAGCGATCTTTCCTTCCGCGGCTTTGAGGACGTAGAGGCGGAGCTTTTGCGCTGGCCGCTGACCACAATTCGCCTTCGCAGCACGGGCAAGGCGCGTCTGGTTGTTCTGGCAGATAAGATTCTGAGCGCTTGGCGCTCTTATACCGATGCCGATGCGCAGATCTTTGCCGAGACCGAGGGAAAGCCGCACAATACCATTACGCCCATCGCGCGCATGGCGCAGGACGGAAAAAAATACGAGCTGGATCTGGTGCTGCGCAACAATCTGACTACCGACGAGCATCCGCTTGGACTGTACCATCCTCACGAGGATAAGCACCATATCAAGAAGGAAAATATCGGCTTGATCGAGGTCATGGGCTTGGCAGTTTTGCCTGCAAGACTTTCCAAGGAGATGGAAATGCTGCGCGCAGCACTGCTGGACGGCACTGACCCCGCAACCGTACCCGAGATTGCCAAGCATGCAGAGTGGGCAAAGGCGCTTGCGCAGCAGTATACCTTTACTGCTGAAAACACAAAGGAAATCCTGAACCGTGAAATCGGTCGCGTCTTTGAAGCGGTGCTGGAGGATGCAGGCGTTTACAAGTGCACACCCGAGGGCAGGGCAGCCTTTGCGCGCTTTGTGGATACGGTGAACAATGCGTAATATGAAGAGATTTTTATATGGAATTTCGCTCTTGCTTGCCGCGCTTTTGCTTCTGACCTCATGTCAGGATGGCAAGGACGGGCAGAATGGCAAGAGTGCATATGAGATTGCCGTAGAGAACGGCTTTGTAGGCGACGAGCAGGCTTGGCTGGATTCGCTCAAGGGGCAGAACGGTCAGGACGGTGCACCCGGCAAGGACGGAGAGCCCGGTAAGGACGGAGAGCCCGGTAAGGACGGGGAGCCCGGTAAAGACGGGCAGGACGGAACGCCCGGACAGAGCGGTGCGGACGGAAAGAGTGCCTATGAGATTGCAGTGAAATACGGCTACAAGGGAACCGAGCAGGAATGGCTTGCACAATTTTCCGGCAAGGTAGGCGAGGATGGAATTGTCAGCGCGTTTGTGGATGATAATTATCATCTGATCTTAGTCAGAGCAGACGGCTCGCATCTGGATGCGGGTTACGTGGGCACTGTGGTCACCCCCGAGGGCTCGACGGTACTTGGCAAGGATGAGGATGGCTACCTGATCGTGGACGAGTGGGTCAGTACGACGGGAAATCTCAATCTGCGCTCCACACCCGAAGTCAAATCCGACTGGAGCAACGTGGTCAAAACGCTTGGTGCAGGTGAAAAGGTCGCACGCGTGGGCATCAATCCCGAGAGCGGCTGGAGCCGAGTGATCTGGGAAGGGCAGGAGTGCTATGCTTCGTCCAAGTATCTTGTGATGGAGACCGAGGCACCGAGCATCAAAGCCAACGTGGCAGACAAGTATCTTGTCAGCGTGGGCGAGCAGCTTTGGTTTTATAACAGCCAGCTGACCAACGGACTTTCTGCCGATGCGCAGGTTTCGTACAGCTATTCGGGCAGCGGCACCTGCACCATGACCGATCAGGGCTATGCCATCACCCCCGATGCAGCAGGCACGGGCACCTTGACCGTCACGGTTGGACAGATCGTGGACGGTGAATACAGAGTTGCGTATCAAAAGTCTGCACAGATTGAGGCGGTGGAGAAAAAAGAGCTTGCGCTGACCGGACTTGTCATTGGTGACAGTCGCATTGGCGACGGCACCATGGTCAATGCGCTCAAGCAGACCTTTGGCGACAATCTGACGCTGCTTGGCACAAGGCAGAGCAGTGCAGGCATTGCGCACGAGGGCAGAGGCGCGTGGAGCACCACGCATTACCTGACCTATCAGAGCGCTTTTAGCGTGCAAAACGCATTCTACAACCCCGATCATGCGCAGATCGAGCCGCATACCGGCAAGACGCACTATTTTGATTTTGCGTATTATCTTGAGCAAAACGGCTATCAGGCGCCTGATTTTGTGGTGATCTGCCTGGGCGCTAACGACGTGTACTCGCAGAATTCAGTGTACTACGTGGATACCATGATCGAGTCGATCAAGCAAGCCACCGATGGTAAAACCAAGGTGTTTGTGCTGACCGAATATCTGTGTCCGACAAGCGGCTATGAGCTGAGCACCAAGGGCACCAATATTGCGCAAAAGCGCGCGCAACAGTTTGCGTATTTCGAGATGCAGACCGAGACGTTTGCGGGCAGGGAAGACGAGGGCGTCTACCTTGTCAACTCTTATGCAGCGGTCAATGATACCACGCATTGGCAGAGAAATGCCGACGCGCTGATCATTGATGCCGTGCACCTGAGTTCCCGAGGCTATATTGCCCAGACGAGAATTCTCGAGGCATATCTGTATGAGGCGTTTGGGGAATAAGAGCGAAAAATGAGAGAAAAAACCGAGGAGTTTGTTTCCTTATGGGATTGACAAATTCCTCGGTTTGGTATATAATAGGCATGTTCGCAGGCATAGTCTAGTGGTAAAACCTCAGCTTCCCAAGCTGATGCTGCGGGTTCGATTCCCGTTGCCTGCTCCAAAAAGATAGGGATGGGTGCCATTCATGGCACCCATCCCTATCTTTTCGGATCAGCCACCGAATCAGAACCCCACCAAGGGGCGCGTTGCGCCCCTTGGTTAGGTTTGCGCAGGTTGCGCGACCAAATTGGATGTGTATTTGCGCAAACATGGGTTCTGATTCCCGTTGCCTGCCAAAATCCTTTTTGCGCCCTTGCAAGATCCTTCGCTGCGCTCGAGGATGACATAACCGCTGCGCGGCTATGTCGCAAGGGCGGTGGGTTCTGATTCCCGCCATAGCCTTGGTTGCTTTTTTATAACCATTGCAAACGGGAGGCGAAACGCCACCCCTACATAAAGACAACCTTCACAAACAAAAAAGCAGAGCGCTTACGCGCTCTGCAATTTTTGTTTCGGTAGAACTTAAGCCAGCTCTGCGAAGTACTTGATGGTGCGAACCATCTGGCTGGTGTAGGAGTTCTCGTTGTCGTACCAGGAAACAACCTGAACCTGGTAGGTGTCATCGTCGATCTTAGCAACCATGGTCTGGGTGCTGTCGAACAGAGAACCGTAGGAAATACCGATAATGTCGGAAGAAACGATGGGATCAACGTTGTAGCCGAAGGAAGCGGAAGCCTGAGCCTTCATAGCAGCGTTGATGCTGTCAACAGTTACGTCCTGACCCTTAACAACAGCTACCAGAATGGTGGTGGAGCCGGTGCAGGTGGGAACACGCTGAGCGGAACCGATCAGCTTGCCGTTGAGCTCGGGGATAACCAGACCGATTGCCTTAGCAGCACCGGTGGAGTTGGGAACGATGTTCTGAGCGCCTGCTCTTGCACGGCGGAGGTCACCCTTTCTGTGGGGGCCGTCCAGAATCATCTGGTCGCCGGTGTAAGCATGAACGGTGGTCATGATACCGGACTGGATGGGGTATGCATCGTTCAGAGCCTTAGCCATGGGAGCCAGGCAGTTGGTGGTGCAGGATGCAGCGGAGATGATCTTGTCATCAGCGGTCAGAGTGCCTTCGTTTACGCCGAAAACGATGGTCTTGAGGTCCTTACCTGCGGGAGCGGAGATAACAACCTTCTTAGCGCCTGCGTTGATGTGAGCCATGGACTTCTCGGTAGAGCAGTAGAAGCCGGTGCACTCAAGCACTACGTCAACGTTGTTAGCAGCCCAAGGGCAGTTAGCAGCGTCCTTCTCAGCATAGATCTTGATGGTCTGACCATCAACGGTGATGGTACCAGCCTCATCATCAGAGGTTACGGTGTGACCGTCGTAACGACCCTGAGCGGTGTCGTACTTGAGCAGGTGAGCGAGCATGGAGGGCTTGGTCAGGTCATTGATAGCAACGATCTCATAACCCTGTGCGCCGAACATCTGACGGAAAGCCAGACGACCAATACGGCCAAAACCATTAATAGCAACTTTTACAGACATTTTGGATTCCTCCGTTTATTAAAATATTTTTTTGAAACTACGTATGTGGTATGAAATCCCTTTCTTACCATTGTATATTTTATCGCAAATTCTAACAATATGCAAGAGGTTTTGAAAAAATTTTCGAATTTCTACCTTTTGCGGAAACTGAACAATTCAAGGTAGCTGTTTGTGTGCATTTTTCACAATGGTTTTTTGGAAAAAACCGACATTCGTACTTGACAATCGGCGGCTTTTGCTTTATAATAAATTGAATAACTATTTTCTCAAAATACATTATTAAAACAAGGAAGACAATACAATGGCTAAAGAAAAAAAGGTTGAACAGATCACATCCATGGACACAGATTTCGGTCAGTGGTACACCGACGTTGTCAAGAAAGCCGAGTTGGTTGACTATTCCAGCGTGCACGGCTGCATGATCATCCGTCCTTACGGCTATGCGATCTGGGAAAATATCCAAAAGGATCTGGATGCAAGATTCAAGGCTACAGGTCACGAAAACGTATATATGCCCATGCTGATCCCCGAGTCCCTTCTGCAGAAGGAAAAGGATCACGTGCAGGGCTTTGCTCCCGAGTGCGCGTGGGTAACCGTTGGCGGTCAGAACAAGCTTTCCGAGCGCCTGGCGATCCGCCCCACCTCTGAGACGCTGTTCTGCGAGCACTATCGCAACGTCATTCAGTCCTACCGTGACCTGCCCAAGCTGTACAACCAGTGGTGCAACGTCATGCGTTGGGAAAAGACCACCCGTCCTTTCCTGCGTACCTCCGAGTTCCTCTGGCAGGAGGGTCACACCATGCACGAAAC
>SVQP01000007.1 GCA_015065285.1 Oscillospiraceae bacterium | reverse complement strand
CGAGTGCTCAACCACACCCTTTTGCCCGCATTCTCCTACCGTCATTTTGCAGACCGAAACGCCCCTATGCCATCAATTTGCAAAATGCCACCTCCCTCCCGGAGGGAGGCTTTTTCGCATATCATAAACCGTTTCCCCTCCCGTCAGAGGCATAACGCGAAACAAAAAACGCCCCCCTTTATATATTTTCGAAATCTTTTTGAATTGTTCTTGTGTTTTTTCTCATTCAGTGATACAATAAAGGAAAGCAAAATAAAATAATGCTGTACAAGCATTCAAACAGGAGAATATTATGGAAAACATCAGAATTCAAGACGACCTTTATACATACGTCAACCAAAAAAAGCTTGACGAACTGGTCATCCCCGATGACAAGCCCGTAGCGGGCGGCTTTAATGAGCTGAACGACAGCGTGGAAAAGATTATGATGGGCGAATTTGAGACTCTGGCACAGACCAAGGAGTTCCCCAATGAGCACTTGGAAAGAGCCTGCACGCTGTACGCCATTGCCAAGGACGCCAACCGCAAGGCGCAGGATGGCATTGCTCCCGCACTCAAGGCACTGTCCGTACTGGATCAGCTGACTACGATCGAGGACTTCTCCCGTCTTTACAAGACTCTCTCCCTTGGCGGTATCCCCACACCCATCAACATCGGCGTTGATACCGACATGAAAAACACAAAGCAGCACTTGGTTTACATTCAGGGCGCCGGCGTGATTCTTCCCGACGCTTCCTATTACAAGCCCGAAATGGCTGCACAAAAGGAGCAGATCATCGGCATCTGGACCGGTGTGGCAAAGGCTGTGATGGCAAACACCGACCTCTCCCCCGAGGCGCAGGAGCAATACGTCAACGACGCACTTGCATTCGACGAGATCGTAGCAGGTCTTGCCAAGACGCGCGAGGAGTGGTCCAGATACGTGGAAATGTACAACCCCATGGAAGAGGCGCAGGCTTCCGAAATGCTCTCCACCATTGATTTCGATCAGATCCTGACCGACCTGTTCGGTCACGTTCCCGCAACCATTGTGGTCACCGAGCCCAGATACTTTGGCGACTTTGCCAAGATCTTGAACGCAGACACGCTCGAGCTTTACAAGCACTGGGCTTACGTCACGGGTCTTATGAGCGCGTGCAACTACCTTTCCGAGGAGCTGCGCGAGCTGGGCGGTGCTTACATGCGCGCGCTGATGGGCGTTGCCAAGATGCAGGATATTGACAAGTTTGCCTACAACCTCGCATCCGGCGTATACTCCGAGCCCGTGGGCATTTACTACGGCGACAAGTATTTCGGTCAAGAGGCAAAGAAGGACATTACCGAGATCGTATATCAGATCATTGACACCTACAAGCAGCGTATTCAGACCAATGAGATCCTTGGCGAGGAGACCAAAGCCAAAGCGATCCTCAAGCTCTCCACCATGGGCGTAAAGATGGGCTACCCCGACAAGGTCAGACCCATTTACGACAAGATGGTCTTTGACGCAGACGCTTCGCTGTTTGATATCGTGCGCGCACTGCAGGCGATCCAAGAGCTTGATTCCTATGAAAAGCTGAGCAAGCCCACCGAGCCCGAAAACTGGGCAATGCCCGGCCACATGGTCAACGCTTGCTACTCTCCCTTTGTCAACGACATCACCTTCCCCGCCGCCATTCTGCAGGCACCCTTCTACTCCCTCTCTCAGACCAGAAGCGAGAATCTGGGCGGCATTGGCGCGGTGATCGGTCACGAAATCTCGCACGCATTTGACTCCAACGGCGCAAAGTGCGACGAAAACGGTAACATCAACGACTGGTGGACCGAGGAAGACTTTGCAAGATTTGACGGCAAGGTCAAGCAGATGATCGAGCAATTTGACGGCATTGAGCTGCCTTGGGGCAAGGTCAACGGTGCATTCATCGTCTCCGAAAACATGGCGGACAACGGCGGTATGTCGGTCACGCTGGATATTATGGCGAGAACCGAAGGCGCATGCTACGAAGAATACTTCTGCAACTGGGCAAGAGTTTGGTGCCAGAAGGCAAGACCCGAATACTCCCAGATGCTGCTGGCGGTTGACGTACACGGTCCCTGCATCCTGCGCGCCAATATGCCTCCCCGCAACTTCCCCGAATGGTACGAGACCTTTGGCGTCACCGATGCCGATCAGATGTACATCGCTCCCGAAAAGCGCATTGTGATTTGGTAAAAAGATTGACGAATTTTGCATTTTTATGCTATAATATCATTGAAACTATTTGAAAGGAGAACGTATAAATGGCAAAGTCTAAAAAGAAGTCCTCCGGCTCTTCCCTGATCATGTCCATCCTGTACATCATCATCGGTATCGTGCTTCTGGTTTGCCCCGGTGATGCAATCAGCATTGCAATGACCATTGCAGGCGTTGTGTTCATTGTCTCGGGTATTCTGGAGCTGGTCAGAAAGAACGTGCTTGGCGGTATTATCAGCTTGGTTATCGGTATTGCAATTCTGGTGCTGGGCTGGGCTCTGGCAGAAATCGTTTTGCTGGTGCTTGGTATCCTGATCGCCATCAAGGGCATTATCGCGCTGGTGCAGGCGCTGCAGCAGAAAAAGAAGAAGTTCCTGCAGATCTTCTTCCCCATTCTGACCATCGTAGTCGGCATCCTGCTTGCGTTCGGTAACCTGACCGGTATCATCCTGATCATCGGCGGCATCCTGCTGATCGTCAGCGGTGTGCTTGGCTTGATCGGCGCACTCAAAAAGTAATCCCTATAAAAAGACTGCCGCACAGCGGCAGTCTTTTTACAATAAGCCTGCAACCGCACGCGGTTGCAGGCTTTTCTTAGCCGAACGAAAATTCATGCTGCTTGACGTAATCAATGAATACCTTCAGACTCTTGGACATCCATTTATTTTTATGGTAGATCAGCTGCTTCCAGATATCAATACTCAGATCCTGTACGTCCAGATAACACAGCTCGCCCGATTCGATCAGCTCCTTGGTAACAAAATCAGGCAGGTACGAGATCATATCGTTCTCACAGAGCACCTTGGTAATCATATCGGTGCGCCCGATCTCCAGCACAGGCGTGATCTCCAACGATTTTTTTGCAAGCTCGCGGTCAAACACGCGGCGGTAGCCTTGCCCGTACTCGGTCAGTACAAACGGCTCCCCGATCATATCTCTGATCGACAATCCCTTCTTGCCCGCAAATCTTGATTTGACTGATGCCACAAAGTGCATGGGCAGCAGCTGCTCGCACGCAATCACATAATCCTTGTGATACAAGCGGCGATCCAGCGTGATGATCACGTCCGCCTCGTTGTGGTCGATCATGTTCAGCATGTCACTGGTGTCGCCCGTGGAAAAGCGAACCGAAATTCCCGGATATTGGCTGTGAAATTGTGCATAGTGGTGCGAGATCATCTCCTCGCACACCGAATCGGGCGCGACAATATGAATCTGCCCCGTGCATGCCTGCTCCTGGGTCAGACTTTCCCGATAATCATCGGTCAGTGCGCGGATCTTGTGCGCGTAGCCGACAAGCTCTCTTCCCCGCTCGGTCAGAGTAATGGTATGCCCCACGCGCTCAAACAGCAAGCATCCCAACTCTTCCTCCAGCTGCTTGATCTGAAAGGACACGGTGGATTGCGAATAATCCAGCTGCTCGGCAGCCTTGGTAAAGCTTCCCAGCTCAGCCACGTGTATAAAGGTGATCAGATTTCGAAGTTCCATGCAAGCCTCCCTGA
The DNA here is from genome assembly GCA_015065285.1 of Oscillospiraceae bacterium. Lineage (GTDB taxonomy): Bacteria > Bacillota > Clostridia > Oscillospirales > CAG-272 > SVQP01. The sequence goes on along the minus strand of SVQP01000007.1, from coordinate 71,562 downwards.
GCATCTATATTTTCGATGGTAATGATCAAAACCATTCGCTTGACTAATGCTTGGATGTATTATATACTATACACACGGAAAAGTCAAGCATTTTTCGCAAGGTAAAAATGCAATTCGAATCAAGGAGAACGAATCATGAAAAAAACACTGTCACTTATCTTAGCCCTCATTCTTTGCCTCGGCTGCTGCATGACGCTTGCCTCCTGCGACGAGCAGGACGACGGCAAATATACGGTTGGCGTAATCCAGCTGGTAGCGCACCCCGCGCTTGACGCAGCGACCGAAGGCTTTGTTGACGCACTTAAGGCAAAGCTTGGCGAGGAAAACGTAGTGATTGACATTCAGAATGCCGCTAACTCCACCGATACCTGCGCAACCATTGCCAATACCTTTGTGACCAAAAAGGTTGACCTGATTATGGCAAACGCAACCCCCGCGCTGCAGGCAGCTTATAATGCAACCACCACCATCCCGATCCTTGGCACCTCGGTTACCGAATACGGCGTGGCTCTGGGCATTGAGAATTTCTCGGGTACGGTTGGCACCAACGTCTCCGGCACCTCCGACCTTGCGTCGCTTGACAACCAGGCACAGATGATCCTGGATCTCTTCCCCGAAGCACAGAAGGTTGGCATGCTGTACTGCTCCAGCGAAGCAAACTCCGACTATCAGGTCAAAAAAGTCAGCCAATACCTGACTGCCAAGGGCATTACCTGCACAAACTATGAATTCTCCGATTCCAACGACGTCTCTACCGTTACCCAGAAGGCAGCTGCAGAGTGCGACGTGATCTACATCCCTACCGATAACACCGCTGCTGCATGCGCCCAGACCATTTACGGCGCTATGGGCGACAACAAGAAGCCGATCATCGCAGGCGAAGCAGGCATTTGCGGTGGCTGCGGCGTGGCAACCCTTTCGATCAGCTACTACGATCTTGGCTACAAGACCGGTGAGATGGCAGCCGATATCCTGAGTGGTGCGGCTGACATTCAGACCATGCCCATCGCGTATGCCCCCAAGGAAACCAAGAGCTACAATCCTGCGATCTGCGCAGATCTGGGCATTGATACGGCAGCCCTGGAGGCAGCAGGATACGTTCCGCTGAGCTGACCGGCAAAGCCAAACTGAATTTTTGCGGGCGGACAATCTCCGCCCGCGCTCTTACATCTTATCATTTTTAAGGAGACTGTTATGACCACACTTGTCAATTATATTTCCTCTCTGCCCGGTGCCGTGGCGCAGGGTATGATCTGGGGAATCATGGCGATTGGCGTTTATATCACCTTCAAGGTGCTGGATTTCTCCGATCTGACTGTGGATGGCAGCATCTGCTTGGGTGCTGTTGTTTGTGCCGCCCTTATGACCGTGGGCGTGCCTATGCCTGTGGCAATGCTTTGTGCCTTTATAGCAGGTCTTTTGGCAGGACTGCTGACCGGTGTGTTCCATACCTTTATGGGCATCCCTGCCATTCTCTCGGGCATTCTGACCCAGCTGATCCTATGGTCGGTCAATCTCAAGGTTCTGGGATTTGCCGTGGGTAAGGACAGCGCAGCTAACCTCTCGCTCTCTTCCAGAAATTTCAACACCTTGGTCACCATGCTGGACATGAACAAATCCCTGATCGTGCTTGAGGTCATCTGTGTGGTCCTGATTGCGCTGCTTTACTGGTTCTTCGGCACCGAATTCGGTGCCAGCATCCGCGCAACCGGCGCCAATCTGAACATGAGCCGCGCGCAGGGCATCAATACAAACGCCACCAAGATCTTTGGCTTGGTGCTCTCCAACGGCATCGTTGCCTTTGCAGGCGCGCTGCTGGCGCAGTATCAGGGCAACGCCGACGTCAACATGGGTAAGGGCGCAATCGTGATCGGTCTTGCTGCCGTGATCATTGGTGAGGCGCTGTTCGGCTGGATCGCGCGCAACAACTTTGCGCTCAAGCTGATTACCGTGGTACTGGGTGGCATCACCTACTTTATCGTATACTCCACCGTCATCTATATGGGCTTGGATTCCAACTACCTCAAGATGCTCTCAGCAGTGGTGGTGGCAATTTTCCTTGCAGTCCCCTATCTGAAAAAGACCTATTTTTCCAAGCCACATCACAAAAAAGTAAAATCGGATGCAAAGGAGGGCGGTGCAAATGCTTGAGCTGAACAACGTTCAAAAAACCTTCAACGCAGGCACGATCAATGAAAAACGCGCGCTTTGCGGCGTCAACCTGCACCTCGCCCCCGGTGATTTCGTCACCATCATAGGCGGCAACGGTGCGGGCAAATCCACCACGCTCAACGCGGTGGCAGGCGTTTGGCCCATCGACGAGGGCGATATTATCATCGACGGTGTACGCGTCAACAAGCTGACCGAGCACAAGCGCGCCAAATACCTCGGACGCGTATTTCAGGACCCTATGACCGGCACCGCAGCCACCATGGAGATTCAGGAAAACCTGGCAATTGCGGCGCGGCGCGGACAGCTGCGCGGCTTACGCTGGGGCATCTCGCGCAAGGAAAAGGAGCAATACCGCGAAATGCTCAAGATCCTTGATCTGGGGCTTGAGGACCGCATGACCGCCAAGGTAGGTCTGCTGTCGGGCGGACAGAGACAGGCGCTGACGCTGCTGATGGCTTCGATCAAAAAGCCCAAGCTGCTGCTTTTGGACGAGCACACGGCAGCCCTTGACCCCAAAACGGCTGCCAAGGTGCTGGAAATATCGCAAAAACTGATCTCCGAGAACAATCTGACCGCTATGATGGTCACCCATAACATGAAGGACGCCATTGCCTACGGCAACCGCCTGATTATGATGCACGAGGGTCGCATCATTTTCGACGTTTCGGGAGAGGAAAAAAAGGCGCTGACCGTGGACGCGCTGATTCAGAAGTTTTCTTTGACCAGCGGTCAGGAATTTGCCAACGACCGCGCGCTGCTTAGCTGACACTTGCCCCCGACCGCACTCGGTCGGGGGCTTTTTTCGTGCGATAAAGTGCTGCTGTCCCAATCTTAATATCTTAATTCGTTTCCCGTTTTCTTGACTTGATTTTGGGCTTGTGCTATGATAAAAGCAGTAAACACTTGGAGGAACACGGCATGCAGCTCTGGACACCCGCGCATCTCAAAACCCTGCTCCCGGCTCTTGTTGTCATGGTGATCGTAACGGTCATCCTGCACCTGTGGCTGAGGCACAAGCCCCTACATATCCGCATGATCCCCTTGCAGGTCGTTGCCGTCATTCTCCTTTTGCTGGAGGTTGGCAAGCAGGTCTCCTCCTTCCTGCGCCCCGACGGGTATGACCTTTATCATATTCCCCTGCACTTTTGCTCTTTGATGTTGGTAGCGCTTCCTGCACTGGCATTCTATCGCGGCAAGCACGCACGCCTTGTCTCGGGCGTTGCAAGCGCGCTGGCAGCTGCAGTATTTCTGCTGACTGTCATCTACCCCGATCTGATCTACTCGGCTTGGGACATTGAAAATTACTTCCAAAACTACTTTGCCTTCCACACAGTCACCTTCCACAATCTGGCGCTGTTTGCCTACATGCTCATTCCCGCGCTCGGTCTGCACAACCCGGGCAAGGGTGAGGTGCGCGCCTGCTCGGCTTTCGTGGCAGTCTACTGCATCATAGCAGGCATTGCCTCACACGTACTGAGCACCAATTACAACAATCTTTACCGCTGCAATATCGCCCCTCTGGAAAACGTGCGCATGGCGGTGAGTGACGCCATTGGTTACGTGCCAACGCAGATTTTGTACGTGCTGGTCGTCACCTGCCTTGACGTTGCGTTCGTCATCGGTGCTTACTGGTTCTACCGTCTGTGCCGCCGCCTGATCCTTGGAAAGGCAACAATCGAATAATCGCCATTTTCCTGCCCCGATCCATGCTGCCTCCAGGCATGAATCGGGGCTTTTCATTGACAAATGCGCGCCCTTGTGCTAAAATTGTGTTAGAACAACCAAGGAGGTTTCAAATGCATCCTGCGCTTTACAACTATGACATTTTTCCCAAGGCTTTCCTGGGGGATCGCGAAACCACTGTGACTGTACAGCCGCTCGGTGGACATGCCGCCTTTAAGGCAGATCACGTCTATACCGTGCACGTCCGCAAGGTGGCAAACTCTTCCCCTCACCTCTATCCCGAATATTCGGGTCGTTCAACCCTCACAGCCACTCCGGACGCGGATGGGTGTCTGCGCTTCACCGCGTATTTTGAGGGCGAGGGAGAGCATTACCTGCGCATTTGTGACTCCCCCGATGCGCGTCCTTTGGTGCAGCTCTCGGTCTATTCGCTTGCCGAGGATATGGCAGGTAGGTATCCTTACCGCGGAGATCTTCATCTGCATACCACCCGCTCGGACGGTGCGCAGGCTCCCGAAGTGGTTTGCGCCAATTACCGCGGCCACGGCTACGACTTTACGGTTATCTCCGACCATGAAAGATACTACCCCTCGCTGGAGGCACAGGCATATTGGAAGGATCTGACCGACCTCAACATTGTGCAGGGTGAAGAGATCCATCTGCCTTACAACGACGTGCATTACGTGAATTTCGGTGGTACCTTCAGCGTCAACGCGCTGGTCTCCCCTCGCCCCAACACCGAAAAGGCAGGTGATGATCTTGCCTGGCGATCGCTGGACGGCAAGGCTCCCGATCCCATGACCCACGAGCAATTTTCCGCTATGATCAAGGAGCGCGCCGCCAAGATCACCGATCTTGATAAGGAATCCGAGAGAATGAGCTTTGCCGTGCTGGAATGGACATATGAGCAGGTGCAGGCAGCAGGCGGCTTGGGCATCTTCCCCCACCCCTACTGGCTCTTTGACATGATGCAGCTGCCTGAGGACTACACGTATTATATTTACAAAAAAGCCCCCTTTGACGCCTTTGAGGTGCTGGGTGGCGAGAATCCCTTCTCGCACAACGGCTTCCAGACCGCACTTTATTATGAGATGAAGCAACAGGGCATAGATCCCCCCGTTGTAGGCAGTACCGACAGCCACAGCTCCATTGCCGAGCATAACCGCAATGCACTGATCTGCTCCACCATTGTATTTGCGCCCGAGAACACTGACCGTGCACTGATCAATTCCATCAAGCAAAAATATTCTGTCGCAGTCGATACCATCAGCAAGGAATACCGATTGGTCGGTGATTACCGTCTGGTCAAATACGCCTGCTTCCTGATGGAGAATTATTACCCTCTGCACGACAGAGCTTGCCTGACCGAGGGCTACTTTATGAACCGCTACGTTGCAGGCGACAAGCAAGCCATTGACGTACTTGCCGCTATGAAGGGGCAAATCCCAGCCATGATCAAAAAATACTTTTCGGTATAAGGAGTGAGTGACGCCATTGGTTACGTGCCAACGCAGATTTTGTACGTGCTGGTCGTCACCTGCCTTGACGTTGCGTTCGTCATCGGTGCTTACTGGTTCTACCGTCTGTGCCGTCGTCTGATCCTTGGAAAGGCAACAATCGAATAATCGCCATTTTCCTGCCCCGATCCATGCTGCCTCCAGGCATGAATCGGGGCTTTTTATTGACAAAAGCGTCCGGTTGTGCTACAATCAAATCAAACACTTATAAGGAGGATGATCCTATGAAAATTTATACGACCGACTACGTTTCCGGTAAGCAGATCGAGACCCTGGGGCTGGTAGAGGGCAGCACGGTGCAAAGCAAGCACATCGGGCGAGACATTGCCGCAAGCTTCAAAACCATTGTGGGCGGAGAGCTCAAGGGATACACCGAAATGATGAACGAGGCACGCAAAAAAGCCACGGAGCGTATGATCGAAAAAGCGGAAGCGATGGGCGCGGACGCCATTATCTGCGTGCGTTATGCCTCCTCCGCAGTCATGGACGGTGCTGCCGAGATCATGGCTTACGGTACGGCAGTAAAATTCATTTAAGAAAGGCAGCGTACTATGCGACAGTATTTTGAGCGCTTTTTTGCGGAATTTGAATACTCCGAAAAGGATACGACTGTCCTTTTGAACGCATTTGATAAGATCTGCGCCTGCGACGCAGCGCGCATTCCCTTCGAGCAGGCTTACGCGACTTACGCGGCAGATTGCAACTGCGACTGGGGCGCTTTAATACGCCAAACGCAAGAAGCAGGCAAGCTTGTGGGCGTGCACAACTTTACCACAGATCTGCTTTTGTTCATCATGCTCTCCAAAAGATTGCGCGAGCTGTACGCCGAGCACGGCATTGACCTTGCCATCTGGCACGATTCCATGCTGGACCTGAAGTACAAATTGGAGGAATGCCGCGTGGTCTATGACATCTGCGGCACCTTTGTGGCAGGTTGGTTCCCCGGATTTTTCAATCTGACGCGCTTTGCGCTGGGCAGGCTGCAATTTGAGCTGTGGGATCTTGACCGCGACTATCAGAAGGGCGAGATCTCGCTTGCCAAAGGCACCAAAGCCATTAACATGCATATCCCTCGCTCGGGCCAGCCACTCTCCCCTGCGCTTTACGAGGATGCTTTTGCACGCGCAAAGGCGTTTTACAAGGAGCAGTGCCCCGGCACGCTCGTACCCTTTGTGTGCCATTCCTGGCTGCTCTTCCCCGAGCAGGCTGAGTTCTTGCACGAAAAATCCAACGTGCGCAAGTTTATGTCGGAATTTGACCTGATGGAATGGAGCTACAACAACGGAGAGGATCTGTGGCGCTTGTTTGATACCATGGAGCAGCATCCCGATCGCCTGCCCGCAGATACCTCGCTGCGTCGCGCGTATGCCGAGCATTTGAAAAAGGGCGGCAGAGTGGGCTTTGGCTTTGGCATTCTGTTCCGTTGACAGAGGCGGCTATGAAAGACTATTTGAGTTGGTTCTTTGCAAATTTTTCCTATGATGCGGCAGACTCCGCAGCACTTCTGGCTGCCTATGATAAGCTCATGGCAAATCCCGAAGCAGCCGCGCTGCTTGAAGGCGCGATTGCGACCTATGAAGCCGACATCAACTGCGATTATAACGCGCTGACCGCGCAAAGCAAAAAGGCGGCGCGGCTTGCAAGCATACACAACCACACCACCGACCTTTTGCTGTTCATTTGCCTTTCAAAGCACCTGCGCGAGCTTTACGCGCAGCGCGGCATTGACGACGCCATCTGGCACGACACTGTGCTGGACCTCAAATACAAATTGGAGGAATGCAAGCTCGTGCGCGGTGTGCGCGGCATGTTTGTGGCATTCTGGATGCCGGGCTGGTTCAAAATGACCCGCTTTGCGCTGGGGCGCCTTCAATTTGAGATTGTGGATTTCGGGCGCGAATATCAAAAGGACGGCATCACACTTGGCAAAGAGAGCAAGGTGCTCAACATGCACATTCCCCGAAGCGGTCTGCCGCTTTCAAAGGAATTGTACGAGGACTCGTTTGCCCGCGCCAAGGCATTCTTCCAAAAACAGCTGCCCCCGGATCAGTGTCCGGACGGGAAAGTACCGTTTGTGTGCCATTCCTGGCTGCTGTACCCTCGCATGACCGAATTTGTATCCGAGCGCAGCAACGTGCTTCGCTTTATGAAGGAATTTGAGATTCTTTCCTGGGACGATTCGGACGGTGAGAGCCTTTGGTGCTTGTTTGACACGGCAGAGCGCAACCCCGATCGTCTGCCCACAAATACCTCGCTGCGACGCGCGTTTGTACAGCGTCTGAAAAGCGGTGGCAGAGTTGGCTGGGGGTATGGCATACTGTTCCGATAAAATCGGAACAGTATGCCAACTCTGTTCGCCCGCGGCGAACAGAATATCACTGAAGCCGCAAGGCTTCAATATCACTTTGGCAAAGCCAAAATATCACTGCCCAAAGGGCAAATATCACTTCACAACAAAAAAACGCACGATGCAAATGGGTGATGTTCTTATCGGAAAAATACGAAACATTTACCTAAACCACACGGTAGGGGCGAACTGTGTTCGCCCGCGGGAGACCACAGGTCTCCCCTACGGATGAAAAAATGTTATGAAGTAAACAAAAAAACGCACGATGCAAATGCATCGTGCGTTTTTTCTATCCAAAAGCTAAAATCAGCTCAGCTTTGCGCCGTTGATCTTGATGCCGGGGCCCATGGTGGAAGCCACAACACAGCTCTTGATATACTGACCCTTTGCTGCTGCGGGCTTTGCCTTGATAATGGCACCCAGCAGAGTGTCAAAGTTCTCCTGCAGCTTCTCAGCGCCGAAGGATGCCTTGCCAATGGGGCAGTGGATGATGTTGGTCTTGTCAAGACGGTACTCGATCTTACCGGCCTTAGCCTCGCGAACTGCGCGAGCTACGTCAGGGGTAACGGTGCCTGCCTTAGGAGAAGGCATCAGGCCCTTAGGACCCAGAACCTTACCCAGACGGCCGATAACGCCCATCATATCGGGAGATGCGATTACAACGTCAAAATCAAACCAGTTTTCCTTCTGGATCTTTTCAGCGTACTCAGCGCCGCCAACGTAATCAGCGCCTGCATCAATAGCAGCCTGAACGTTGTCACCCTTAGCGAATACCAGGGTTCTTACGGTCTTACCGGTACCGTTGGGCAGAACTACTGCACCTCTGACCTGCTGGTCAGCGTGACGGGAGTCAACACCCAGACGAACGTGTACTTCTACAGTCTCGTCAAACTTTGCCTTGGAAGTCTGGCATACCAATGCAAGAGCTTCTGCGGTATCATACAACTTGGACTTCTCGATCAGCTTTACGCTATCGGAATACTTTTTACCCATCTTTGCCATTACGCCATACCTCCTTCTTAGTCTTCAACCACAACGCCCATGCTGCGTGCGGTGCCGGCGATCATGCTCATAGCAGCTTCGATGTCAGCAGCGTTCAGGTCGGGCATCTTGGTCTCTGCGATCTTTCTGACCTGTTCCTTGGTGATCTTTGCAACCTTATCCTTGTTGGGCTTAGCCGAACCGGATTCCAGACCGCAAGCCTTCTTGATCAGAACGGGTGCGGGAGGAGTCTTGGTGATAAAGGTGAAGGAACGGTCTGCATATACGGTAATAACAACGGGGATCGTCAGACCGATGTCATTCTTGGTTCTTTCGTTGAACTCTTTTGTAAATACGGGAATTGCAACACCGTACTGACCCAGAGCGGGACCTACGGGAGGCTGAGGAGTAGCCTTACCTGCGGGCAGCTGCAACTTGATATACCCTAATACTTTCTTTGCCATTTTTACTTAACCTCCATATGTGGTACTTGTGCGGGAGAATTGCAGAATTTTTCTCCCTCCCACTGTTCCTGCCCTATCATAGGACAGCTTTGATCCTTGATCGGATCACTGATTTGCCGGCTTGATCATGGATGCATCAAGCTCGACAGGCATGTCACGGCGACCTCTCTTAACGAGTACCGTAACGTTTTTCAGGTCGTCCGAGATAGACTGGACAACGCCACTGTAGCCTTCGAACAGGCCGTTGACAACCTCTACTGTGTCGCCTACGTTGAAGGACAGCTTTACCTTGACCTCTTCAATGTTCAGCGCCTCGACCTCTTCAGGGGTCAGAGGAGTAGGACGGGATCCGGGTCCGACAAAGCCGGTGACTCCGGTGATGTTGCGGACAGCGTGCCAGGATTCATCGGTCATGACCATTTTGATCAGCACGTAGCTGGGGAAGATCTTGACCTCGGTGATCTTTTCTTCGCTTCCGCTCTTTTCCACGACGGTTTCTACAGGAACTCTGACATCAAAAATCAGATCTCCCAAGCCGCGGTTTTCAACGATTTTTTCAAGGCTGGTCTTAACTTTGTTTTCGTAACCCGAATAGGTGTGCGCCACATACCATCTTGGGCCAACGTTCATAGCATCGATATCGCTCATCGCTCAATACCGCCGCTTACTTGAAAAGAGATACGATCAGGTCAAGCAGGCTTGTTCCGAAGCTTGCCTTAGATCCACCCAGAATCATCTCAAGTGCAAAGTTGAACAGTGCGATGATCAGAGTGATTGCGATAACCACAGCCAGAACAACCAGAGTGTTCTTGCGGGTGTCCTTCCAAGAGCTCCATACGATTCTCTTGTTCTCGCTCTTCAGAGCGCGCAGGAATTCGCCAACCTTTTCTCTCTTGATAATGCAGAATACAACGCCTGCGATCAGACCGAGAACAACCAGCGCCCAAACGATAATCTTGGGTACGTTCAGCTTGTTGTTATTGTCGAGCCACATAGATACATACCAGGGATCCTCTTCGGTAGTCTCTTCAGACTCCTTTTCGGTAGTACCCTGTGCGGTGGTTCCTTCGGTAGATCCTGCCTCGGTAGTTTCACCCTCAGTGGTCTCTGCTTCGGTAGTGGTTTCCTCTGCTGCAGTGGTAGTTTCCTCTGCGGCGGTGGTGGTGGATTCCTCACCTGCGAAAACGCCTACGGTGAACAGAGAGCAAGCGAGAACAACTGCAAGCAAAAGAGCTAAGAGGTTTCTTCTTGTGTTAAAAGCAGTCATTATCTCTCCCCCCAGATTACTTTGTTTCTCTGTGAAGAGTGTGCTTGCGGCAGAATTTGCAGTACTTCTTGAGCTCGAGTCTGTCAGGGTCGTTCTTCTTGTTCTTCTTGGTGTTGTAGTTTCTCTGCTTGCACTCGGTGCATGCCAGAGTTACCTTGACTCTTACGTCATTAGCCATTTGTTCGGCACCTCCCATTAAAATTTATTTGGTTTTTTCCGTTATACACGAAAAAACCCGTGTACCTCCCTCTGAAAACGGAAGCGTCCATTGCCCTTTCGGGCGGCGCAAAATGGGCGCAATAAAAAAGCCCTTTTGCAGAGGTACGGCTATTATACCACCAAATGCAAGGGCTTGTCAATAGTTTTTTGAAATTTTTCTACAATTTTTCCACATTATTTTTATGAAAAGTGCCAAAAGCGAAAAGAATGCCCCGCAAGACTACCCTGCGGGGCGTTTTCATTGCGTTCAGGCAATAACCTCTGCGCTTTCAATGACGATGGGAGAGACCGGCACGTCATCATACCAGCCCACGCTGCGGGTCTTGGTTGCGGCAATGGCGTCCACGACCTCGATTCCCTCGACAACAGCGCCGAATGCGGCATACTCACCGTCCAGATATCCTGCATCTGCGTGCATGATAAAGAACTGAGAGGAAGCCGAGTTCTTGACCTGCGTTCTTGCCATGGAAATTACGCCCTTGGCGTGGTGCAGATCGTTCTGCGCAAAGCCGTTGGAACGGAACTCTCCCTTGATCGACTTTGCGGGCTTCTGATTAAAGCCCTCATCCATGCCGCCGCCCTGGATCATGAATCCGCGGATGACGCGATGGAAGATCAGGCCCGAATAAAAGCCCTCACTTACCAGCCCAACAAAGTTGGCAACCGTTTCGGGCGCCTTATCGGGATACAACTCTACGGTGATATCACCGTATTCCTTAATATGCAAAATAACCTTTGGATTGCTCATTTCTATCTGATCCTTTCCTTTATTATATATCTTCCTGTGCATAGCCCGCATCCAGCAGCTCATAAAGTCTTTGCTCTCTGCCAAGCACGTGCAGATACCCTGCCAAGACCTCCATGCCGGTAGCGGCTCTGTACTGCGCAACCGTTGCGCCCTTGGGCACGTTTCCATGCCCCATATTTCTGCCTCGGCGGAACACGCCCATTTCCTCTTGGCTCAGAAGCGGCAGAATTTTTTGCATTGCTTCTGCCTGCGCGCCTGCGCGGACAAAATCCAACGATTTCTGATTCAAAGACGCAGAGGTGGAATACCCCGCTGCAACCAATCGCTCGCGCACGTACAGCTCGATGACCGCGTCACCCAGATACGCCAGTGCGGGAGTTGTGAGTTCATTGACCGGCTTCATTCCTGCTCCTTTGCGGCAGCTTCAGTGCTCTCCGCCTTTTTTCTTGCCTTTCTCTCGCGCTTTTCTTCCTTTTCGCGCTGCCTTTTCTCCTCATCGCTCTCCAGCTGCGGATATTCCTCCAGCATTGCCTTGGCGATGTTGCGGAAATACACCGACAGCGACGCCACGGTCAGAAGTGCGACGAAATAATCCTCGCCCTGTTGCACGTCCAGTCCCTCTGCCGCCAGCATTTCCTGTACGATCTCGGGGCAGCGGTGCTTTTGCGACTGCTTGATCTCCATGGCGTGATCATACGCCTCAATCAGCTTTTGCCCGGAATAATCTTCCTTGGCATATACTGCCTGCATGGCGCGCTTGATCTCATCGATGGACAGCGTATTCTTGAGTGAATACACCACCAGCATCTGCACGATCTGCTCCTTGGAATATTTTTTACCCTTGACCGGGGTGATCAGCCCGTCCTTGGAGTAATTGTTGATCATATTTTTGGTCAGCGTACGGTCTGCCGTAGCGCTTCCCTCTTTATTTTTATCGGCAACGAGCGACAAAATCTGTTCCAGATACAAATCGATGGAAGGAATCTCGGTGCTGACCAGATCCGCATCTTTTACAGCCGACTCGATCATTTCTTGAAACTTTTGTGCTTCCATTTTCGTTCTCCTTACGATTTTTCGTGGTATTGAATACCATTATACATCGTTTACTTCCGTTTTGCAAGCCCTTCGCGCATTTTTTTCCAATCGGTCATGCGGATAAGGTAAAGTGCAGCCGAAACCATACAGAACGCTTCACAAATAATTCCGCCGTAAGACAGCGAGATAAAGATATTATTGACCAGCCACAACGGGGAAATGATGCACAGCTGGATCCAGCGAATGGCGTTGTCCGATCCATACCACATGGAAAACGTGCCCGCAACCTGAGGGATCAGCGAGACTACGCAGCCCCAACCGCCGCCTCCGACCGTGCCCGCAAACACCGTACCCGCAACAAACAATGCGTTGATCAGCACCAGTGCCCAGGTCTTTCGCTTGTTTCCAAGCAAAATCATAATAATACCGCGCACAATGCCGATGGCGTTCATCAGGCATGCAGCCACGTTGCCAAGCAGCAAAAAGCTGACGGCAAACAGCACGTTGCCGCTGATTTGCATGATATAATACATGGAACGACGCTTGAATTGGAACGAAAGAATGATCAGCGCCATTGCCGCGACGCCGACGATCTGCCCCGTCAGTTCGATTTGTGCGGGCGTCATGCCTCATCCTCCTGTACACACAGCTTTACCGGCACGCACGGCTTTGCCTTTTGCACGTGGTGCACCTGCATGGGCACTGCCTTGATGGGGGCTTTTTTGCTTGCAGGCGGCAGCGCAGAAGGATCAATATCCGAAGGTTTTACACGCACGGTGGGGAACATTTCCCAGGAAACACTGTGTGTTTTTCCTTGTGTGGTGCGTTCGGGGCGCTGCGTACGCTTGACGCCCACCAAAAGGGATTTATATTCGCCCTCGCCGCTTTCGCTGTCGTAAGCAAGCCGCAACGGGAAGAGAGAAAGCGCCAGCGCGCTTCCGACAAGCAGTCCAACCTTTGTGCCCGTCTTCATTCCTCCCACTTTCCGACCAACATTGTCAGCTTTAGAGAATATATTCACCACTTTATCGGCAGTATTAACGCATTTCGTGGCTGCATCCACCACTTTGTCAATGCCGCCCGTGTCTTTTTCAAATTTCATAAGACACTCCTTTTATCAAAATATCAGTTACGCAGACTATGAATAGGCGCAGGAATGCGTCCGCCGCGCCCGATAAACTTAGCAGGCGAGTACTCGCGCAGCGGCATAATGGGAGCTGTGCCCAAAAGTCCGCCAAAATCAACGCTATCCCCCACTTTCTTACCATAAGCAGGGATAATACGCACCGCAGTGGTCTTATTATTCACCACTCCGATAGAAATTTCATCTGCGATCACACCGCAGATCACCGCTTCATCGGTGTCTCCCGGCACTGCAATCATATCAAGTCCGACCGAGCACACCGCCGTCATTGCCTCCAGCTTTTCGATCGACAAAGCACCCTTTTCGACCGCCGCGATCATGCCCGCATCCTCGGACACCGGAATAAATGCGCCCGATAAGCCGCCCACGTGCGAGGACGCCATGACACCGCCCTTTTTGACCGCATCATTGAGCATGGCAAGGCATGCAGTGGTGCCGTGCGCGCCGGTGCTCTCAAGCCCCATGCCCTCCAGAATATGTGCGACCGAGTCACCCACGGCAGGCGTGGGCGCCAAGGAAAGGTCTACAATGCCAAAGGGTACGTCCAGCGCGGCAGATGCCTCGCTTGCCACCAGCTGACCGACGCGCGTGATCTTGAACGCGGTCTTTTTGATCACGTCCGCAAGCGCAGAAAGATCGCAATCCCCTGCTCTTGCAATGGCGCTGGATACCACACCGGGCCCCGAAACGCCCACGTTGATGACCGTATCCGGCTCGCCCGTTCCGTGGAACGCACCCGCCATAAAGGGGTTATCCTCGGGCACGTTGGCAAACACCACCAGCTTTGCACAGCCGATGGACTGATTGTCACGCGTCAGATACGCTGCCTCTTTGATGGTTTTTCCCATCAGCGCAATGGCATCCATATTGATGCCCGCCTTGGTTGTCGCCACGTTGACCGAGGAGCACACCATTTGCGTTTGTGCAAGCGCTTCGGGGATCGAGGCGATCATCTCTCTCTCGCCCGGCGTCATGCCCTTATGTACCAGCGCAGAATAGCCGCCGATAAAGTTGATGCCGGTCTGCTCTGCCGCTCTTTGCAGCGTATGCGCAATCTTAAGGTAGCCCTCGCGATTCGCCCTGCCGCCGATCAGCGACACGGGCGTGACCGAGACACGCTTGTTGACGATCGGAATACCGTATTTTTTCTCGATTTTATTGCCGGTCTCGACCAAGCGCTCAGCCTTGGTCGTGATCTTATCATAGATACGCGTGCACAGCACGTCCACGTCGTCACTGACGCAATCCAAAAGCGAGATGCCCATGGTGACCGTGCGGATATCCAGATTTTCTTCGCGTATCATGTTGATGGTTTCTAAAATATCTCTGGTTTCAATCATGATAAAGCCCTCGCGTCAGATATGGTGCATGGTGTTGAAAATATCCTCGTGCATGGTCTGAACGCTCAGACCCTTCTCCTTGCCAAACGCCTCCAGCTCATCTACAAACTGCGCGAAATCCACCTGCAGATGGTCAATATCCGCCAGCATGATCATGGCGAAATACTCCTGCAGAACGCTTTGCGAAATATCCACAATGTTGGCGCCGAGCTCTGCGCACTTGCCTGCCACGCCCGCGATAATGCCCATGCTGTCCTTACCGGTTACAGTAATTACTGCTTTCATGTCACACCTCCGTGTACACTTTAATTGATTATAAATTATTATACTATAATTACGCGCGCGTTGCAAGAGGGGGCAGCAAGAATTCACGCAAAAAATCGCACAAATCGGTTGAAATCACGCCTGCCGTATGGTATAATTTAAACAGAAAATGCGTGGAGGTCACCATGAATCAATACGAATATATCGTCAAACAAAAAAACGAGGGCAAGTGGAGATGGCGCCGCTTTATGATGATCGCGCTTTACGTGATATTCAACGTGGCTTACCTGTCCGCCTTTCTTCTCACCTTTCCCTGGGTCATCACCTTTTTGCCGCTGCTTGACTGGGCGCTGATCTATTTTACCTGGCGCTTTGTTTGCCCCGAATACGAGTACTCCACCCTTTCAGGCGAGATCACCTTTACCACCATCTGGGGTGGCAAGACCAGAAAGAAGCTTTTTACCATCAACATCCGCGATTTTCAGAAGATCGCCCCTTACGACGAGGCTGCCGAGGCTTACGTGAGTGCGCAGAAATGCAAGCGAGATTTCCAATGCATGTCCTCGCTGCAGGCGCCCGACCTTTACTACGGTATTTTTATGCTGGGCGACGAGAAGTGCGTGGTGTACTTTGAGGCAACCCAAAAGGCTCTGAAGATCATGAAATACTACAACATCGGCACCGTAGTGGTTCCGACCGAGAAATGAGGACAGCATGGCACAGAAAAACCAAAAAGAATTCACACTGCACATGTCCGAGGACATGCTGCGCAAGTTTATCCTGATCAGCGAAAAGGAGGGCAGAAGCCCCAACAACCAGTTCCTTTTCATGCTGCGCAACAATATCGCCTACTATGAAAAAACCAAGGGCAGGATCTCCCCCGCGGAGCTTGCCAGGATTGACCTTGCACTGTACGAGGAAAAAGGAGAGAGCGATGAAAGCAATTGATAACATGCACCTGCCGCTCAAGATCACGCACGAGCTGGTACACGACCCAAATCTTGACGATGCAGCACTCAAGGAATCGGTGCGCCGCCACCTGCAATACCTTGCCGACCGCGGCTTTGGCGGCGTGGTGACCAACGTTTCCTGGAGAAACTACGCCACCGATCCCGAGGAATGGAGAAAGATGGCGCTTGCCATTGATACCGCCTGCGAGATGGGTATGCGCGTTTGGTTGTACGACGAAAAGGGCTACCCCAGCGGTGGCGCGGGAGGACTTACCGTGGATGCAGACCCCGACTATGAGGCGCTGGGCATTGCCATGATGACCTGCGAGCTTGCCCCCGGCGAGAGCGTGACGCGGGAGTTGCCGCGCGGACACGAATGCTTTATGTTCGCCGCCACCTACCCCTATGCCGAGGGTAAGATCACCGATTTTTCCTGCCTGCACGCCGTATTTGGCAAATCGACGCAGCCCGTGACGCTGGAGAACCCCTCCGACGCCCCCGCCCTTGCCTGCTTCTTTCTCAAAAAGCGCCTTTACGAGGGCACACACGCGCAGCACAACGTGTGTGATGCACGCCGCTACATTGACGTAACCAATCCCGACGCTGTTCGCGAATTCATTCGCAACACCTACAAGCCCTGCTACGACTACACCAAGCACCACTTGGCAGAGGGAGACGGCAAGATCGAAGCCATGTTCACCGACGAGCCCTCTCTGATGGGCTGCTATATCAATTTCGGACTCTATCCGCCTCGCGCGCACGACGCGTATGACGACACGCTGCCGCTCTATCCCGTGGTCAGCTTTGGTCGCGACGTAGAAAACCAGTTCTCCGCGCGCTACGGCTATCCGCTCGCCCCCAACCTTGTATACCTGTTCTTTGGCGAGAACGACCGGGCAAAGCAGGTCAGATACGATTATTACCGCCTGATCTCGGATCTTTACGAGCAAAGCTACTTTGCGCAGCTCTCCAACTGGTGCTGCGCGCACGGTCTGCCCTTCTCGGGTCACATCCTGCTTGAGGATGACATCCGCTACCACACGGTTTTTGAGGGAAATTACTTCTCGCTTTTGCGCCATATGCACACCCCCGGCATTGATATGCTGCACTCGATTCCCATGAAGGTGCACAACGACGCCTTTACACCCAAGCTGGTCTCCTCGATTGCGCACGCTTACGGCAGGCCGCACGTCATGAGTGAGGTTTCGGCACACGCGCAGGGCGGAAACGTGACACCTATGCAGATGTATGCCTCCATGAGCCTGCAGTATGCGCTGGGCGTAGATATCTTTACCTCGTATTACAGCGAGCAGCAGGCAGAGCCCGCACTTTACAAGCAGATCAACGAGGCGCTGGGCAGAGCCGATGCGATCACAAAGGGCAGACATCAGGCAGGCATTATGCTCTACTACCCCATCGAGACCTTCCAGATGCACCACAAGGGCTCGGATCAGCCCTACGGCGCGTATTGCGCAGAGGAAAATACCTGTGCAGACGGCTTGCGCAGCCTGTTCTACGGACTGCTTGACCGCCAGATCGACTTTGATTTTACCGACTGCGAATACTTGGAAAAGTGCCATATGACGGACGGATATCTGAATACCCCCACCGGCTACCTCTACAGCGCGCTGCTCCTGCCACCCATGGAGCTTTGCGATCGCGCACGTGCCGTTCTGCAAAAGCTTGCAGATCAGGGGCTGACCGTTCTTTCCCCACAAAGCAATATGTTCCCCGCCATTTCCAAGTACAGCTTCGCCACCGTGACCCAAAACGAGGCGGAATTATTTGAAAAGCTCCCCACCCACGCGCTTCCCTGCTTCGCTTCGCAGCCCACGAACGGTGTGGTTTGCAAGTGCACCACGGGCGCAGGCGGCAAGAGATACCTGTTTGTCAATGCCCGGGAGTCCGAGCAGACCGTACAAGTCACGCTGCGCGGCAAATTGCCCGACCCCGTTTTGTACGATCCCTTTACGCAAAAGACCCTGTCCGCCACCTTTGAGCAGGTCGACGAGCAGATATGGAGCGCCACCTTCACCATGGATGCGCTGCAGACCGTCATTGTGACAGGCAAAGCAAACGTGCAATAAAAAAAGAAAAAAGCTGCCGATGGGGCTGCGTAAATAACGGTAAAATTATCAAAAACCAATACTTTCAAATAGTAATAGCCGTAGGGGCGGGCGATCACAGATCGCCCCTACGGCTGTTTTTGTTTGGGTTTTACGTATTAAAGCCACAGCACAGACACTTGTAGGGGCGATCAGTGATCGCCCGCTTTTGCGGCAACTATTCATAAAAAAGCAAATAAGGACTGCATCAAAACGATACAGTCCTTGATTTTTGCGAAAATCTCCGCTAATTTGTCAGCCTCATTGGGCTGCTTTTTCTTTTTTGGCAAAGGGATTACTCAGCCTGCAGGGTGATGGTCAGCTCAAGCGCGCCATCGAAATAATATTCGGTAGCATCTGCCGCATAGCCTGCGGGAACGCTTGCCAGCGTGACGTGGAAGTTACTCTCTGCTTCAGTCAAGGTTACGACGCCCTGTGCGTTGGTGGCAACCGGCATGCGGCAACCGTTATCATCACAGAACTGAACGGCTACGTCCTTAACGGGCGCACCGTTTGCATCCACAACGGTAACAGTGTACGTTACCTTGCCGCTCTCGGTCTCTGCCTCGGTGGTCTGCTCGGTGGCAGGCGTCTGCGTGCCCGCAGTAGTCTGCTCGGGCGCCTCGGTTGCAGCCTCGGTGGTCTGCTCGCCCTCACCGCCGTCGCATGCGACAAAGCTCATCATAGCGCCAAGCACAAGAACTGCTGCCAGCAGCAGTGCGATTCTCTTGAAGTTCATAATCAATTCTCCTTATATTTTCAAAAAATTACTGCAAATAAACACACGCGAACAAATACGCGTTGGCAGGCTCGAGCGCCACACCCTCAAACAAATACATGGGAGATGCGGGATCGTACCAGCCCATATAGTCGCCCACCGTCTTGAGCATATCCAGCAAGGTATCATCCAGCGGATAATAGCCGCCGTCCGCCACCTCGTTGTACGCCCAGATCAGCTCGTTATAGCTATCCTTGGATACCAGCTTGCCATCCTCGTCGTACACGTAAACACCCAGACGCATGTTGGAGCAAACCGTGGTCAGCGCATCCATATACTTCGAATTGTTATTCAGATTGACCAACACCACAGGACCGCTTTCGCTGCCCACGTGATAATAGCCGTCGGACTCGCTGTATACCAGCACAATTTCGGCACTGTCTACGGCAAAATTCGTCACCGTGCCCGCGCCCATGGTGTACTTGAGCAGCTCGTGATCCGGCATCAGATCATTCCAGGGCAGATCATGCTCGGTAGTCTCACGCTCGGACACGTATTCTACGGTCAGCTCGCACTCCTTAAGCGATGCATCCTCGGCACGAATGCCAATGACGAAAGCATAATTGAACACCATATCGTCATAAACGTCCACGCAAATGGCGTTGTCCTGCTCCGTCGCAATCGACTCGGTCATGACGTACGAGGTAGAGCCGAAATAGCCGATCGAAACCGGCAGATCCTCGTCCATGGACAGCTTGAAGGTGCCGCCACGAGAGGAGACGAACAGATAATAGGTCATGTCGTCAGCGCTCAGTGTCACCATCGTGCGCCCTTCCACCACTCTCTTGGCGTCATATGCAATATAGTCGTCAGCAGACGCACTGTACGCAAAGATCTCCTCGCCTGCAGTGGGAAGACCGCAGAGTGAAATGGTCAAGGCGGTGGATTCGGGAGTCAGCACACAGCCCTCTGTGCGATATGCCTCGCCCAACAAATTGAGCAGCTTGACCTCATACTCGCCCACCTCGAGCTCGGCTGTCAGTGTGCCGTCAGCCAACGTGGGAGAGGTAACGATCGCCTCACCATTCTTAAGGATCACCACCATTGCGCCTTGACGAGGGTTACCATCCGAGCCGATGACGGTCACGGTATAAGCCAGCGTTTCGATTGCGGGCTGGGTCTCGCTCTCGCTCTCGGAGTCCGTGTCGCTGCCCTGCCCGGTCACGTCATCCTCGGCATCCGATTCGCTCTCGGTACCGACAGATTCGCTTTGCTCCGCGCTTGTTGATTCGCTGCCGTCGGGCACATTTTCCTGCCCGTTCTCACATGCAGCAAGCAATATGCCAAGGCATAAAAGCAGGCAAAGCAGTGCGATAATCGCTTTGTTTTTTGCAAAAAGCATGATAAAAAGCCTCGATTTCATTATCGTTTGTTAAATTTTCCATCCCCGGTTGATTTTTCGGTGCCACCGAAAATACAAGCAAAAGACGGCATTGCCGAACCCTTTTTGCAAAGGGTTCGGCAAAAAATTCGGAATTTATGCGCCCAGATGCTGGTAGTAGAAGCACAGCTTGATCCAGGAATCATCCACGCCCTCAAACGTGTACTTATCCATCAGCTTCTGCAAAAGATCCGCAAGCTCTGCATTGACTGCCACGCAGCCCTCCAGCTCGGGAGCCTCTTCGCTTGTGGGCAGAACCAGTGCCGCATACTTCTTGGCGATCTCGGTCATATCGTCGCCCGTACCGTGATACGTGCCTGCAAGCACCTCGTCCAGCTGATATTCCTCGGCATACTCCTCATAAGCATCGCCCCAGAGCTCCTGCAGCTTTTCCTTGGTGTTTTCCTGATATCTCTCATAATAGCTCAGAATCAGCAAGTCGCCCTCACTGTACTTGAAATTGAAGGACTTCATGTCGATCATCTGTACCAAAGAGTGACTGAAGATGGAGGAAACGCTTGTAAAGTCAGCGTAAACGATACTGCCAAGGCTACCGTCCGCACGCAGCTCATGGTAGTAGCCATCCTCACCAAGGGCTACCTTGATGCCGCCGCCGACGATCTCGTTGGTCACGTTCTCGTCCTCGGTCTCATAGTAGGTAAAATAACCGGGCGCGCAGGTGCGGAAATATTCATAGCTTTCGCCAATATATTCAACGGAATACGGAATGGTGCCCGCACCGTAAACGTCCCAGTATGCAATGTCGATATAATAAGGAGTGCCCGCTTCCATGTAGAGAACCATGGAAACGTTGCTCATATCGAAATACATTCTCTCGCAGTGCTCGTAAACCAGCAGCTCCACGCGGTTTTCGTCAAAGATCCAGCCATCCACGTCCTGATCGCTGTACGAGGTAATACGATATACACCCGAAACTGTGGGAATAAACTCGGCAAGCAAGCCTCTGGGCATGATCACGCGGTTATAAACAAAGGCATTGTTGTCACCAAGCTCAGCCTTGTACGCGCAGAAAGGAGCAAGACCCTTGATGGGGTCCTCAAGCTGGTACTCTGTGCCGTACGCATCATAATACATGCACAGCTGCAGCCATTCCTGATCGTGACCCTCGGAGCCAAGCGTTGCGGTCACTCTCTTGAGCAGCTCCGCAAGCTCTTGGTTGACCGTACAGATACCGACAAGCTGAGAGTTGGATGCAAAGGAGAAATAATCCACAGCAAGATCATAGAAATCATCGCCAAGCAAACCGTTATACGCCATGTCAAACACAGTCTGCTGGCTGAACTGCGTGTAGTTCATCAAATCTGCAAGCAGCAGAGGTCCATCCTCGGTACCAACGTGGTAGTAGCCGTCCTGCTCGTTGAACACAACGGTGACGTAATTGTTATAGCCAAAGCCGTCCTCGGCTCTGTCGGTTGCCGCATAGCGGGGGATATACGTGGGAGAATCAATGTTCTCCATATCCACAATGCGCAGATTTCTGATATAAACGGTATCCTCACCCACGTCACTGTCACCGTCCTTGACGTAGGTCAGCGCGATCTCGTAGGTGCCGTCCGCAGTTGCAACGTAAGGATAGCAGCTTCTCCAGCCCATCTCGCCCGAGATGCTGTTGACGTCCACCCCGTTGACAATGGTGTAAAGCACGTCGCAATACGCCTCGCTCGAGGAATAGAAATCAAAGCAGAGCGCCTCGCCCGCCTTAAGCTCAACGTCCATATAAATGATCGAGAAGGAGTTGGTCACGCCCGAATTTGCAGGCTTCAGGCAGGTATAGCCGTCCTTTTCGCCAAGCACGAAGGGCCAGGTGATCGAAGCAAACTCCTCGCTCTCCTCTGCGCGATAGGTGCAGTTGAAGCCCTCACCGTTCACAGCAGCCGCGATCTCGGAAGGATCAGGCATGGAAACGTTGACCTCAACCTCGGGAACCAGGCTGTCCACGCTGGAATAAAGTCCCTGTACGTAATCGTCACCGGTAAAGTGATCAAATGCCACGGTAAAGGGCTGATCACCGATCAGCGCGCCTGTCTCGATCAGGCAGATCACACCGTAGCGGTCAATAAATACCGAGGTGGGGAATGCGGTAACGCCGAATGCAGCGTACAGCGCGTTATAATCCTTGATCATGGGGAAGGAAAGACCCATGCTTGCCTTGAATTCGGCAATGGCACTCTCGGAATCGGTGCCGTAGGGGTCAAGCGCCAGAACCTCGACCTTGTCGCCATAGTTCTGGTATGCCGCCTCCAGGTAGGGGAATTCCTCTACACACCAGGAGCAGGTGGTGTACCAGAAGTTGAGCACAACCAGTTCCTTTTCCTTCAGGATCTCGGACAGGGTGTGAGACGTGCCGTCGCTGTCCACAACCGTGAAATCACGAATGACGTCGCCAACCTTATAGGAAACGCCGTTGATATTGGTATCCGCAATCACGCGGGATACTACGTAAATGCTGACGCCGTTGCCAACAAACTCATAATAGGGCTCGCACTCATAGCCTGCGGGCAGACCCGAAAGCTCTGCTACGTAGCCTTCCTTGGCAGGCATTTCGATCACAGCCTTGCCATCGGCATCGGTGGTGCCGAAGTTGACCAGATCCGCCATGGTGCTGTCGGTGTACACCTTGACGGTCACGCCCTCAAGTGCCATGCCGCCCACGGTCTTGACCTCAACCGTATACGCCTTTTTCTCGCCTGTGGGCTGATCATCGGGCGCCTGTGTCGTGCCCTGCTGCGTGGTCTGATCCGAACCGCCCTGCGACGTGGACTCTTCACCCTCACCGGGCGTGGTGCAGGCAGTCAGCAGCATGCTCAGAGTCAAAAACAACACGAGCATCAGTGCCGTTGTCTTTTTGAAAATTCTCATCTGTTTTCTCCTGTTACATACATTTTTCATCGCAATGTCTTGCCGGAAAATCACACTTGCGCAGACTCTCCGATTGTAAAATAGTAATTGTTAGTCATATTCTAACATATTCTGCCCCAAAAATCAAGAGCATTACTTTTATTGTGCTTTTTTCTATAATAATTTTGTAGCAATTCCACGCAATCTTTACTTAATACATGCTTATTTTATGCTACATGCCCAAAGAGAAATACGCGCTCGCCCTTGCGCACGCGCGCGAGATGTGATATAATAATAATGTATATCGACTTTTTTACCTTTTTCTTCGATTGAGTAAAAAGAACAAAAACACGAAAGGCAAGAAACACCAAATGAAGAGCAAAACAATTGCAAAAGTGATCACGTGCATCATTGCCCTTGCCATGGTGGTGTCAACGCTCCTGACCATGTCCTCCCTGTCCGTCTCGGGCACAGAGCAGACCGGATATATCGGACTGTTCGACGGGGATATTCAGACAAACCTCGAGAGCCTGCTTGACAGCAACGTGGTGCATAAGCTGCCCGACACGGTTTCGGACACGGACATTATCTCGTTGATCATCAGAACCGATCTTCCCAGCGTCATGGACGCCTACAAGAAAGCTGACACCGACCTGTCGCTTTCCGAGTATGCAAGCTCCGCTGACGCCGCTGCCATCAAGCAGAGTATTGCCGACAAGCAAGCAGCCCTGCTGGCAGAATTGGATGCATCGGGACTCGACTATGACCTTGGCCTTTGCTACAACACCGTTCTCTCCGGCTTTGAGATCACGGTGCAGGCAAAGGACTTAGCACGCGTAGACGAGCTGCTTGACGGCAAGGCTACCGCCATTGTCGGCGAAGTCTACCTCCCCGCAGAGACCAAGCTGGTGGAAAACACGGTTGACGTTTACGACACCGGTATTTTTGACAGCTCCGACTTTGCATACGACGGCACCGGCATGGTCGTGGCTGTGCTTGACACCGGTCTTGACTACTACCACTCCGCGTTCTCTGTGGAGAACTTTACCGCAGACAGAGATAAGCTTGGCATGACCTTCTCCGACGTAGAGGGCTTGGTTGGCAAGACCGAGGCGTCGGGCATTCAGAGCGGGCTTACCGCCTCCGACGTTTACATCAGCGAAAAGGTTCCCTACAGCTTTGACTACGCGGACAGAGACTCGGACGTATATCCCATTCAGTCCGACCACGGCACGCACGTCTCGGGCATCATCGCAGGTCGCGACGATACCATCACGGGCGTTGCGCCCAACGCGCAGCTGGTTTCCATGAAGATCTTCTCGGATACCGAGACCAGCGCACGTACCTCATGGATTCTGGGCGCGCTGGAGGACTGCGTAGTACTGGGCGTTGACGTCATCAACCTCTCGATCGGTACTTCGTGCGGCTTCTCCACCGAGAACGACAAGGAACAGATCGCAGGCGTGTACGATCATATCCGCGAAGCGGGCATCAGCCTGGTGGTTGCAGCCTCCAACAGCTACAACTCCACCTACGGCTCGGAGAAAAACGGCAACCTTGGCTTGACCAGCAACCCCGACTCCGCAACCGTCGGCTCTCCCTCCACCTACGCAGGTGCGCTTTGCGTGGCTTCGATTGAAGGCGCAAAGACTCCTTACATGACCTATGACGGCAAGATCATCTACTTTACCGACTCGGCAAACAGAGCGGGCAAGGAAAAGCACCTGATCGACGATATTCTGCCCGAGGGCACAGACTCCCTGACGCTGGAATACGTGGTCATTCCCGGTGCGGGTCGATCTGCCGACTATACAGGCATTGATATTGCAGGCAAGGTGGCGCTGGTTGCCAGAGGCTCCACCACCTTTGAAGAAAAGGTCAACGTGGCGCAGGCAAAGGGCGCTGCCGCCGTGATCGTTTACAACAACGTATCCGGTGAGATCCGCATGAACGTGGGCGACGCTACCATTCCCTCCTGCTCAATCAGCCAGGACGACGGTGAGATGCTGGAGGCTGCGGGCAAGGGTACCATTACCTTCAGCCGCGCACAGACCTCCGGTCCCTTCATGTCCGGCTTCTCCTCCTGGGGTCCTACCCCCGACCTTGAGATCAAGCCCGAGATCACCGCACACGGTGGCTCGATCCTCTCGGCTGTTCCCGGTCAGGATTACGACCGCATTTCGGGCACCTCGATGGCTTGCCCCAACATGTCCGGCGTAGTGGCGCTGCTGCGTCAGTACGTCAAGGAAAACTTCCCCGAAATTGCAGATAACGACAAAGAGGTTGCAGCGCTGGTCAATCGCCTTTTGATGTCCACCTCCGACGTGGTGTTTGCCAAGAACGGACTCCCCTACTCGGTCAGAAAGCAGGGTGCAGGACTTGCCAACCTGGACGAATGCGCACTGACCACCGCATATATTCAGACCTACAACAGACTCGACGGCTCTATCATGGACAAATCCAAGATCGAGCTTGGCGATGACCCCGATAAGGTGGGCGTGTACGTTCTGAAATTCTCGATTGTCAACTTTGGTTCTACTGCCTTAACATACAATATTTCCGCCACGGTGATGACCGAGGGCGTCAGCGAGACCAAGACTGTGGACGGTCAGACCGTCGTCACCGAGGAGGGCTACCTGCTCGAGGGCGTGGGCGTCAAGGTCACCGCAGTTGCGGGCGCAGAACAAAACTCTCAGAGCGTGACCGTCGCTGCGGGCAGCACGGCTGACGTGGAGTTGACCCTGACGCTTAGCGAGCAGGATCGCAAGTATCTGGACGATTCCTTTGCCAACGGCATGTACGTTGAGGGCTTTGTACAGCTCGACGCACAGGGCGAGGGCACGGTGGATCTGGGTTGCCCCTTCCTTGCTTTCTACGGCGACTGGACCCGTGCACCCATGTTCGATATCGAATACTTTGAGACCAATAAGGACGAGTTGGACGACGCCATCGACTTTGAAGACAAGACCATGCCCGACGCGTACGCTTCCCGCCCCATCGGCTCCTTGTACGGTGACTACGTCAGCTACCTTGGTTCCTTCTACTTCATTCAGGATCCCGCATCCAAGAAGATCTCCGCAAACCGCGATTACATCTCGCTTTCCAACCAGGAGGGCGCGATCAACTCGCTGGAATACGTTTGGATGGGTATGCTGCGCGGTGCAAAGGAAATGCAGATCACCATTACCGACGATTCCACCGGCGAGGTGGTGTTCGAGCGCACCGAGCAATGGATCCGCAAGTCCTATTCGGACGGCGGTGCTTCGATCTATCCCGCAAATCTGGACGTGGGCTTCTCCGCCATTGAGCAAAAACTCAAGAACAACACCAAATACACCGTGACCATCAAGGGTCTGCTTGACTACGGTGACGGCGGCGCGGATACCAACCTGCGCAACACCATGACCTTCCCGCTCTACACCGACTTTGAAGCTCCGGCTGTCACGGACACCGAGTTCTACACCGAGTACGACAAGTCCGAGAAGATCAACCGCCTGTACGCAAAGGTCAAGATCTACGACAACCACTATGCGATGGGCTTGCAGGCAGGCTACGTTGCCCTGGAGGAATCCGGCTACATATTCAAGTCCTTTGGCAAGTACGTAACCGCCATTTATTCGGAGTACAACTCCACCACCGAGGTCATCATTGAGCTGACCGATTACATTGACGACATCAAGTCGGGCTCGGCACACAAGAACACCTTTGCGCTGACCTGCTACGACTACGCCATGAACGAGGCAACCTACGAGATTGGTCTGCCCGACGAATACGTGGACTTCTACCTGCCCGAATTTGCGGACTTTGAGCCCGACGCAGAGCAGGATATGCCCACCCTCTACCTCTCCCCCTATCAGATCTACGAGCTCAATCCCGTGCTCTATCCCGGAGAATCCTGGGCAGATCTGCTGATCTACGATACCTACAGACCCGAAAACGTTGCCATCGTGGGCAACACGCTGGTTCCCGTTACCCCCGGAACGCTGACGCGTATCCGCATCACCGACCCCAACGACAACAAGAACTTCTACGAATTCCGCGTCAAGGTGCTCTCCGAAGGTGAGCCCGGCTACGTGGAATACGACAAGCCCGTCACCGACTCCTTTGAGCTGACCGGATATCGCGTGGACAAGGCGTTCTACTTTGTCAACTCGGCTGACCGCGGACTGGGCGTGACCGGTGACGAAGCCAAGTTTGGCTCTACCAACTATGCGCTTGAAATGTACCCCTCCGAATCGATCACGGTACGCTACAAGCTCAACGCATATTTCCCCGAGACCACCAAGGTGGTATTCGAATCCTCCAACCCCGATATCGTGACGGTCGATGCAAAGACCGGCACCATCACAGCCCAGAAGGAAGGCTTTGCCTCGATCTCGGCTATGGTGGAGATGGACGGCAAGTCCACCTACTATTCCAAGTCGATCAGCATTGAGGTCAAGGATCCTTACGTCACGCAGGGTCCCATTCTGCAGAACTATTTCGGTCTTGGCGGCACGGTCGTCATTCCCGAAAGCCTTTCCATTACCGAGATCGGACAATTCGCATTCTCCAACTACGACTATATTGACAAATCTCCCGAGGAAATTACCGATGAGGATCCCGAAAGCACCAAGATCTGGTATATCGGTGAGAACACCATCAAGGAGGTCATCATTCCCGAGGGCGTGGAGACCATTTCCGCATACGCCTTTGCAAACCTGACCGCGCTTGAGCGCGTGGTTCTGCCCTCCACCCTGACCCGTATTGACTGGGGCGCATTCTACGGATGTACCGCACTCAAGACGGTGGTAGGACTTGAACACGTCAAGTTTATCAACGAGGGCGCGTTTGAGGGATGCTCGGCTATGAGTGGCACAATCAACCTCAAGAGCGCAGTGGCAATTGCCGACTATGCCTTTGCAGGCTGCTCCTCTCTGACAAGCGTTACGCTTTCCGAGAGCATTCAGTCGATCGGTATGCACGCCTTTGCCAACAACTCTTCGCTGCGCACCCTGACCATCAAGGCACCCATTTACAAGATCGGTAAATACGCCTTTGCAGGCTGCGAAGCACTGACTGAGGTCTCAATCAATGCAGCCGTGATTCCGACCGGTGCATTCCAGGGTGCCAAGAAGCTTACCAAGATCACACTGGGTAAGGACGTGGCAGTCATCAATGAAAACGCCTTTGGCGGTACAAAGCTGGAATCCATCAACGTAGACGCGGCAAACACCCGCTTTGTGACGGGTGAAAATCTTTCCTACGTTGTAGACAAGACCAGCAGCACGCTGATTCTGGTTGCTCCCGCAACCTCGGGCGTATTCGCGCCTGATTTGAACGTGACCACCATCGGCACCGGTGCCTTCTCGGGCAACGCCAATATCACGGCAGTGGTACTGCCGAGCGTCACGCAGCTGCAGCCTTACGCATTTGCGGATTGCAAAAAGCTTACAAGCGTATCGCTTGGCGATCTGACGCTGATCGGTGACTATGCATTTGCAAACACCGCACTCAAGCAGACCCCCTCGTTTGCACATCTGGACTATATTGGCGCTTACGCCTTTTCCAACACAGCCCTGACCTCGCTGACCCTGCCCGACGGCATGAGCACCGGCAAGGGCGCATTCGCAGAGTGCACCAAGCTGGAAAGCGTAACGATCGGCAAGGGCGTCACGCTGGGCGACAACGCATTCTACCTCAACAGCTTTACCAATCGCGAGTTCCTTATGAACCCCGACATGCTCAACGCATTCTACTACGTTGTTTACAAGTCTCCCCTGCACTCCCTGACCATTGGCGAGGACGTCAAGATCGGCAACTACGCTTTCTACGGCGCTGCCGAGCTGGAAAGCGTAACGCTTGGCAAGGGCGCTGTGATTGGCGACTATGCGTTCTTCAACGCAGCGGTTCTTTCGGATATCGATCTTTCGCAGGTCGTCTCGATCGGCAAGGGCGCTTTCTCGGGTGACGTTTACAACGATTACTACGACGAAGCCTTCACCTCTCCCGTCATTGACGTCAACGGCGAATACGTTTACAGATATTTTGCCCCCGTGCTCAAAGAGGTTCACCTTGACAGTCTCTACTCCCTTGGCGAAGAAGCATTTGCTTACTGCCAGCTGCTGCAAAAGGTGACGCTTGGCGACGCTGTGAGCGAAATTCCCGACAAAGCCTTCCTGTACTGCCGCAACCTTTCCGATATCAATCTTGGCAAGGTAGAAAAGATCGGCAGCAACACCTTCTACACCACAAAGCTGCAAAGCGCAGATCTTGGCGCTGCCACCCACATCGGCACTTACGCCTTTGCTTACTGCGAGCAGCTCGCAGCCGTGACCTTCGGCACTGCCGACACCACCCTTTGCGAGGGTGCGTTTGCATACGACACTTCTCTTGCAAGCGTGATTGGCATGCAAAACCTTTCCTACGTTGGCGATTATGCGTTTGCATACACCATCCTGCCCGGCGCTGATCTGCGCTTTGCTACCTACATCGGTACCCACGCATTCTACAAGGATACGGTTGCCGACTTTACCGTGGTGCTGGGCGAAGCGCTTGCCGACATGGGTGACAACCCGTTTGCAATGTGTCGCCTTGAAAAATTCTCCTCGGTTGAGGTAGAAAGCTTCAACGGCAAGGATTACGAGACAATCACCTACACCTATGACGTCAGCCACAGCATCCGCGTCATTGACGGTCACATCTACCGTGTCGTGCCCAAGGGTCTTGAGCTGATCACGTACACAAGCGGTGACGACGTCGTGCACGTGGCAGACGGCACCGTCCGCATCTCTGCTATGGCATTTGCGGGCACGCCCGTCAAGCAGGTCATCCTGCCCTATACGCTGCGCGCGATCGGTCACAAGGCGTTCTTTGACTGTGACTCTCTCAGACTTGTCACCTTCTCCTCCTACAACGCGCCCATTCTGGAAGAGGAATTTGACGCGCTGTACCACGAAAGCTTTGACAACATCCCCGCAACCGGCGATTACTCCTTCTACGCCGCAGACGGATCGACGCTGACCAAGCCCGGTCTTGGCATTATCCCCTACTACATGTGGAATGCCGATACCAGCTACCACAACACCTACTACGGTGCAACCTTTGTGGATTACATCGGTCACGTTACCTCTCCCATTACCATGGTCAGACCCGTCAACGGCAACCATTACGATTCCTTTATCTTCTCACAGTACTTTGACACCATGATTGACGGCAGCGCAGCTGCTGACGAGATCACGCTGGCAGCAATTCAAGCCATCAACGCGCTTCCCGAAACCGTTTCTCTTTCGGACAAGGCACTGGTACAGGCTGCAAGAGCCGCTTACGACAAAATTTCCACCAAGGAGCAGCAGGCGCTGGTTTACAACTATGACAAGCTGCTCGCAGCAGAGCGCAGAATCTCCGACCTGGAAGCCATTTCGGGTAATCAGGGAGAGACCGAGCCCGTTCCCGAGGGACCCAAGGGCGTTTCCGTGACCTTTGTGCTCTCGATCGCACTGGCAGTGCTTGGCATCATCTCACTGGCTCTTGCCGTGCTGTGTGTGGCAATGCTTCCCAAGGTATACTCCGCTGAGAATAAAGCGGCTGCCGAGGCTGCAAAGGCAGCAAAGGAGGCAGAAAAGAGAGCAGAGGCAGAAAAGCCGATCAAGCTCAACAAGCCCCACAAGCCCAGAGGCATGGGCAAGCAGGGTCAGCAAAGCAAGCTTGCAAAGCTGGCTGCGCGCGTCCCGCTTGGCAAGATCTTTACCTTTATCGCAGTCATTTCGATCAGCGCAGCGCTTGTGCTCATGGCAATTACGCTGTTCTCCTCTACCGGCTCGCAGTGGAAAGACCCCTACAAGCAGTTTGACAAGCAGGGCTACTCGGTCAGCATCCGATTCGATGCGGGCGAGGGTAAGTTTGCAAACCGCGACGTCACGGTCGTAGACGTCTTCTCACTGGACGATTACGAGATCGGTGAGGACGGCAAGGTGCACATCCCGCTGCTTGACCCGCAGGATAAGCTGCGCGGCGCGCAGGCTTACATTGTGGATAACCCCGGCTACGTGCTGGCAGGCTGGTACACCGACCGTCAGCCCAGGACCGATGAACAGGGCAATCCTCTGGACGCTTACGGTGAGCTGACCAGCGTTTCGGGCAGAGAGCAGGGCTGGATCTACTCCGGTCGCTGGACCTTTGATTCCGACACCGTTGCGGTTGACCCCGAAAGCGTGACCACCGGTGCCGATGCAGTGCTGACGCTTTATGCGGCATGGGTACCTCACGTACAATTCAACATTTACAATGCAAACGAGCTGGATGAGAACAACAACCCCGTTCTGTTAGAGACCTACACCGGCTCCAAGCTGTCCGTTCCCACCTGGAAAAACGGCGCGATCTCGCTTGGCGGCAACTTCCCCAAGCTGGACGGCACGCCCAACGCCATTTACTCCGACGCGGCTATGACGCAGCCGGTCACCGAGCCTATCAAGCTGGAGATCAATTATGAAAACGGCACCACCAACACCCCCGCGATCGACGTTTACGTTGACTTGTGGGAGGGTCAGTGGTTCAAGATCAGCTCGGCAAAGCAATTCTACAAGCACGCAAGACCCGACGGCAACTACATCATTGAAGCAGACCTTGACTTCTCGGTCAAGGGTGCGATCTGGCCCACCAACCTTTATAAGGGTCAGACACAGTTTACAGGTCAGATCATCGGTAACGGCCACAAGATTTCCAACGTTACCGTGCTCCAGCCCGACGGCGCTCAGCAGGGCGGCTTGTTCGGCTACATCGGTGAGGGCGCATCCATTACCGACCTGCACTTTGAAAACGTCACCTACACCGCAACCGGCTCCAGAATTCAGGGCTCGACCTTCGGACTTTTGTGCGGTACGCTTTCCGACAAGGCAACGCTTGAGAACGTCACCATCTCGGGTAAACTTCTCATCGATCCCTCGCTGCTCCTTGAGAACATGGACTTTGCCACCTACGGCATGCTGTGCGGCTCGGGCAGCGCACAAGGCATCAGCCTTGACAACATCCGCGTAGAAGCAACGGGTGACAACAAGAACAGAGTGATACTGACCGTCGACCGCGACACCGGTGAGATTACCGTCACCGTGCGAGACTGATTTTACAGAGGAGGATTAAAAAATGAATAAAAGAATTCTTTGCATGCTTCTCTGTGCTGCCATGCTGCTTGGTACGCTTAGCGTACTGGGCAGCTGCGGACAGCGTCCCACAAAGCCCGATGCGCTGGTTGTGATGACCGACGCGCTGGACGGCGTATTCAACCCCTTCTATTCCACCACCGCGTCTGACGGCACCATTGTTGCCATGACCCAGATCGCCATGCTGACCACCGGCTATGAAAACGGTCAGGTCACGGTTGCCTGCGGTCCCGAAGAGGCAGTCGTGGCGATGGACTATGCCATCGAATACGATGACATCGCAGACACGACCACCTACACCTTCGTCATCAAAAACGACATTCTGTACTCGGACGGAGAGCCCCTGACCATTGAGGACGTGCTGTTTAACATGTACGTCTACCTCGACCCCGTGTACACCGGCTCCTCCACCATGTACTCCACCGACATTGTGGGTCTGCAAAACTACAGAACCCAGACCAGGGGCTCGGGTACCGACGATACCAGCGAGATTATCGCAGAGCTGGCAAACACCCGCGCCAAAAACCGCATCAACGAGCTGATCAACCTGTACAAGCAGGTGGGCAGAACCGATACCGCAGGCTCTTACAGTGCCGATTACGACACTATGATCGCTGCTATTGCGACCGCAGGGCTTTCCAAGGGCTACAAGGAAGCCATTTCGAGCGACTACGCGTCTGTTACCACCGATCAGCTGCGCAAGGACTACGAAAAGGCGCTTGAGGAGTTCAAAAAGGAGCTGGAATCCGACTACACCTCCGCATCGAGCGCTTACACCGAAACGCCTTATAAGGAAACCGGTGAGTTTGACGAGATCACCTCCTTCATGTTCGCAGAGGGCTTTGTGACCATCGAGTTCGAAAAGGACCCCGTGACCAACAAGGACATCAAAACACAGATCAAAAAGGTGACCCGCAACTACTCTTCCGACGTTGTAACCTCCAAGGAAAAGGCGATCGAGTACGTTTACAACCAGAAGATTGAGCAAGAGCTGCACATCATCCTGCAATACTGGGCTACCGCCAACACGCTGATGACCGAATACAGCGCGCAGGCTACCACAGTCATCCTGCGTGAAAACATGTCCGAGGACGGCACGCTTCTGGTTCCCAACATCGCGGGCATTGTCTCGCTCGGTCACACCACCGACGTCTTTGAGGTAGAGGCGAACAACGGCACCTACACCGTAGCGCACGAGCACAACCCCGACGGCACACCCGTCAACAGAGACGAATACGACGTGCTGCAGATCACCATCAACGGTGTGGACCCCAAGGCGATCTGGAACTTCGCGTTCTCGGTTGCTCCCCAGCACTACTACGGACAGGGCTACACCGTGGATATCCCCAACAACAAATTCGGCGTGGACTACGGCTCCTTTGACTTTATGTCCAACACCATCCGCGCAAGTGAGGTGACCAAGGTGCCTGTTGGCGCAGGTCCTTACAAGGCAACCAACAGAAACAACGAGGATAACCCCAAGGGCGCAGATTTCTACGTCAACAACATCGTGTATTTCAAGGCAAACGACAAATTCATGATGGGCACTCCCAAGATCGAAAAGCTGCGTTATCAGGTGGTCAGCGCCACCAACGCGCTGGATACGCTGGAGAAGGGTGAGGTGCACTTCGTCACACCCCAGTACACGCAGGAAAACATTGAGAGAATCAACAATCTTGGTGCCAAGGGCATTCAGAGCACGTATACCGACCAGCTTGGCTACGGTTACATCGGCATCAATGCAGGCAAGGTGCCCGACATCAACCTGCGCAAAGCCATTATGTGTGCCATGAACATTGACCTTGCACTGGAATACTACAGCACGGGTACTGCAAGCACCATTTACTGGCCCATGTCCACGGTCAGCTGGGCATATCCCACCGAGGATGGCATTCCCAGCCGCGACAACGGACACGAATACCCCGCAATCAACTTCAACCGTGAGATTGCAAAGCAGACCATTCTGGATTACATGGCAGCTGCAGGCGTTTCCGAGGGTGACAGTCAGCTTTCCATCACCTTTACCATCGCAGGCGCTGACCTGACCGACCACCCCGCCTACAAGGTATTTGAGAGTGCGCAGGCACTGCTCAACGAATGCGGATGGGATATTGAGATCGTGCCCGATACGCAGGCGCTGACCAAGCTCTCCACAGGATCCTTGGCAGTATGGGCTGCCGCTTGGGGCACCACGGTTGACCCCGATATGTATCAGGTCTACCATAAGAATTCCACCGCGTCCAGCACGCTGGCGTGGGGATACCGCGAGATTCTGGCAGCACCCGCTGCTTATCCCGAGGAAAATGCCATTCTCGATATGCTCAGCGAGGTCATCGACATGGCACGCGAAACCACCGACCAAGAGGAGCGCACAGAGCTTTACAAGGAAGCGATGGGCTACGTACTGGATCTGGCAATCGAATTGCCCGTATATCAGAGAAAAACCCTGTACGCTTACAACGCAAACGTGATTGACGCATCCTCCCTGCCATCCGAGATCAACCCCTACACCTCTCCCCTGGAGCACATCTGGGAAATTGAATTTGCACAGTAAGAAAGGCGGTATAAAGATATGATAAAATATATTATTAAGCGCCTTGCACTGTCGGTTCTGATTCTGTTCTGCGTATCGGTGATCATGTTCGTGCTGATTCAGCTGATGCCTATGGACTACGTTACTCAGCAGATTGCCGCCATTGAAACCAAGGGCGAGGCAGTCAGCGAAGAAACGGTTCAGGCGCTGATGAGCGAATACGGATACGGTACGGACGGCACGCTTGGCGGCATGTTCCGCGGTTATTTCACCTGGCTGCGCGCAACGCTCAGACTGGACTTTGGCACAAGCTTCAAGTTCCAGCAGCCGGTTGCGGACGTCATTGCCAAAAACATGTGGGTCTCGTTCGCGGTCGCAGCCATTGCAACCGTGTTTGAGTTCATGATCGCCATTCCTCTTGGCATCACGGCAGCAACCCACCAATATTCCTTCCGTGACTACTTCGTAACGGTACTGGTTATGATCGGTATTTCCCTGCCATCCTTCTTCTTCGGGCAGATACTCAAAAACATGCTTGCCATGCAGCTGGGATGGTTCCCATCCTCAGGTCTTGGATCGGCAACCATGGACTACACGGGCATCTGGCTGATACTGGACTACGTTTCCTATCTGGTCATCCCCGTGTTGACCGTGGTGGTGCTGAGCATTGGCGGCAGAATGAGAATGACCAGAACCAATATGCTGGAGGTGCTGGGCTCGGATTACATCCGTACCGCACGCGCCAAGGGTCTGAGCGAGACCAAGGTGATTTACAAGCACGCCTTCCGTAACACGCTCATTCCTCTGGTCACCTCCCTGGCAGGGCTTTTGCCCTCGCTGTTCTCGGGTGCGATCATCACCGAGCAGGTGTTTGGTCTGCCCGGCATCGGTAACATGGCTTACCAAGCCACACTGGTTGCCGATATTCCCTTTATCATGGGCTACAACCTGTTCTTGGCTGTGCTGAGTATCGTGGGCGTGCTGCTCGCCGATATCATGTACGCTGTGGTTGACCCCAGAGTCAAGCTTGGTTAAGGAGGCGATTGATATGAGCGAAAAAGAAATCAAAATTCAAAACGCCCCCGAAAAGGAAGAACCACTGGATAAGAACGTGCGCCTGATGTCTCCGGGTAGAATGGTGGTGCGCCGCTTCTTCCGCTCCAAGCTCAGCGTACTGGGTCTTGTGCTGATCGTATTTCTGTTCGCTTTCTGCTGGCTGGGTCCCGTGTTCTATACCCAGTGGGATCAGACCGAGGTGGACTACAACGGCAGAGTGGAATACGTGCAGACCCTGATCACCTACGTGGACGAAAACGGCGTGGAGCACTCCTACTATCAGCTTGAGGAAACCCGCGAGGACACCAACACGCTTGCCAAACCCTCATGGGAGCACCCCTTGGGCACTGACAAGACGGGCAAGGACGTGCTGGCAAGACTGATGTACGGCGGCAGAATCTCGCTGACCATCAGCTTTTTGACCGTATTCGTCATCGCTGCCATCGGCGTGGTATTCGGTGGCATTGCAGGCTACTTTGGTGGCTTGATCGACAACATTATCATGCGTGTGTGCGACGTGCTGATGTGTCTGCCCGGTATCCCGATCATGCTGGTTGTAGGTACGGTGTTGGATGCGTGGAGCAAAACGCCCGATTTTCCCATTCCGATTGAGCCGCAGCACCGCATTTATTACCTGATGGCATTCCTGTCGCTGATCTCCTGGCCCGGCACCGCTCGCCTTGTCAGAGGTCAGATCCTCTCCTTGCGTGAGCAGGAATACATGGTGGCTGCAGAGGCAATGGGATACAGCACCGTGCGCAAGATCTTCAAGCACCTGGTGCCCAACGTCATGCCTCAGCTGATCGTTTCCATGACGCTCAGCCTTGGCTCCATGATCCTTTACGAGGCTTCCCTGACCTACCTTGGTCTGGGTGCGCCCGAGCAGTTTGCCGCATGGGGTACCATGATCAACGCTGCCAACGACTCCAACATTCTGCAAAACTATTTCAATATCTGGGGCCCTCCCGGTCTTTGCATCATCATGGCGGTGCTGGGCTTCAACTTTGTGGGCGACGGCTTGCGCGACGCGCTTGACCCCAAAATGAGAAGATAAGGAGGATGAGACCATGAAAGAAAAGAAAAAATCCTCCTATCTCTCGGGCAAGGAGATCCGTGCCATTGCCAAGCAGAACAAAAAGGTGATGATGGCTCTGGAAGCCAAAAAGCACCGCAGAGCAAAGGAAGAGGAATTTGTTTGCGAGATGAAGAACGCAGACAACATCCTTGAGATTGACGACCTGCACACCTACTTCTTCACCGATCAGGGCGTGGTCAAGGCGGTCAACGGCGTTTCCTTTGATATTCCCAAAAACAAAACCGTGGGCATCGTGGGCGAATCCGGCTGCGGCAAGAGCGTGACAAGCATGTCAGTCATGAGACTTTTGCAGGGTCCGACCGGTCAGATCTACTCCGGCTCGATCCGTTTTGCAGCCGAGGATAAGACCTATGATATTGCCGAGATGCCGATCAGCGAGATCTACCGTATCCGCGGCAAGGAGATCGCCATGATCTTCCAGGAGCCCATGACCTCGCTCAACCCCATCTTCACCATCGGTGACCAGCTTGACGAGGTAACGTACATTCACAGACCCGAGGCAACTGCCGAGGAGGCGCAGGCACGCTCGATTGAGATGCTCAAGCTGGTTGGTATTGCCGCGCCCGAGCGCGTGTACAACTCCTATCCCCACGAGCTTTCGGGCGGTATGAGACAGCGCGTGATGATCTCCATGGCTCTGGTGTGCAATCCCCGTCTGATCATTGCGGACGAGCCCACCACCGCGCTGGATGTGACCATTCAGGCACAGATCCTTGACCTTTTGCGCGATCTGAAGGACAAGATCAACGGCTCGATCATGCTGATCACGCACGACCTTGGTGTCATTGCCGAGATGGCGGATTACGTGGTGGTCATGTATGCAGGAAAGGTGATCGAAAAGGGCACTGTTCAGGAGATCTTCAAGAATCCCCTGCACCCCTACACCATCGGACTTCAGAAATCCAAGCCCACCATGCAAAGCGACAGCGACGTGCTGTTCAATATTCCCGGCAACGTTCCCAACCCCGTGAACATGCCCACGCATTGTTTCTTCAAGGAGAGATGCGACAGATGCTGCGACAAGTGCGGCGGCGACTACCCCGATATGATTCAGGTCAGCCCCACCCACTTTGTGTCCTGCCACCTTTACGATAAGGAGGAAGAGGTAAATGGCTGATATTACTTACGAGCGCGCACTTGCGCGCTGGCAGAGCATGCCCGATACCGAGACCTCCTTTGACGACGCAGCGCTTGCTGCCGAGCTGGCAGAGAAAAAGGCTGCGGCAATTGAAACGGATGCAGGCAAGCAGCCCGATCCCAACGCCCTTTTGGAGGTGCGCCACTTAAGAAAAGCCTTCCCCATCAAGAAATCTCTGATGGGCAAGGTGCAGCAGGAGTTGATTGCAGTGGATGATGTTTCCTTTGTGCTCAACCCCGGTGAAACGCTGGGTATCGTTGGTGAATCCGGCTGTGGCAAGACCACCATGGGCAGAACCATTCTCAAGTTTCATCCCTCCAACGGCGGTCAGATTTTGTTTGACGGTCAGGATATTACCAAATATCCCCCTTCCAAGATGCGTAAGCTGCGCACCGAGATGCAGATCATTTTCCAGGACCCCTATTCCTCCCTGCCCCCCAGAAGCACGGTTGGCGACATTCTTTCCGAGCCCGTGCGCGTGCACAAGATCGTGCCCGAAAAACAGGTCAAGGCTTACGTGCTGGATCTGATGGAAAAGTGCGGTCTGCGCGATTATTACTATGAGCGCTATCCCCACGAATTCTCGGGCGGTCAGCGTCAGCGTATCTGCATTGCGCGTGCGCTTTCGGTCAAGCCCAAGCTGGTGATTTGTGACGAGCCCGTATCCGCGCTGGACGTTTCCATTCAGGCGCAGATCATCAATCTGCTCAAGGAGCTGCAAAAATCCATGAACCTGACTTACCTGTTCATCTCGCACGATTTGTCGGTGGTCAAGTTTATCTCGGATAAGATCGGTGTGATGTACCTTGGCTCAATGGTAGAGTTCGGTGCCAAGAAGGATATCTTCGGCAATCCCCTGCACCCCTACACGCAGGCACTGTTCTCGGCGATCCCCAATCCCGATCCCGATGCCAAGATGCAGCGCATGGTGCTGGGCGGAGACATTCCCTCTCCCGCAAATCCCCCCAAGGGCTGCCGCTTCCATACGCGCTGCCCCTATGCCAAAGAGATTTGCAAGCACGTGACCCCCGCGTACCGCGAGGTTGAGCCGGGTCACTTTGCAGCCTGCCACATGTATGCAGAGGACGCAAGCAATGGCGAACAAGAATAAGGAAAAAAAGCAAAAGATCCGCTACGTGGACGACGGCTCGACCGTGGTTGATATGCAGCCGCTGCAGGACAGCCGTCGCCGCCCGGGCGAAAAGCCAAGAGATCCCGGTGCTAAGGGTACGCTGCGCGAGCAATTCCGCACGTATTTTGCGGCAGTCAAGCTGATGTTCTGGCCTATGATGGTCACACTGGGCATCATTTTCGTGTCCTTTTTGGTCACGTGGATCTTCTTTACACTGGCAAGATAAGAGAAAAGGCAGAGAGCACAAAGCTCTCTGCCTTTTCTGCTGCCGGTAACCGCCATCTGTCCTCCTGCCCGCGTCAACAACCCCGGCAGGGGTCGGCACCCTCGACGACCCGTTTCGCAAACGATTTATGATTTTTTTACCCGAATACTGATCCGTTATCATCGCGTGCGGGAGGATGATATCCTCCCCTACATGGCACATCACAAACCGCCTCAGACGCGCTCCCCACTATGTGTCATCCTGAGCGGAGCGCGGACACCGCGTTGTGGTGTACGCGCGCAGTCGAACTTTTGCGGGTCGAATATTTCGCGGCAGAGCCGCGAAATTGAGCGAGCAAAAGCGCAAGTGCGGTAGCGCGCAGCGGGATCTGCGATGGGTTTGCAAGATGTCTGTTTAGCCGGAGTAACTAAGCCTCTCCCGCCGGGCAGAGGGGGACCGCAGTGAGCGTAAGCGAACAGCGGTGGAGTGGGTCACCGTAAGGACGCTCTTTCACCAATTTTCCGATCCTATATGATTGGAAAAGAGAACCCTTCGGCAAATGCCGAAGCATTTGCCACCTCCCTTAAAAGGGAGGCAACCCCTCCACCGCAATCGCGAAGCGGCACGCTGCGCCGCTTCACTGCGGTCCCCCTCCCCTAAAGGGGAGGCTTTTTTCGCGTGTTGTAAATCGTTTGCTGGATCCTCAAAGTGCAATCCTTGCACTTTGACTTTCAAAAATCAGCAATTCGTTGCAGATTTTTGAAAGTTCGACTCGAAAACATCCGCACAGGGATGTTTTCTCGCTCAGGATGACACATAGAGGGAGGCTGCGCCAAAGTAATTTTGTGTAGGGGAGGCGTTTCGCCTCCCGCACGCGGTGATAACGGATCAGCGTTCGGGTGACATGATCATAAACCGTTTGCAAGACGGGGCGTCGAGGGCGCCGCCCCCTACCGGATTTGTTGCCGCAGGCAGGATGACACAGATGGGGAGCTGCAACTCATCAGATCGCCACATGACAAGGATGCTGTGAAAAACGAAAAGCCGCCACGTTCCGTGACGGCTTTTTTGTGCCAAATTTTCAATTTTAAATTTGCTCTACCTTGATCAGACTGGTCTTGCCGGAAACGCCGGTGGTGTCACCGCCCGTGATGACGATGCTGTCGCCCTTTTCCATGGGCAGCAGCTTGGGCGCCATTTTGGTAGCGGTGTAGAACAGCACGTCGGTCGAGGGATACTTTTCGCACAGCGCGGGAGTCACGCCCCAGGAAAGCGCCAGCTTACGGTAGGTGCTCTCATCGGTAGTCAGACCAATGATATCCACGGGGCAACGGAAGCGCGATACCATGCGCGCAGTCATGCCTGACAGCGAGCATGCGACAATTGCCTTTGCGCCAATGTCAATGGCGACGGCGCAGGTTGCGTGTGAAATGGCGTCTACCGTGTTCTTGATCTTGAACTCGGTACCATAGAAAATGTCAGTATAATCAATGCTGTTCTCTGCAGTCTCGGC
Source organism: Oscillospiraceae bacterium (assembly GCA_015065285.1). GTDB lineage: Bacteria > Bacillota > Clostridia > Oscillospirales > CAG-272 > SVQP01. Next base: position 30,498 of record SVQP01000007.1, on the reverse strand, counting down.
AATTTTGGACATGACCTGCACGGTCTGCACGGGGTACTTGCCCATTGCAGTCTCGCCCGACAGCATGATGGCACTGGTGCCGTCGTACACGGCATTTGCCACGTCCGAAATCTCAGCTCTGGTGGGTCTGGGATTGTAGATCATGCTCTCCAGCATCTCGGTTGCGGTGATGACGCGCTTACCAAGCATTCTGCACTTGGTGATCAGCGTTTTCTGCATAGCAGGCAACTGCTCGAAGGGCACCTCAACGCCCATATCTCCGCGCGCGACCATAATACCGTCGCACACCTCGCAGATCTCCTCAATGTGGTCGTAGCCCGACTGGTTTTCGATCTTGGCGATCAGGTCCACGCCCTCTCCACCAATCTCGGCAAGATAATTGCGCACGTCGATCAGATCCTGCTTACAGGACACGAACGAGCAGGCAATAAAGTCCACCCCGTGTTTGATACCGAAGGCAATATCGCTCTTATCCTGATCCGACAGATACTTTTGCTTCATCACCTTGCCGGGGAAGCTCATGCTCTTGCGGTTGGAAAGCTCGCCACCGCAAGTAACGCGGCAGTGTATATTCTTGCCCTCGATCTCCTCTACGCGGAAGATCAGCAAGCCGTTGTTGAGCAGAATGGTGTCACCGGGAACCAGCTCGTGTACAAGATCTGCATAGCTGACCGATACGATGCTCTCGTTGCCCTGCACCTCTTCGGTGGTAAAGGTGAATTCCTGCCCTTCCTCCAGCGTCACGCTGTCGTGCTCAAAGGTCTTGATACGGTACTCGGGGCCCTTGGTATCCAGCATAATGGCGATGGGCATATCCAGCTCCGCTCTGACCTTTTTGATGCTCTCGATTCTCTGCAGATGATCCTCGTGTGTATTATGGGAAAAGTTGAGTCTTGCTACGTTCATGCCTGCCTTGCAAAGTCCGCGCAGGGTCTCCTCGCTTTGCGTTGCAGGTCCGATGGTACAAATAATTTTCGTTTTGCGCATAAAACGCCTCCACTTTTATATTCTGCTTTTATTATACCACACACACCTTGCCTTTGTAAAGCACCCGTCGCATCTTTTTGCTGATTTTTAGGTTGGGCATTTTGTCGAACTTTTGTATATACTGCAATATAAAAAGAATGACTAAAGCGCCGACGTGCGTGGCAATACTGCTTTACAAACACATAAGGGAGGCTATATACCATGATGACCGTGAAACGCGGAGATATTTACTATGCAGATCTTTCGCCCGTTGTGGGCTCGGAGCAAGGGGGCTTGCGCCCCGTCCTGATCATACAAAACGACGTTGGCAATCGCTACAGCCCCACCGTGATTGCCGCTGCCATTACCTCGCGCATGGGCAAGACACGCCTGCCCACCCATATTGACATATATGCCGACAAGGCGGGGCTTTCCAAGGATTCCGTTATCCTGCTGGAACAGATCCGCACACTGGACAAACGCCGCTTGAAGGAGAAAATGGGACATTTGGACGAATCGGTCATGCAGCGCGTGGACAATGCCATTGCGGTCAGCTTCGGGCTTGGCGGACACGATGCCGCCGTTGCTTCGAACGGTGACGAGCACAATCAAACGCTTGGATAAAAATTTGGTAAAATACGGATTTCCTATTGATTTTGGGCACACTTTATGATAAAATAATTGTAGTATTTTTTATCCGGAGGAATTCCAAATGGCACTTGTAACAACGACTGAAATGTTCAAAAAGGCTTACCGCGGCGGCTACGCCATCGGTGCTTTCAACATCAACAACATGGAAATTATTCAGGCAATCACCGAGGCAGCTAAGGAAGAGCAGTCTCCCGTTATTCTGCAGGTTTCCGCAGGCGCACGTAAGTACGCAAAGCACGAATATCTGATGGCTCTGGCGCAGGCTGCGATCCGCGATACCGATATTGACCTGGCACTGCACCTGGACCACGGCGCAGACTTTGAGATCTGCAAGGCTTGCATTGACGGCGGCTTTACCTCTGTTATGATCGACGGCTCTCACCACTCCTTTGAGGACAACATTGCCCTGACTCGCAAGGTTGTGGAATACGCACACGCACACGGCGTTGTGGTAGAAGGTGAGCTTGGCCAGCTGGCAGGCATTGAGGATGACGTCAACGTTTCCGCTGAGGACGCAATGTTCACCAACCCCGACGAGGTTGAGGAATTCGTTTCCCGCACCGGTGTTGACTCTCTGGCAATTGCGATCGGCACTAGCCACGGCGCATATAAGTTCAAGCCCGGCACCAAGCCTCAGCTTGCATTCAACGTGCTGGAGGAGATCTCCAAGAGATTGCCCGAGTTCCCCATCGTTTTGCACGGTGCTTCCTCTGTTCCCCAGGAATACGTTCGCGAGATCAACGCACTGGGCGGCAAGATGCCCGACGCGATCGGCATTCCCGAGGAAATGCTGCGCAAGGCTGCTTCCATGGCAGTTTGCAAGATCAACATCGACTCGGATATCCGTCTGGCTATGACCGCAGGCATTCGCCGCGTATTCAACGAGTCCCCCGAGATCTTTGACCCCAGAGGCTACCTGACCGTTGCACGCAGCGAGGTCAAGAAGATGGTTCAGCACAAGATCAAGAACGTGCTGGGCTCCTCTAACACCCTTTAATCTTAGCCGGATTGCCGACGACGATGCATTTTCGCATCTTCCGACGCTCCTTCACTCTTACCCATCCGCGGAGCTGACTTACTTCAAATCAGCTCCGCTTTTTGGAGGAAATCCATGAAACACACAGAGCATTTTTTAACCAAGTGGCACGATACCGACCCTGATCTGATCATCCGCCCCTCGCAGGTGCTGATGTACATGCAGGAATGCGCCAACCGCCAGTGCCGCGCGGCCGACCTGGACCTTGACGAGATCCACCAGCGCGACGGCATCGGCTTTATCATGAGCCGCATTCAGGTCAGCATTGACGCGCCGCTCCCCCCATACATCCGCATCTGGGTCAATACCTGGTGCCCGCCCTCCCGCTCCTATTCCTTTAACCGTTGCTTTGAGATCGAATACGAGGGCAAGGTTTACGCCCGCGCCTCCTCGGAATGGGCGCTGGTGCACCTGGAGGACAAAAGATTTATCAAGGCGGAGGATTTTCCCGCTGCATCGCTCTTCCCCGTGGACGAGCAGATCGATCGCAGTGAGCTGCCCCGTCGTGCGCGCATTACCTCCTCGGCACAGCTGCAAGAGGTTGGCAAGCGCGAGGTACGTTACTCGGATCTGGACTATAACATGCACATGAACAATACCAAATACCCCGACATGCTGTGCGATTACGTGCCGGATATGCTTGGCAAGTTTGTCAGTGGCTTTTCCCTTTCCTATCTGCACGAGGCTGCCTACGGTGACGTTTTGACCATTCTGCGTGCAGAGAGCGAGAACGGGTATTTGTTCCGTCTGGTCAATCAGAACGGGCAGACCTGCATGGAATCAGAATTGTATCTTAAGAACATGGAATAAATAAAAAAGCAAGGAATCCCCTTATTGGGGGATTCCTTTTTGATTATTTATTCCTTTTTATCCAGCACGATCTGGGTCTGCTCGTCCTCATACTGACGTGTATACAGGCGGTAATAATAGCCCTTTGCTGCCATCAGCTCTGCGTGGCTACCGCGTTCAATGATCTTGCCATCCTTGACCGCGAGAATGATATCCGCTTGCCTGATGGTGGACAGACGGTGCGCAATGACAAAGCAGGTGCGCCCTTGGCTGACGCGCTCGGTTGCGCGCTGGATCAGCTGCTCGGTGTGGCTGTCAACCGAGGAGGTTGCCTCATCCAGCACCAGAATCGAGGGGTTTGCAAGCATAACGCGCGCAAACGAAAGCAGCTGCTTTTCGCCCGTGGACAGCAGATCTCCGCCCTCGCCCACGTCACTCTCAAGACCCTTGCCCATGCGCTCCACAATGCGCCATGCATCGATTTCGCGCAGCGCTGCCTCCATCTCCTGCTCGGTGGCGCTCGGGTTACCGTAGCGCAAATTTTCGGCAATACTGCCCGAAAACAGATGCGGTGTTTGCAGCACGTAGCCAAGCGAGGAATGCAGCCAGAGCTGGCTTCTTTCTCGGGCATCTCTGCCGTCGATCAGCACCTGACCCTTGGTGGGATCGTAGAATCTGCACACCAGATTGACCAGCGTGGATTTGCCCGCGCCCGTCTCACCTACAATGGCAACGTTTGTGCCGCGCGGCACGTGCAGATCAAAATTCTCCAGCACCCATTCGTTGCCGTCCGGGTACATAAACGAAACGTCCTTGAAGGTGATATCTCCATGCAAGGGCTCCCAGTTCTCCTTTTTGGGATGGAAGGTATCTCCGTACCTCTCCACTACCTCGGGGCTGTCCGGTACGTCGGATTCGGTCTCCAGGATCTTGGATACGCGCTCCATATTGACGCGCACAAAGATCATGTCCGCCATGGCGTTGACCACCCACTGCACCTGCTCCATCATGTTCATGGCATAGGTCATGAACACAGAGAGCTTGCCAAGGAATTCCACATTCTCGCGCGCGATGATACCGCCACGCCACAGCACCAGTGCCAGTGCCATGGAGGTGGAGAACGCGATCAGGCAAATAAAGCTTGCACGCACACGTGCGGTCAGCACGGCGGTCTTGCGCATCTTACCTGTCAGCGAAACAAAGCCTGTGCGCATTTTTTCTTCCGCACCCAGCACGCGAACCGTGCGCGAGCCGGTAATGCTTTCGTTGAACTTGCCCGAGATTTGCGAATTGAGCTCTCTGACCTCTTGATTGAGCCCGCGCAGCTTGCGCTCAAACAGCGCAGCTCCCAGTGCAATGACCGGTACGATGACCATGACGCACAAGGCAAGCTTCCAGTCCAGCACGAACATCACGATTGCTGCACCGATCAGGTATGAAAGATTCCACACACCGCTCATAAAATCCCATGCCACCACGCCGCCGATGCGGCTGGTGTCACTCATAATGCGCGAGTGCAGATATCCCACACTGTTCTGATTAAAGAACGAGAAGGAAAGCGTTTGCAGGTGCTTGAAGCACGCACTGCGCATATCTCTTGCGATCAGCACCTCGATCCTGCCGGTCTGGTAGGACGAGATGAAATCCGCTACGATACGCGAGAGCAAAAACAGCGCGTAGCACAAGCAGAACATACCAAGTCCCGAAACGGTATCCGGGATGATAAAATTGTCAATGGCATATTGCTGGAACAAGGGCAGGCAGATATCTACCACACCACTGAAAATGCCCAGCACCAAAATCACGGCAAACACCCATAAATAGGGCTTGAAGAAGGCAAGGACCTTGGGGTACGGCAATCCCTTGCGCGTTTTCTTTTGCTGCTTCATGCCGTCACCTCCCCTGCTGCGATCGCCTTTATCGCATCATCTCTGCCCTGCATTGCGCACACGCGGCTGTAAATGCCGCCCGCGGCAAGCAGCTGCGCATGCGTGCCCTGCTCTGCCACGCGTCCCTCGTCCAGCACCACAATGTGGTCGGCATGCGAGAGCGTGGTGATGCGGTGTGAGATCAGAATCACCGTGCTGCCCTCGAATTCGTGGCGCAACGCGTGACGAATGGCAGCATCGGTCTCGCTGTCTACCGCAGAGAGAGAATCGTCAAAAATCATAATATCCGGCTTGGTGGCAAGCATTCTGGCAATCGAGCAACGCTGCTTCTGACCGCCCGAAAGCGTCACACCGCGCTCACCTACAAAGGTCTCGTATCCTTCCTTGAACTCGGATACCGCGCCTTCAAAGCAAGCCACACGTGCAGCATGCTCAACCTTTTCCATATCCAAAGCATCAATTCCCATGCAGATATTCTCAGCAATGGTGCCCGAGAACAAATACGTATCCTGCAGCACGTATCCCACGTGCTTATGCAGCTCGGCACGGTCGATCTGACCGATGGGCACGCCGCCAATGGTAATGCTGCCCTCATCCAGCTCGTAAAGACGGTCCAAAAGCCCCATCAGGGTGCTTTTGCCTGATCCCGTACCGCCCATGATACCGATCACGCTGCCGCCCTTGACCGAAAAGCTGACGTCGTCCAGAATCTGTGCACCGTCCGCTTCGTAGCGAAAGCTGACGTGATCAAACACCACGTCGCCCGCATAATCGGGTGCTGTGACCTGCTCCTTTTGCAGCTCGGGCTGTGTATTGAGAATATGATTGATTCTGCCAAGTGCTACGCCCGCCTTACTCATCTCGGACACGATTCTGCCAAGAGAGCGCACCGGCCACAGCATCATGGCGTTATAGGTGACAAACGCAAGCAGATCGCCAAGCTCCATGCCCTGCGTAACGCACAGGTACGTGCCAAAGCCCAGCACTGCCAGCACCTGCATGCCGGAGAAAAAGTCACCGATGATCCAGAACCACGTGAACAGCCAGGTCAGGCGCACGTTTCGGTCACCGTATTCGGTGTTTTTGCGGTCGAATTTTTCAATCTCGCTTCTCTCTCTGCCAAACGCGCGCACCACGCGTACGCCGGTCAGGTTTTCCTGCGTGATCGAGGAAAGCTCCGCCTCGCATACGTCACAAGCCTCGAAGTGCTTGCTGATAAAGTGGCGGAACACCAGCGAATAGGTCAGCACAATGGGCACAAATGCCGCAGAAACCGAAGCCAAGAGCGGATTCATCATAAACATGACGGTCAGTGAAACCGTGAGCAAAATGATGACGCGGAACAAGGGCACCAACTGCTCTGCCACGAAATTTTTGACCATTTCCACGTCTGAGGTGGATCGCTGGATCAGATCTCCCGTCTTATTTTGCGAATAGAAGCTTTGCGGCAGGCGACCGATGTGCGAGAACAGATCGTCTCGGATGGTTTTGACCAGCGTCTCACCGCCAAGATTGTTGAAGTACATATTGGAAAAGCGGCAAAGCACCGACAAGCCGCCCGTGACAATCACGGCAACTGCCACCAGCCACAGTCGATCCCGCAGATACCCGATGACGGCATCAAGATCCACGTGCTGCAACAACCATGCAGGCAGCTCCAATGCTTCATCCCCCAGCAGATTATCCACCGTAAAGGCAACGATCTGCGGTGCGATCATTTCCAGTCCCGTCATGGCAAAGGCAAACAGAATGCCCAAGGCAAACCACCAGCGGCTCTTTCTTAAAAACTGCCAAAGCCGCGCGGCATTGCCATACGTTTTTCGTTGTACGTTTTTCGTTTTCATGATTTCTTTCCTTTATCGTAAGGGCAGATATCCGCCAAGGGGCATGCGTCGCAGTGAGGCGACCTTGCCGTGCAATAATCTCTGCCGAATTGCACCGCGCGGTGACAAAAATCACTTTGCGATGCGGGGTCAATCAGTGTATCAAGTATTTTTTCGACCTTGTGCGGGTCCTTGAGTGTGGTGGGATATGCGCCCAGTCTGCCGCCAATGCAGATCAGATGCGTATCCGCCACAATGCCGGGAATGCCGTACAGATCTCCCAAAAGAAGGTTGGCGATCTTGCGCCCTACGCCCGGGAAGGTCAACAGCACCTCGCGATCGGCAGGCACGCGCCCATCAAAGTCCTCTACCAGCATGCGGCAGCAATCCTTGATGTTCTGCGCCTTGGCACGGTAGAATCCGCAGGAGTGTACCAGCCTTTCCAGCTCTTCGATGGGGGCATTTGCAATGGCTTGCGCGCTCGGATACGCGGCAAACAGCTCGCGGCACACGATATTCACTCTTGCATCGGTGCACTGCGCAGAAAGACGACCCATGATCAGAAGTCGCCACCCGTCGTCCGCCGCACAAGGTGCATCGGTCCGCCATTCCAGTGCGCATTCCGCGCCCGGATACAGCGCCTCCAGGCGCTTGGCAGCCTCGCAAAACCGCTGCTTGACAGCCTTTTGCGCTTTTGTTTGTCTCACGGTCATCCCCCCTTCAAAACAAGCACGGGAAAAGCGTCCCGCCATGCGGCAGGACAACTTTCCCCACTCTTATATTCGGTTAAAAATTTCGGTTCCCGGATCAATCCTCGATGGGATACTTTTCCTTGTATTCCTGATATCTGCGATCGAACTCGGGGTTCCCGTGCTTGAGATCGTACAGGTACTTATGCATATCCAGCGACTTTTCCGTAGAAAGCTCCAGCATGCAGCCTGCGATATTGGAGCAGTGGTCTGCCACGCGCTCGCAGTTGGTCAAAAGGTCGGACAGGATAAAGCCCATTTCCATGGTGCACTCGTTGTTCTGCAGACGCACGATATGATGCAGCTTGATGGCATCGCGCAGATCGTCAATGACCTCCTCCAGCGGTTCAACCGAAGCAGCTATGTTAAAGTCGTCGTTGACAAAGCCCTCACGTGCATTCCAAAGCACCTCGCGCACAGCGGCAACCATGGTGTTGATCTCCTTTTGCGCCGCAGGAGAGAATTGGATCTGCTTATCTCTCATCTCTTCGGCAGACTCGGCAATATTGACCGCATGGTCCGAAATACGCTCAAAGTCACCGATCAGGTGCAAGAGCTTTGTAATCTCACGCGAGCCCTCGCCCGAGCTGTTCTTTGCAGCCAGCTTGACTAAGTACGAGCCGATCTTATCCTCCATCTTATCCACGTCATCCTCGTATTTGCGTACCAGATCCGCGGATTTGGAGTCATAATTACTAAGCAACATCAGCGCACGGTCCAACGCGTCACAGGACACGACCGCCATCTTACGTGCGGCAGCCTCTGCCTGCTCCACTGCAACCGCAGGGGTGATGAACAAACGCTCGTCCAGGATAATGCCTTGCTCGTCCTTCTTTTTCTTGGACTTTTCGGGCACCGATACGGTAGCCAGCTTGACCAAGAGATTGGTGAACGGGAACATCAGAACAACTGCGATGATCTTGAATACCGTGTGAATAATCGCAATAGACCACATGTCGGCAATCATGCTGTTGAGGCCAAAGCCGATGATCGCATCCAGAATATAGTAACCGCTCAACACCACGACTACCGAAATAATATTAAAGTACAAGTGTACAAGCGCGGCTCTCTTACCGTTCTTGGACGAGCCCATGGAGGACAGCATCGCGGTCACGCAAGTACCGATGTTCTGACCCATAACGATCGGGATCGCGATACCGTACGAAATTGCGCCCGACATGGTCAGTGCCTGCAAAATACCCACGGAAGCGGAGGAGGACTGCACGATTGCGGTCAGCACAGTACCTGCCAGAATACCCAAGAAGGGGTTTTCAAACATGACCAGGATCTCACCGAACTCGGGAATCGACTTAAAGACCGCAACCGCATCCGACATGATATTCATACCGGTCATCAGCACGCCAAAGCCGAGCAGAATAAAGCCGACCTGCTTGTATCTGTTCTTTTTTGCGAACATGCAGAACACAATGCCGATCAGTGCCAGAATAGGCATCCAGAAATCCGGCTTGAGGTACTGCAAAATATTCATTGCGCCCTCTGCACCGTCAACCTCCATGCCTGTCATAGCGGTCAGCCATGCCGTCACCGCCGTACCTACGTTTGCACCCAGAATCACGCCCACAGCCTGAGAGAGCGTCATTGTCGCGGAGTTAACAAAGCCCACGACCATAACCGTGGTAGCAGACGAGGACTGAATGATGGCTGTCACGCCAAGGCCCAGCAAAAAGCCCTTAAAGCGATTGGAAGTCAATTTACCCAGAATGATCTTGAGCTTATTGCCCGCGCTCTTTTTCAAGGCATCGCCCATGACGTCCATACCGAACAAGAACAGTGCCAGACCCAAAAGCAGATTGAGCACCATAAAAATGTCAACGCTCTCGTGTGTTACAACCGCTTGAAAATTGTGCAGTAGTTCTTGCATGTCTTTTCTCCTTTCAAATCAACGTCTGTCCGTTTATATCCAGCTTGAATTGCAGTCCGAGCTTGTCCGCAGCCTTGCGGCACATGATCATTCTGCCAAGAAAGATTTCAAAATAGTTCATGACCGGTGCAACCTCGGGATCGATGGTCAGCGTCAGCGTCACGGTCTTTTTCTGCGTATCCAGCACCAGTGCCGAATCGGTGACCGAATAATTGACGCGGTCGTGAATGTCGAACGTCGCAAAGTCCTCGTTGCGCACGCGGCTGCGTCGCACGTCGGATTTGTCGGCTAAGATCAGCGCGGCAGCCACACCGTTGACCGGTACGCCCGTGCCCTCATCGTGATTCCCGATGGCGGTGACGATTGTGGCAATATCTTCGGGCGGCATGTCCATATGATCCAGAATACGGAATGCCATGACTGCACCGCTTTGCGAGTGCTCCACGCGGTTGACTAAGTTGCCGATATCATGCAGGTATCCCGCAATTTTGGCAAGCTCGATCTCGTGCGCGTCATATCCCAGCTCGCCCAGAATATATGCTGCCGTTTCAGACACGCGCGTGACGTGTGCAAAGCTGTGCTCGGTAAAGCCGAGCGCGCGCAGAGACTCATCTGCGCGGGTAATATAGGTTCTGATCTCCGGGCTTTGCCGAAGCTGCTCGTAGGTGATCATCAAAATCCTCCGAAAAACGCCTATTTGATTTTATTTTATCATATTATGGCACACTTGTCAATAAATTTTTCATCCCGGTGGCTGTGTGTGCAAGGGGCTCCATTTTCCCTTTTTGTAATACACCGAAAACATGCAGAAAAGCGCAAGATTATGCGCGATCATACATGCCCAGGCATAGACCAGCGACATTTCGGGCGCAAGCAGGGTGCAAAGCAGCGTTCCGAAAATGCGTAAGCCCCACATGCCGATGACGTTGAAAACAAACGGTGTTTTGGTATTTCCCACGCCCTGCATCATGCCCTCGGTGATAATGGTGACACCGTAGAAGGGCTCGGATACCGCCACCATGCGCAGCACGATCGTGGCAAGATCAATGACTGCGGGATCAGACGAGAACAGGCGCAGCATATACGGTGCCAGCAAGAACAAAAGACCACCCGAGGCGATCATGAGCAGCACCTCGCAAAACAACATCAGTCTGCCAAGATCGTCCAGCCGATTCTTATCCTTGGCGCCTACGCAGTTGCCTGCCAGCGTAGCGGCAGCCGCCTGCATGCCGTAGCCGGGGATATAAAACGCACTTTCCACGGTGTTTGCAAAGTTGTGCGCTGCGGTGGAAACGTCACCAAGCGAATTGATCATGGAGGCAAATACCACGTAGCCAAGCGAGGTGGCAAATCTTTGCGCCATGTTGGGCATGGCAACCTTCAAGCAGGGAAAGAGCACCTCGCGATCGGGGCGAAATCTCTGCCCACGGGGAGAAACAAGCGGATGACGCCACAGCGTCACGGTCATGACCACACCGCCCACGGCAAAGGCAATGGCACTTGCCAGAGCCGCACCCACAACACCAAGTCCCGCTCCGCGGATGGTGACCAGTAAAATACCGTCCGAAAACCACGGTAGCTCGACCGTTCTTGTAGGATAGATCAGGAAAAAGTTGAGCACAACATTGACGACGTTGACAATAATGCCTGCGCGCATGGGGGTTTTGGTATCCCCCGCGCCGCGCAACACGGCACCGAAGATGATGGATGCCGCGCGGAACAGCATAGGCGTATACAAAATAAAGAAATACGTGCTTGTGGTATCGCGGATATCGGGATCCACCTGCATCAGCACGGGCACGACGGGAGAGAGCGAAAGCGTCAGGATAGTAAACAGAATGCCCGAAACCAGCACTGCCAGCACCGCCTGTGCAGAGGCGCGACGGCACAAAGCTTTATCCCCTGCTCCGTTGGCGCGTGCAATAAAGGACAAAAAGCCCACGCCCAAGGCAGAGAGCGAGCTGCCGACCAGCCAGCCAACCGTGCTTGTTGAGCCAACCGCGGCAGATGCCTGCGTGCCCAGAGAGCCGACCATGGCAGTATCGATGTATTGCACCGCCGTGTGCATCAGCTGCTCAAGCATGGTGGGCACAGCCAGTGCCACCACAGTGGGCAACAGCCCCCATTGCATTCGTTTCAGAAATCCCTTTTTCATCGCCCTGCTCCATTCGTCAAACTATTTTTATTATATCATACTTTTGCTCACAATAAAAGAGTATAGGCGCAAAAACTCATGCAAAAAAATCCATGAAAAGTACGCCTTATCTATTGATTTTTTGGGCAAAAAACAGTATAATGAAATCATCCAGATAATGCAAAGGAGAACCATTATGGCAAAAATCACTTTTATGGGTGCGGGCAGCACCGTTTTCGCCAAGAACGTACTGGGCGACGCGATGATGACCCCTTGCCTGCATGACGCAGAAATTGCGCTTTATGACATTGACCCCAACAGATTGGACGAATCCTATCTGATGATCACCAAGCTCAATGAGAACATCAACGAGGGTCGCGCAAAGATTGGCAAGTACCTTGGCGTGGAAAACCGCAAGGATGCGCTGCGCGGCGCTGACTTCGTAGTGGATGCGATTCAGGTTGGTCTTTACGACCCCTGCACCATCATTGACTTTGAAGTTCCCAAGAAGTACGGTCTGCGCCAGACCATTGGCGACACGCTGGGCATCGGCGGTATCTTCCGCGCGCTGCGTACCATTGTCGTGCTCAAGGAATTTGCTGCAGACATGGAAGAGGTTTGCCCCGACGCATGGTTCTTGAACTATACAAACCCCATGGCAATGCTCTCCGGCTACATGCAGAGATACACCAAGATCAAGACCGTTGGTCTTTGCCACAGCGTTCAGGTCTGCTCCGAGGGTCTTCTGCGCCACCTGGGCATGGAGGACAAGCTGGAAGGCAGACGCGAAAAGATTGCCGGCATCAACCACATGGCTTGGCTGCTTGAGATTCAGGATAAGGACGGCAATGACCTCTATCCCGAGATCAAGAAGCGCGCAAAGGAAAAGAATGCCACCGAAAAGCACTACGATATGGTCCGCTTCGACTACATCGACAAGCTTGGCTACTACTGCACCGAATCCAGCGAGCATAACGCTGAATACAACTACCTCTACATCAAGGAAAACCGTCCTGAGCTGATTGAAAAGTTCAACATTCCGCTGGATGAATATCCCCGTCGCTGCGTCAACCAGATCGCACACTGGGAGCGCCAGAAGGAAGAGCTCATGGCAGGCGGTCAGATCACCCATACCCGCTCCCGCGAGTACGCTTCTCACATCATGGAAGCGATCCTGACCGACGTGCCCTACCGCATTGGCGGTAACGTGCTCAACAACGGTCTGATCCCCAACCTGCCCGACGAGGCTTGCGTTGAGGTTTCCTGCATGGTTGACCGCACCGGCGTGCATCCCACCTACGCAGGTCGCCTGCCCGTTCAGCTTGCCGCTATGAACATGACCAACATCAACGTGCAGCTGCTGACCATTGAGGCAGCCGTAACCGGTAACATGGAGCACGTTTATCAGGCAGCTATGCTGGATCCCCACACCGGCAGCCAGCTTTCCACCGACGAGATCGTTGCAATGTGCGATGAGCTGCGCGCTGCTCACGAGGCTGCAGGCTATCCCATTTTCTAAGATCAACAAAAAAACGTCGCTTCCCTTGGCGTGATACTCTTAACGGAGTATCACGCCAGTTCTATTCGCCTTTGGCGAGTGATATTGCTACGCAGTGATATTCGGCTTACGCCGAGTGTTATTCGCTTCGCGAGTTTATGGGCGAATAGAATATCACTGTGAGGCGTAGCCGAACAATATCACTGCTCGCAAGGGCAATATCACTCTTTGCGAAAGCAAAGAATATCACTAAAAAAGCGAAGAAGAGAGAGCTTCACGGAATTTTGTAACCGTGTTACTCTCTCTTTCTGTATTTATTGCCAGTTTCGCATTTGTTTTACAAATGCATCGGCTGCGCCCATACCCCTATCTTATTTCTCCGATAAGGACATCACACATTGGGAAGCGACGTTTTCTTTTTTATGCATTTATTCTTGATATGCCGCAGCCGGCACGGGATTTCTGAAGCTTGCAATCAGCAGCGCAACAGGGAATGCGCCAAGCAGCACCGACAGCACGGTCAGCACGTAACATAGAGGCGGCTCAAAATACTCGCGCAGGATCTTGGCAAAGCACACGTATTGAGGAATGCGGGCAGCCAGGGAAAGCGCAAGCGATGCCACAAGCAGCAAAATGCCAAGCATAAAGCACAGCCCGATCAAAAGCAGTGCGCCATCCTCTACAACCAACGCAAACAAAAATATTGCGAAAGCGAAAACGTATGCAATGATTTGCAGAATGCCGGGCAATTCGTCCGAATTCAGCAGCCGGATCAGCAGCAGCAGCAAAAGGGGCAACACGATCAGCACAAACGAGGCAACGGCACAAATTGCAGCAAGGACAGAGAGCGGCGTGCAGATGGCAACCATCGGCTTTCCGCGCACACGTGCGTGCTTGGCGCGTCGCGCCTCGCACCGCTCACCCAGCTTGCCAATTGCATAATACCGCGCATAGGGAACCCATACAAGGCGGGAAATCGTTTTGATCGCCCCCTGCCCCTTGGCAATCCTTCCAAGAGCGGTGCTTTGCAGCACGTAGCCCACAAGACCGGCAATCATGCACAAGAGCGCAACAATGACGCAAACAGAGAGCAAAAAGATCAGATCCTCCTGCCCCAGATCCTCGATCAGATCTGCGAGAAACCTTGAAATATCGTCAAAAAATTCAGGAAGTTCCCACTGCGCGCCATCCCCGCTTGAGGTGGTGGCGGCTATCTTATTCCACATCGATCACAGCGCCATCCTGCGCAGCGTCATCCGTTTTCTCACAAGCCTCTGCGCTCGGCATCTCCTCTTGTGATGCACCGCGGGGCTTGATAAACGACGCGATCAGAAGTCCTGCATCCGTATAGCCAAGCTGCGTGTGCAAAAGCGTCAGCACGATGTCAATGGGATCGCTGACGTAGTAGTGGTAGATCTTATAAGTACATACCCAGGTCACAACGCTCACGGCAATCGCCAGATAAGACAACAGGTTGAGCAAAAAGCCGCCGCCGAAAATGGAAAGAATCATGCCGATGGGCATAATAAAGATCACACAGCAAAGATGCACGATCTGAAGGATCAGCGCAATCTTGCCCCAGTTATGCTGCTTTTGAGCGCAGCGCACCTCGCATGCCTCGGCACACTTACCGCGCACCCATGCCTGCACGACGGGAATCCACGCAAACCCCGGCTTGCACGCGCCCGTCTGCTTGGCGATCCTGTAAAGCGCAAAGCCCGAAATCGCGTAATCAAGCACCATCGCACACAAAAACACGATACCAAAGATGCCGAAAAAGATCACGAGCATCAATAGATAGATCAAAGGAATCAAAACACCCATACAAAACTCCTTTCAGGCAATCGGATCAGGCAAACACGTCCTCCTGCTCAGCAGCAGGCGAAGGGGTACGGAAACTTGCGATCAGCACCGTGATGGGCTGAATGCTCAGCAACAGCGACACGATAAACAGAATGATATTGAAGGGCGAGGGATAGAATTCTCTGAAAATCTTCCAAAGACACACAAAGCTCAGAATCTGCGGGATCACAGAGACGGCAACCGCCAGCAGTTCAAACAAGAGCGCGCCAAGCAGGCTGATGATGCCAAGCAAGCCAATGGTAAGGTAGCACAAGGCTGCCAGCACGCTGAGCACCAGCACGCCCACGATACCGCCAATGCTGCACCAGAGCAGCGTCTTGCCCCATGCCTTGACCGGCAGATCTCTGCGCTCATCGCACTTTTCCGTCACCTTACCAAGAGCAAAATACTGGGCAAAGGGCAGCCATGCAAGCACGGGATGGCAAGCATCCAGTCGCTTTGCCATGCGGTGAATGCCAAGGCTGTACATCACGTAGAACACAAGTCCCGTAAGCGAGCCGATCATCGAACTAAGCCCTGCAACCAGCAGAAGCACAAGCGCAACGATGCCTCCGACGGTGAATACGCCGTCTTCAAAAATATCAATGATGCCATTAAAAAGCTCTTCAAAAACATCAAAGAGTTCAAAAGGTCCAAAGCCTCCCATAATGATTACCTTCCTTGTTCAAAAATTTTCTTGTTCAAAAAATTCCAAGACGTCAGACTGCGAAGGGGTCCTCTTAAGCTTCTGTGTTTTGAGCGGGTACGACTGCTTCTGCTACTTCTGCTGCTTCTGCTACTTCTGCTGCTTCTGCTACTTCTGCTGCTTTGGTCTGCTCAGCAGACTCAAGGTCGCGCAGCTTGAAGCAGCTGGCGATAAAGAAGAACAAGCCTTCAAACCAAACGGTCAGAATCATAGCAATCGTCATAATCGTAGAGCCCGAAGAGCCCACGAACTCCTTGAACAGGCGCCAGGTACAATATGCATACAAGCCAATAAAGACAAACGGCAGCAGCTCAAATGCCAGCGTCAGAAGTGCGTTCAAGCCGGGGAGTACGGACAGTACCACCATAATGACGATCTGAATGATATACTTACCAATGGTGGTGGCAAGATAACCAAGGAACAGGATCGCAGACCACTTAGCGGGCTTTTTGCCGTTTCTTTCAATGCACTTTTCAGCGCATGCACCGGTCAGAAATTCTCTGCCATAGGGGATCCATGCCAGCCATCTGTGCTTGACACCCAGCTTTTTTGCCATGCGCATCAAGCCGATCGCGTGCAAAATGTAGATCACAATACCTGCAATCATAACAAGCACTGCTACAACCAGCGCAATAATGACGCCGACCAAGAAAACGGTGCTGGTTTTGATCAATTCCCAGAACATGGCAATTGCCCAGTTGCCGATCTCAATAAAGATCTGCGAGATCATGTCGGAGGCTTCATCGCCCAGTGCGCTCAGCAATCCCGAATCGATCAGGAGCTGGATTAACCATTCTAAAAATGAGTAGCTTGCTTCTTCCATTGTCATTCTCCATTTCATTACAATATTCGAGGGTATACACCTGCATTATAGCATGCCCCCCTTTCTTTGTCAAGCAAAAACTTTACACTTGGGCTATTGCAAGATCATGCGAGCTGTGTTATAATATAAAATAGATAAGTATTGGGCGAAATGCCCCGGAAAGAGAGTGTTTACATGTATCTGGATATATTGAGCCAATATATCGTTGGCTTGCCCGACCTGATCGTTTGGCTGAATCTTGCTTCGTGGAAGGAGATTGAAGAGAATTTCTTCACGCTGGAATACACGGGCGTTGCTGCGCAGGCGCTGCACCTGATCCTGCTTCTGATCGGTGCTGCCGTGATCCCCTACCTGTTGGGCTCGATTTCGGTTCCCCGCTTTTACTGCCGCCGCGTCAAAGGCGTGGATATTTACGCCATCGGTGGGCAAAAGGGTGAGCTTTTGGACGTGTGGCGCCACGTGGGCAAGGGACATGCCGTGGCATGCTTTGCACTGGAATTTCTCAAGGTGCTCGTTTGCCTTGCGCTTGGCTACTTTACGCTGGGCAGAGGCGCAGGCGCGGACGGTGCTGCCATTGCAGCCTTTTTCTGCATTCTCGGTGATGCCATGCCCGTATGGCACAAAATGCGCGGCACGCGCGGCTTTGAAATTGCCGCTATTACGGTCTGCATTCTGGCACCCTTGGTGTTTGCCGTTCTGCTTGTCATCTATCTGATCGTGCTGATCGGCATGCGCTATTCCACCGCAGCAAGACTGTTCCCCGTGCTGCTCTATCCCCTGATCGCCTCGGCTTTCATGAATGCCTTCAACCCCACCTTAGTGCTGCTTTCGGTAGGCGTGGTGGCTGTGATGCTGTTCACGCACTGGAAGAATATCCGCGCTATGATGGAGCGTCAGGAGCCCCGACTGGAATTTGGAAAAAAGAAAAAGAAGCAGGAGGAGCAATGATGGAAGCCAACGCGCATTTGCAATCAGCTGCGCAGCTGATCACGCTGGCGGCACGCGCAAGCCTGCTCAAAAAGGCGGTATTATCCCGCCATACCGAGGGCGACGCGATCAAAACCACGCTGACCGTGCGCTCAATTGGCGGCAGACCCTGCCTGCAAGCCGAATCCTTACATAAAGACAACAAAGCCAAGCACAAGAACCTGGAGATTGGTGACGCGGACGCGTTGCTTGCGCTGCTCTCTACCGCAGGGCAGATCAATATTCTGACTACGCTTGGTGAGAGCGAATACCGCACAAGTAAATCCGGCAAGACCGCTCTGCTGGGCGGTGAGGCGCTGCTCAAGCGCCTGCAGGGCGCATCCCCTGCCGCTCCCACTGTGGCAACCTTGTTCAACAACCGTGAAAAGCAATACATTCTCAGCGGTAACGAGCCCTTTCTGATCAAGCTGGAGGTCAGTGACAAAAACGGGCGCGTACACGACAAGAAGCGCGCCAAGTTCAGACAGATCAATCGCTTTTTGGAGCTGGTGCGCGACGTAGAGGATAAGCTGCCCGCCACGGGCACCTTACGTATTTGCGATTTGTGCTGCGGCAAATCCTACCTTTCCTTTGCCGTATATCACTATTTTGCCGTCATCAAGCAAAGGCAGGTGCGCATGACCGGTGTGGATCTCAAGCAGGACGTGATTGATTTCTGCTCGGCAACCGCGCGCGACCTTGGCTTTGACGGGCTGGAATTTTTATGCGGTGACGTGGGAAAATACGACACCGACGACCACGTCAATCTGGTCATTTCCCTGCACGCATGCGATATTGCCACCGACCTTGTGCTCTCTCGTGCGCTTGCTTGGGAGGCAGACGTGATTCTCTCCACGCCCTGCTGCCACCACGCCATGAGCCCCTCCCTTGCCTGCCCCTCGCTGGACTTTATTGCCAAGCACTCCATGCTGCGGCAGAAGCTTTGCGATGCAGCCACCGACGCGCTGCGCCTCAAAATTCTGGAGGCACACGGATATACCACTGCGGCACTTGAGCTGATTGACCCCGAGGAGACCCCTAAGAACGTACTTTTGCGCGGTGTACGCAAAAAGCACCCCGATCCCGCTGCCTGCGCCTCGGCACGTGCCGAAGCAGAGCAGATCAAATGCTTTTTACTTGGCGATCAATCCCCCTGGTGGGCTGACGTGAACGCCTACAAGAAAGGACAAAACTCATGAGCAAAAAGAAAATTCTGATCCTTACGATCGTGCTTGCGACATTGGCTTGCACAGTCACTGCGCTCGCCCTTCCCTCGCTTGCCGCCAAGGAGGGCTACGTAGCCCCTGCATATCTGGTGGATTTCAACGATTCCGACAACATCGCGCACACGTACGACGTGTTTTACTGCTCCTTAGCACACAGCAATCAGGAGCAGGCGATGCAGGTTCGATTTGAAGAAACGCAGCCGGGCTATTGCGTTGACCCCTACCTGGGGCTTACCCTGCCAAGTGGCATGGTGGATATTGGCAAATACCACTATCTGGCGCTGCTGATCAAATCCGATTATACCGGCAAGGGCGGTCAGATGCGCCTGCGCTCCACCACCACGGCTGACCAGTACCCCTTTTTCAACTTCACCTACCAAAACACCGACGACTGGCAGGTAGTGGTGATTGACCTGACCGACGTATCCAAGGCGGGTGCGTTCCCTCCCGGCATGCAGATCGCAGGCGGCTTGACCAATTTGCGCATTGACATGTTCGATAACTTCTGCACCCCCGATGTGCAATACTTTATCAAGGCATACGGCTTGTACGATAATGCCAGCGACGCACAGACCTTTATCCATTTTGAAAGCGAGGTTGTAAACGGTCCCGTGAAGCCTGACATTGATTACAACGCATTCTACAGAGGCGAAAATTTCTTCTCCCCTCTCAACGCTTACCGCATGAACTGGGTAGCCTACGGCTTTAACGGCACCTACAAAACGCAGGTGGAGGATCTTTTGAGCCAAGGCTACGGCGGCATTGTCTCCAACGTCAATTTCACCCCGCAGTACCTCAAGGACGAAGCGGAATTTGCGCTGCTTAAGGACACCTACCTGTATGCCGACAGCAAAGACATGACGCTTTGGATCTATGACGAATATCAGTGGCCCAGCGGCTCCGCCTTTGGTCAGGTGCTGGACACCAACGAGGCTTGGCGTGCCACCGGCATTGAGCATATTCAGATTCTTTTGGACAGAGCAAAATACACCTATATCCCTCGCGCAGGGTTGGATATTGAGATCATGCTGGCAACCGTCAAGCAATCCGGCAAGGTCTGGACCCCCCAAGCAGACGGTGCGACCCTTTCCTTTGACCTGACGGGTGAGATCTCGGGCGAGTGCCTCTTGGACATTTACGTGCTGCGTTATACCGACGATCACGAGCAGGACAGAAACGATTTCTCCACCCTGTATCACGTAGACACGCTGCGCCCCGATTCGGTTGCGCGCTTTATTGAGCTGACGCACAACCACTACAAGACCTCGTTTGGCAAGGATTTCTCCATGGTCGAGGCATTCTTTACCGACGAGCCGAGTCAAGGCAACCGCGATATTGAGAATTATATCGTTTGGACCGAGGGCTTGGACCAAAAGTTCAAGGAAACCTATGGCTATGAGCTGGAGCTGCCCTTATTGTTCGAGGGTCGCGACGCCAAGGCGGAGCGCATGCGCATCCACTACTATTCCCTGGTTGCTTCTCTGTTCAAACAGTCCTATATTGACCAGATCGATGCTTGGTGCCAGGCAAACGGTATGGCTTCCTCGGGACACTTGCTGTTTGAGGAAAACATGAACGACCACGTAGAAACCTACGGTGGCGATTTCATGCAGATTATTGGCGGCATGACCATCCCCGGTGTAGACGTGCTGCATATTCATCCCAACGATCTGCTCTCCCAGTGCTTCGTGGGCAACCACCTGGGCATTCGCTTTGTGGCAAGTGCTGCGCGCAATGCAGGCAAGAGCGACGTGATGATTGAATACAACCCCTCGGCTGTCCCGACCGAAAGCTTCCAGAACGACAAGATGGGCGCTTCGATCGGTGGCGCAACCCTGACCAGACTGTTCGGCACCACGATTTATAACGTCATCAACCCGCAAAGGGACTACACAAGCAAGGAGATCAATCAGATCAACACCTACGTAGGCAGACTCAACACCATTCTTGACGGAACGGTGGAGGCAGGCGACCTTGCAATCTTCTATCCCATTGCCACCGTGCAGGCACTGCACAACGCAGACGACGTGCATTCCTCGGCATTTGGCGAGGGCACCGAGGCTGTGACGCTCAACGATAACTACACCAACTTCTGCCTCGAGCTTTTGCAAAGACGCGTGCTCTACACCATCATTGACGATCAGAGCATTTGCGCTGCAACCGTGACCGCGGACGGCAGACTGGTGATCGGCAACGGCTCTTACCGCACCATTGTGCTGGCATTTGGCGAATACATTTCGGCTGATGCGGCAGAAAAGCTGGCGCTGTTCAAAAAGGCAGGCGGCAACGTGGTATTCGTGGCAACCGCCTACGACGACTACAAGGCAACCGACGTTGACGGTGACGCACGCGTCAGTGCCGCTATGGCATCTTTGGCGGATTGCGACCAGTTCAAGTCCTCCGTGGCAGCGACGCGCATCTCCAAGATGGCAAACCACTTTATGAAGCTGACCGCACTTGATACCTTGACCTCTCAGACCGTTCTGTACGGTGAGTTTATGGACGAGGCGCACGACATTGCTTACATCGCAAACTCTACTGACCAAAACGGCAAGGCAACGCTGGAATTTACCGATGGCTATGCGGGCGCTTACACCGTTTACTATCCGCACGACGGCATGATCGTCAGCGGAAGCGGCAGCAGCGTTTCGATCGATCTGCCCGCTTATTGCGCGGTGCTGATCATGCGCGAGGACGACAACAAGGTGGATAACACCCCCTACACGCCCGACCAAACCGAAACGACTCAGCCCGAAACGAATGCTCCCGAGACCGAGAGCAGCGAGCAGCAGACCGAAGGTAAGAGTGAGAGTGAGAGTGAGAGCGAGGGCAAGAGCGAGGGCGGCTGCAAATCCGCGCTTGGCGCAATCCCCGTCATTGCCATGGCTGCCGCAGGTGCTGCCATTGCAAACAAGAAAAAGAGAAAATAAAATTAAAAGAGACCGAGCATGCTCGGTCTCTTTTTTACGTCTTAAAAATCTTGTCTTTTCTTTTATAAAGCGCCAGGTACAGCAAAGCACCGAGCAGCCATGCGGACAAAACCTCACCTGCGCACACAGTCAGGTAAAAATACCAGATGCTGCCGGGAATGCCGTAGGCAAACTTGAGTACGGGCGGTACGATCAATACGTTGGCGATCACCGTAGGAACACCTGCGCTCCATGCGCAAAGGCGCGGATTATCGCCCAGCCACTTGCCGATCAGATACGCGCCAAGCGCGCCTGCCAGCGTTGCCAGCGAGCCGAACACCACGTCCTGCCAGATGCAATTGCTGAGCAGATTTGCCAACAGACAGCCGATATACAGCCCCGGAATGGCGGCGGGGGTGAACACGGGCAGAATGCACAGCGCCTCGGAAAGGCGCAGCTGAATGGGGTAATTGGCAAGCCCTACGGCATTTGCCAGCATGGTCAGCACCACGTACATGGCGGCAATCAGTCCTCCCTGCGCAAGATACAGCGCAAGTCGCTTTGAAGATTGAACGTTTCTTTTCATTTTTGGGGAACCCTTTCCGTAGTTTTGTTTTTGCGGTGAGGATGGTCACGAACTCACCGTGTTGCCACTGGCAACGCACCACATTATAGCACGCAGGCAAAGATTTTGCAAGTCCTTTTGCATAAAATTTTCCGCGCGCGTCCAAAATACTCTTGAAAGAGAGGTGGATGGACGTGTTTGATAAGAAAACCTTGATCATGGCGGCAGGCGGCGTGGTGCTGTGCGCGGCGGTGGTGGTGGCAGCAGGCATTATGCTGCACAGGCAGACCGCCAAGATCCGCGCCAATATGCGATCGGTCAGCCGTGGGCTTTATAAATTCGGCTCGGCTTTGCAGCTGCTTTCGGGAGCCGAATGCGAGGATGATACGGAAAATTGCATGATGTGCTAAAAAAACAGCCCCATGGGGGCTGTTTTTCATTTTACTGATTTGTAATCACGATCTCGCCCCCGGCTTGCGCAATATCGCGGATGATCTCACCCACAGAGGGCACCGAAATGCTGCCGGACAGCGGATTTTTGATGCTGATGACGGGCGTGGTCACCTCTGCCTCTACCTCGCTGCGCTCAAATGCCAGATCGCACTCGTGCATCTCGCAGTCGATCAGCTTCAAGCCCTCGCAATAGCAAAGCGGCTGCGTACCGATGATGGTGCAATGCTCAAACGTGACGTTCTTGCAATACCAAGCCAGATACTCTCCTTTTACACGGCAATTTCTGACCAGCACGTTCTCGGCATGCCAAAAGGCATCCTTCGTATCCAGATCGCAATGCTCGAACACGGCATTTTTGACGTACTGGAAGGAATACTTGCCCTTGAAGGTCATATTTTCAAAGTGCAGATCCTCTGAGCGCAGCATAAAATACTCACCCTCAGCGCGCGCGTTCCTGATCGTCACGTCACTGCTCATCCAACCAAACTCGGCAGAGCGGATGCTGCAATCGTGAATGCGCACCGCATGGCACTCGCGCAGCGCCTTGATGCCGTGCAGCTCGGTATTGGAAACGGTAATATCATCCGAATACCAAAGCGCCGCGCGACAGGTTTCGGACAGCTGACAGCGGTCGATTTCCAGCCCATGTACGTGCCAGAAGGGATAGCGAAGATCAAATTCACACTCCTGCACGCGGACGTCCGCGCACTCCTTGAACGCACTCTCACCGTCCGCAGGACCTGCAAAGCGGCACTCGTGCACAAAAATGTTGTGCTCGCCGTAAAAGGCTCTTTCCTGATCGTAATTCTGAAGGGTAAACTCTCTCATTTTTCTTATTTTACAAAGTGCCATACCTGCATTTCGCTCTCACCGCGATTGGCAAAGGCGTAATACGGGATGAGTACGGCACGCACCTGCTCCTTATTCTGTGTTTTTCTGCGATACAGCGGTGCATTCGGCTCGCGCACGGTGCGCCATGCCCTGATGCTCAGCTGCGGCACGCCCAGCACGGGGTGCTTTTCATATTTGAATCTTGCGTGGCTATCCAGCGCAATATCGCGTAGCACCGCTCCGTTATCCGCGCCCTCCATGCAATACAGCACGGGGCCGCGCATGACGGCATAGCGTCCGCAATCAAAGACTACCTCGGGTCTTGCCTCGACAAAGATCGGCTTCATGGTAAAATCAAAGCTCAGCTCGTCTCCGTCCGAGAGATCAAAATAGGCATATCCCTTTTCGGTCTTGCCCGTATATCCCTCAAACCAGCCCGGAATACGAACCGCCACGCGTGCGTCACCGCCAGTCAGCTTGATTTTGACCTTGCCGTTTTCGGGATAACGCGTATTCTGCTCCAGCACCAGCATCTTACCGTCGCGCTCAATGGTGGTCAGACTTTGCATAAACTGGTGCACGTAGATCACCTCGCCGTCATCCGAGTACAGCATGTTGGCGATAGACGGAATGAATCTGACAATATTGGGCGGGCAACAGGAGCAGGCAAACACCTCGCTTCGCTGCATGGGCGGCAGATGGACACTTTTGTGCTTGACGCTGACGTCACGCGTGTGCATACCCGGCAGAATCTCAAGCGGATTCTGATAGAAAAAGCTCTTTCCGTCCAAGGAGAGCGAGGACAAAAATCCGTTATAAATCACTCTCTCCACCACGTCCGAATACTTGGAATCCGCGCCAAAGCGCAGCATGCGATTGGCAAACAGCGCAAGCGCAAGCGCGGCGCAGGATTCGGTATACGAGATCAGATTGGGCAGATCGTAATCCACCGTAAAAGCCTCGCCCGAACCGCTTGATCCAATGCCGCCCGTGATATACATACGCTTCTCTGCTACGTTATCAAAAATGGCTTCGCAGGCAGCGCGCAGCTGCGCGTCGTCCGTATGCCATGCCACGTCTGCCATGCCGCAATACAAATACATGGCACGCACCGCGTGTCCCTCTGCCGTTTTCTGCTCGCGCACAGGCAGATGGCTTTGCGCATACGAGGGTGCCATCCAATCGGGGAGGCAGAGCTCATCATGACCGCGCATGTCCACAAAATGCTTGGCAAGATTTAAGTAGCGCACCTCTTTCGTGCATTCGTACAGACGCACCAAGGCGAGCTCGATCTCTTCATGACCGGGCGTGGCAAACGGCGTATCTGCATCCGTGACAAATCTCTTTTCAATATAATCCACGTATCTGCACATGCAGTCCAAAAACTTGCGCTTACCGGTTGCCTGATAATACGCAACCGCAGCCTCGGTCAGGTGCCCTGCGCAGTAAAGCTCGTGCCAATCTCTGTTTTTAAAGCGACTTTCGGGGTCAACCACGGTAAAGAAGATATTGAAATAGCCATCCTCGCACTGATTTTTCTCAATCAGATCCACCAGATCGTCCACCTTTTTCTCAAGTCGCGCGTCAGGCTTTTGCGCCAGCATATATGCCGCGCCCTCCATCCACTTGGCTACGTCGCTATCCCAGAAAAAATGGGGCTTATCAGGCATGCCCTCTTTCCAATCAAAGCGAAAGGCGCGAATTCTGCCCGTATCCGAAAAGCGATCGTATACCGCCTTGGCGGTCACGCGTCTGACCAACTGCTGCTTTTGCTTCCAAAAGCCACCCGTAATGCGCGTGTTGGAATAATCAATTGTTCTGATCTTGCTTTCTTTCATGCTCTGCCTCCGCCTTCTCCAGCTTTTGCTTGGTTTGCTCTGTCAAATACGCACGCAGCTCGCGTGTGTAGGGCGACCACGCGGCATTTTCCTCGCCGTAGGTCAGGTTCAACGTGTATTCCAAGGGAATCCATGTATCCAGGGATGCCTCGTTGTGCGAGATGACCGCCTCCATATTGTCCAGCGCCTTGTACAGCTTTGCCTCAGGCGTTTCCCTCTTCTCCATTTCCTCATACAGCGCGCGGATTTCGGACGCATAAGGCTCGGGCAGCATCAAAAAAATCTGCTCCCACGCCTCTGCTTCGCTAAGCTCATTCTGCTCGGTCTTGTAAAACGAGGGCACGTCACCCGTCAGCGCCTCACCAAGATCGTGCACAAGGCACATGCGGATCAGCTTATCATTATCCATGTCGGGATATTCATCCTTGCAAAGCATGGCAAGCACCGCCAGGCGCCAGGTGTGCTCCGCAACAGATTCGCGGCGCCCCGACGAGGTCCAGGAATGACGCGTGTTGCATTTCAGCTTTTCGATCACGCCCAGAAACTCAATCAATTGTGCAGGTTTCATCTCTTTATCCCCTTTGAATCTTGACTTTTCTCTACACTTTATTATATAATAAAAGCAACGATAAGTCAACAAAAAGATTCTTTTGGAGGAGATATGTATCCTTTGCTTTTAAAGCCTGCCGTCAAGGACTACATCTGGGGCGGTCAGAGGCTCAAAACCGTTTATCACATTGAAACCGATCTTGATATTGCTGCCGAAGCATGGGTGCTTTCATGCCACCCCAACGGACCGAGCACGGTGCAAAACGGGCAGCTTGCCGGCATGACGCTCAAAGAAGCGCTTGCTGCGTGGGATCAGCAGCAGCCCGAGATTTTAGTCAAGCTGATCGACGCGCGCGACCGCCTTTCTTTGCAGGTGCACCCCGATGACGCTTATGCCAAGGAGCACCACGCAAGCCTTGGAAAAACCGAGATGTGGTACGTACTGGACGCAGAGCCGGGCGCTACCTTGATCTGTGGCTTTGAAAAAAAGATCTCCACCGAGGAATTTGCCGCTCACATTGCTTCAGGCACGCCTGAGCAGGTGGTTTGCCACGTGCCCGTCAAGCCGGGTGACGTGTTCTTTATCTCCCCCGGCACGGTGCACGCCATCGGAGCAGGCATTTTGCTTGCTGAGGTACAGCAGAATTCGGACATTACTTACCGCGTTTGGGACTGGGGACGCGTGGGTGCGGACGGAAAAGGACGCCCCTTACATATCGAGCAGGCGCTGGCGGTTTCCAACACCGAGCCTTATCCCATTAAAAATAACCAAGATGCGGGCGAAAAGATTGCAGGCGGCACGCTGCGCACGCTTGCCTCCTGCCCCTATTTTGACACACGCGCTATGTCACTGGACGGCACGGCATCCCTGCCCTGCGACGTGCGAAGCGTGCTTTGCACAAGCGGAACGGCAACGCTGCGCTGCGAGGGCTGCGAGGACATCTCTCTCTCTCCCGCCTCGACCGTATATATCCCCGAGGGTCTTGCAGTTACGCTGACCGGCAAGGCACAGCTGCTTTGGATCAAATAACAAAAAAACAAGGGCTCTCCCGAAGGAGAGCCCCTTTTTTGTTTTGTGAAAAAGACGAATCTTACCTTATGCCTTCAGCGTACCGAAAGCGTAAACCTCCCACAGAGAGAACCAGTGAGAGCCGGGGTGAGCGGAGTCATCCAGACGGGTGAACTTGATGTAACGCGCATCAACGTTTACGGGGATTCTTACAACGATGCCGCCGTGTGCTGCGCTGGAGTGAACCACTTCATAGTTCTCACCATCAACAGAAACGGAAACCTCATAGTCATAGCCTGCATTCTCAAAAGATCCAACGATCTCCTCCAGCGTGTAAACTGCTTCCAGGTCAACAATCAGGTTTGCCTCACCGGTGGGAGTTGCGCCCCAACGAGTGCCGGCGTTGCCGTCGGTTGCATTGGATACAATATTGGTATCGTTTTCAACGCTGTCAGCGGATGCGGGCTTGCCTTCTGCTAAGTTGTCCTTCTCTTCGGGCAGATAGAAATCTGCAGGAATTTCAACGGACTCAGCGGGCTTGAGGGATATGCGGTTGAACTCGATGACACCGGTTCTGGTTGCAACACCCAGATCGGACGAACGAACAGAAGCTGCAACAGCTGCATTTGCAAGCTCTGCAACAGTGCCGTCAGCCAGAGTCAGAACAACCTTTTCTGCAAGAGCATCTGCAGCAACGCCGTCGATGCCGTAGTCCTTGGTACCAAAGATCTCAATGGTTGCAACCTTCTTGCCGCCTGCAAGAATGGTTACTACCGTACCATCATCCACAACGGTAATTTCGGAGCTTTCAACAGATACGTAATAAATGTTGGGGATCCATACGCCGTTTTCATAGGTCTTGATATTGATACGAACTACGTGGCCAAGGCCTCTTGCGAAGTAGTTGAGGTAAATGCCTGAGCCACCGTAGCTGACGCCGCCGTTATCGTTACCGTCGCCACCGTAGAAGTTCTTTTCTTCAACAGCCTGCTGGAAGCCGCGAACAAACCAGCCTGCAAAGCCCTCGGTGCCCGCGGTACCGGTTACGTTGATCGTAAATGCATAGTTGCCGCTGGGACGGGTGTGGATTGCACTGAAGCCCGCAACGCGGTAGAAGGAGTTGCCGCCATTATATGCAACAACCATGGGATCGCCTGCTGCATGAACCATCTGATCGAACAGATTTGCAAGGTCAGACCGGCTGGGATCCAGGTCAGCCTGGCTATTTTCAAAGTTACCGGCTATGTTGGAATCAAAGTTCAGGTTGGTAAAGTTGGGGTCTTCGCCGGGAATGTAGACCTCTACGTAAACGGATGCAACGTAGAAGCCAAGAGACTCAGTCATGTAGAACTTCAACTCATCGGTGCCACCGGGAACGATCTCGGTAAAGGTATAGGTGTACAGACCTGCGATCTCGGGATCAGCCTCGACAACAGGGTTGACCTGCGCGCTGTTCTGCTGACCACCGGTCATGTTGAGCAGCAGGAAGTTCGTATTGTTCATGTTGCCCTGAACGTCAAATACCTTCATGGTCACGATCAGCTTCTCACCGGTCATGGGAGGAGCGATGCTGATGTGATCCTTAGCATAGTAAGCGTACTGACCAAAGCCTGCAGCCTGAAGAGCAGCCTGTGCGTCCTCGCTAAGCTGGGTCAGATCAGCGTAGGTGCAGTCACCCGCAATGGTCGGGAAGAACTGACCTGCACCGATGTCATAGGTATAGCCTGCCTTGATCTCTTCGATCGTAGGCTGTGCAAAGGTTTCGGGTGTGAAGGTCTGTGCGGGAGCAGTAATGGCACCGGGATCAGGTGCAGGAAGGGTCTTTTCGAAGTAAGCCTGTGCAGCCTCGGCAGAGTTGAAGCCTGCGATGTAAGCTACGTCGATAGCCTGGTTGGTGCCGTTGGTGTAGAAGTCGTAACGCAGGAAGGACAGAGCCCATTCTTCGTTGATAGCTTCTGCGGGATCAAGGTCGGTTACAACGGTGTGCCACATGCCGTCAGCCTCATAGCTCTGGCCTGCGAGCTGGTCGCCCTGACCGGTAGCGTCGTTACCGGTGGAAGCTGCGAAGAAGTTGAAGCCGGAGCCTGCAACGGTGGTGCGGTACTTAACTGCTACGTAACGAACGTTGCAGCCCATCTGGCGGAAGGTGATGTAGGGGTCACCAACAGTGCCGTTTACCAGAGTAACGTAAGCGCCATCCTCGCTGATGGTTGCGGAAGCAACGTCGGGAGCACCGGTACCGGTGGCAGCGATAACGGCGGGAGTCAGCATGAATACGGGAGCATCGGGGTCAACAGCCTTGTTCAGGGTGAAGACAGTCAGCTCTTCGATGGTACCAGCAGCATCCTTAACCAGAGCCTTGATGGTGTGCTCACCGGACAGGTCTCTGACAGGGATCATGATGGTCATTCTGGAAGCGCACTTAGCGCCGGTGCCTGCAGCAGCCTGAACAACATCCTGACCTGCTACAACAGCGAAATCAGCGGAGAATACGGGGTCCTGATCGTCGATCTGGTAACCGAATTCGCCAACTTCTTCAGCGAAGAAGCCTACCCAACCCCATACTCTGAGGTATGCGATGGTGTAGTCGTCTACGGTTGCGATCTTATCCCAACCTGCGGACTGACCGGGAGTGAAAATGCTGCCCAGGGAGTTTGCGCTGTTGGTGATGTCACCGCTGATGTCGATCCACTTATCCAGCTCGTCGAAGGACAGGTGGGTGGTTACGGGATCGGGATCCGGAACGGGCACTTCAGTGGTGGGCTCTTGGGTAGTGGGAGCCTCGGTGGTGGGAGCCTCGGTGGTGGGCTCTTCGGTAGTGGGAGATTCAGTAGTTCCCTCAGTGGGATCGTCAGTGCCGGGTGCTTCGGTAGGAGCATCGGTACCGGGGGCTTCGGTGGTCACATCGGTGGTCTCATCGGTGGGGGTATCTTCGGTACATGCTACCAGAACCACAGACAGAACCATGCAAAGTGCCAGCAAAACAAGCAACTTTTTCATCGTGTGAATTCCTTTCCAAAGATCTTCGAATTTACCCATATATTTCAAATATGGGTATGTTAACATATTAGCACACGCCATTTCAAATTGCAATAGTTACATAAGAATTTTCGCATATAACTGAATATTTTTGTTTATATGCACAATTATTGAACGCGATTTTTAAGCATTACAACAATGTTTTTTTGCCATATTTGCAATGTATGTCTGATTTTGACAAATAAATATCCCCCCGTAAATGAAGTGAACCCAAAAGTTTAGACAAAAATTAAATATTAAGTTGTTTGCGAATGAGCTCGGTACTGCACTGGGCTCATTCCTTTTAGTTTAAGAGAAATTCTTTCGTTGTTGTAGTAATGTATGT
>SVQP01000006.1:59623-75650 GCA_015065285.1 Oscillospiraceae bacterium | reverse complement strand
TTGTGTTCTCGCATGTCCATTATAACACACATCTTGAATTCTGTCGAGTATCTCATGTTTTCTCTTCCTGTTTTACCCATAAAAAATATGCACCTCCAAAAGTGTCTAACTTTTGGGGTGCATATCAGATTCGAGCGGATTTTTTATTCGGATTATTCCAATCCCATCTGACCCATGAGCTTTTTGTTGAATTCCTCAACCGTGTTGTAGCCCATGCGCTTCTGGCGGTTGTTCATGGCGGCAATCTCCAGAATGATGGCAAGGTTTCGTCCGGGCTTGACGGGAATGGTGGTGCAGGGAACCTTAATGCCCAAAATATCAACCTTCTGCTCGTCCAAGCCGAGTCTGTCGTACATCTTGCCCTGAACCCAAGGCTCCAGATTGATGACAAGGTCGATCTTTTCGGTCTCCTTGACCGAGCCCATACCGAACAGGCGGCGGATATCCACAATGCCGATGCCGCGCAGCTCCACGTAGTGACGAATGATCTCGGGCGCAGAGCCAACCAACGTTTTGGCGGATACGCGCTTGATCTCCACAGCATCGTCCGCGATCAGTCGGTGACCGCGCTTGACCAGCTCAATTGCCGTCTCACTCTTGCCAACGCCACTGTCACCCAGCAGCAAAATACCTTCACCGTATACCTCAACCAGCACACCGTGACGGGTAATGCGAGGGGCAAGGTGGGTGTTCAGGGATGCGATCAGCGCTGCCATAATGGGGCTTGTGTGCTCCTTGGTGCGCAGCACGGGTACACCCGAGATCTGCGCCTGACGCACGATTTCGGGGAATACCTCATTGCCCGAGGTGAACAGCACGGCAACGGGCAGCGATTTGATAAAGGTGACAAGCGTTTGCTCGCGCGCCTCGGGCGTCAAGCCCTGCAGATATTTGTGCTCGGCATTGCCGATGATCTGAATGCGGTCGCGCTCAAAAATGCCGTAAAAGCCCGCCAGCGCAAGACCGGGGCGCGAGACCTCGGGTGTGCGCACAAGCACGGTGTCATAATCCTCGGGTACATATATCCGTTCTAATGAAAATTCTTTTTCCAGCTGTAAAAGAGGAATGGTGTAAATATCTTCCATAATGCCGCTCCTTCCACATATTACCTTCATTATACCACGCAAAATCGGTTTTGAAAAGTCTTTTTTGCATAGCAAGGCAAAAAAAGTGCGAGATATTCACAGCCATGTCACAATAAGGGTGTATAATTAACATGAAAATTTATTGCCATATGGCTTTACGGAGGAATATATGACGTTGAATGTACGTGCTGTGCGCATGCTGGCGGCTGTCCTTGCATCGGTGCTGCTGCTTTGCTGCCTGGTGGGATGCTCGGATCAGATCAAGCCTGTCCAGAGCAGTGAGCAGGATATGCGCGTTGTGGGCAAATGCGATTCTTACGAGATTCGTTATGAGGAGCTGAGATTTGTTACCACCACCTATAAAAAGACGCTGGAGCAAAAATACGGACAGGGTATCTGGGATGACCCAACTACGGCAGAGAAGCACCGCGAGGAGCTTGAGGAGCTGGTCATGGAGAATCTCAAAGCCAATTATGCCATTTTGACCGGATGTCAGAATTTGTTCATCGATATCGAGGACAAGGAAGCGGATACGTACGTGCAGGAGCAGATTGAGCAGCTGGTCAATCAAAGCGAAGCCGAGGGTGGCTTTGGCGGCGATTTCGATGCGTATCTTGCATGGCTGGCAGAGAACAATCTGACCGACAATTATCTGCGCTTTGTATACCGTACCAGCTATCTGGAATCGGTCTTGTATTATGCAGCAATTGAGGCGGAGCTGTTTGCGTACAGCGATAAGAATTATTCCGATTTCCTGGATTACGTGCTGGCAGGCGAGGAGTATGCCAGAACCATTCACGTGTATATTCCGATCGAGGATCAGGATAAAAAGCAGGACTACTTTGAAACAGCGCAGGGCATTGCAGATGAGCTGCAGGCTTGCACGGATGACGAGGAAAGATATGCGCTGATGTGCGGACATATCGGCTCGGTGGTCAACAAGGACCTGCAGATCACAGAGAACGGCTACTATTTTACTTACGGTGAAATGGGTGACGAATACGAAGCCGCTGCATTTTCTCTGGGCGAATACGGCGTCAGCGACGTGGTGGAATACGGTGACGGCTATTACGTGATCATGCGTATGCCCATCGAGGAGCTGTACGTGCTGATGTACGGTGAGCAGCTGCTCCAGTATTATCAGTCTGCACAGCTGGGGCTTTACGAGGATAATATCAAGGATAATATGACGGTTGAGTTCAATGAGTACGGTCTGAGTCTGGACCTGACACAGATCAAGTAACACAGAGAGAAAAGAGGGAGAGAGATGGCGGTAAGGCGAGCGCGCGTGGGCAAGAAAAAGCATGCGTGGGTCAAGTGGGTCGTAGCCCTTGGGGTTGTGGTCTTTCTTGGCTTGGTGTTTGCCGCAAGCGTAGGTGTGGGCAATTGGATGCTTACGCAGGCTGAGCAATATCCCGCAGGCGAAGAGCAGCAAAGCGTGCAGGTGCCCGAGCAGGAGATTGTTGCGGTCGGTGTTTCTCCCATCAAAGCGTCCAAGTATCGGTTAGGCGCAAGGTATTACAGCTATTTGAATTCCGGTGTGCGGCATTTGTGTGCCCCCTTGCGTGATGCGCAGGGCGTGCTGGCGTTTTCCTCCGAGGTCTGCTCGCATGCAGGTTGGGATCAGAACGGCAGCGTCAACCTTGAAACCAATGCATGGGAGCTGCATCAGAATGGTATGTATCTCTGCACGTATATTGAGATCACCGGCTTTGCAGAGGAAAACCGGGCGGTATCCGAGCTGGTGCTTTCCTACGAGGCTTCCTTGATTGCCGAGGCTGCTGCGAGCGGTGTGGATGAAATCTTTCTGACCGGCATTTCCCCCACGCAGGCAAACGTGACCGAGATCGCACAGTACGTGCGTCGCGTCAAGGCACTGGCAGGGGATTGCGCGATCGGTGTGATGATCACACCCGACGTGCTGCTGGCTGCCGAATACGAGGTGTATATGGCGGCGCAGCTGCTCAGTGTTTGCGATTTTTTGGTGTTGGATTTGCGAGAGGTTCCCTTGAAGCAGGCGCCCAAGTCGGAAACCGGAGCCGAGGGGGAAGAAGCAACCGAAATGCAACCCTTGGAGGAGACAGGCAAGCGGGAAATGACCGTGACCTACCTCATGGAACACATGCAATACGATCTTGTGCGCTACTCACCTCGCTTGGCGCTGACCGAGCAGCAGAGTGATACACTGGATTACATCATTTCCAAGGGATACGGCAACTGGGTGATTATTGAATAAAGCAAAAAAGCTCTTGCATGAGGCTGACAAATTAGCGGAGAATTTCGCAAAAATCAAGGACTGTATCGTTTTGATGCAGTCCTTAATTGCTATTTTATGAATAGTTGCCGCAAGGGCGGGCGATCACTGATCGCCCCTACAAGTGTCTGTGCTGTGGCTTTCATACGTAAAACCCAAACAAAAACAGCCGTAGGGGCGATCAGTGATCGCCCGCACCTGGGGCAATTACTATTTGAAAGTATTGGTTTTTGATAATTTTACCGTTATTTACGCAGCCCCATGCGTAAGTGCTTTTTATTTTTACCCCATAAACAGCAGAAGCGC
This sequence comes from Oscillospiraceae bacterium, assembly GCA_015065285.1. GTDB lineage: Bacteria > Bacillota > Clostridia > Oscillospirales > CAG-272 > SVQP01. The sequence goes on along the minus strand of SVQP01000006.1, from coordinate 72,005 downwards.
CAGAAGCGGCAGGATCTCACCCGATGCGTGTGCGCCCTGCTCGCTCTCGCTGCGCGACAAAAGCAGGATCAAAGAGAGCAACAGCAAATCATCCGAGCGCAAGCCGTGAAAGCCGGAGAGCAGGGAAGAGGGGGTGTTTTGCGCTTGAACGGGCAGCTCGCCGGGCGCGTCTTGCTCCGGCACGTCGGACGTTGGCTCAGGTGCGGAATTTGGCACCGCATCCTGCGCCTGCTCCTTTGACTCGGCAAAGGCTGTTCCATGGTAGTTTTCGGGCACGTACAGATCACGCAGCTGCTTTCGAGGTTTGACGTACATGTGCAGCACCCCTTTCAGTGTAATTGTCGCATGATAACGCTAAGGCGAGTCAGTGTGATCAGCTTATCGATCGCATCGCACCTTTGCGGACTCATGTAAGGCTTGAGCGCCAGCAGCAGAGCGGTTTTGTCATCCTTGCCGCCCATGCCCGATTTGCCGGTCATCACGGGACCCAGGGCGGACATGAGCATGGGCAGCTTGCCCATCAGCTCAGGGGATAGCATGGGCAGCGCGTCCGCAGCTTTGGCGGGCGCCTGGGCAGGGTCATCCTCGCGCGCTGCCTGCACCTCGGGGTCTTGTATCAGACGCTGCAGCAAGTCCTCTCCTTGTGACCCGTTAATCATGCTGTTTCCCGTTCCTTTGCAAGCCCGCAAGCTGTTCGCTTGCTTTTTTCAAATCCTCATCGGTTGCCACCGAAAGCGCTGCGCGAATGGCAGATATGGTAGCAGGAGTGATTTGCAGGGCAGTGGGGTCTATGCCGGCTTCTGCCGAAAGCTTTCTGATGACGATGGCAAGCTGCTTGTCGTTGAGCGAGAGCAGCTGGTCCACGGCGTTCCGATCCAGTGTCATGGTGTTTCTCCTTTCCTGTGTCATATTCGTTAACATGGTATGAAGCGAACGAAAAATCTGTGAAAACGGTAGACAAAACGGAAAAGGATATGGTATAATAAAATGATTGAGTATGTCAAATTCAACCAAAAGGATAACAAATGATATGAATGAAAAAATGAAGCACGTCTTTATTCTGAATCCTGCCGCCGGTAAGGGCGAGATGCAGTCTGATCTGCATGAGCAAATTGCGCGCACCTGTACCGAAAGGGGCGTGGATTTTGAAATTCATACCACAAGTGCACAGGGCGAGGCAACCGAGTTTGTTCACACCCTTTGCAAACAGAATCCGGATACTTATCTGCGCTTTTATGCCTGTGGCGGTGATGGAACCATCAGCGAGACCGTCAACGGTGCGCATGGCTTTGCCAATGCATCGGTTGGTGTTGTGCCGGTTGGCACGGGCAATGATTTTGTGCGCAACTTTCAGGGCAAGGAAGCGTTTTTGGACGTGGCTGCACAGCTGGACGGAGAGGTGGTCTCTCTGGATCTGATGCAATATAACGATAAGCTCTGTACCAATATGATCAATATCGGCTTTGACTGCGAGGTAGTCAAGCAGGTAGCAAAGATCAAGCACAGCCGCTTGGTTCCCAAGAATATGGCATATATAGCGGGACTTGTGATTACGCTGATCCGCAAGCCGGGCGTGCGCGCCAAGGTCTCGCTGGACGGTGGAGAGCCTGAGCAAAGGCACATGCTGCTGACTGCCGTGGCAAACGGCGCGTGGTGCGGTGGCGGCTTCCATTCCACACCTTTGGCACTGCTGCAGGACGGTGTGTTGGATACGTTGTTGATCAAAAACGTCAGCAGAACCCGCTTTTTGACCTTGGTGTCACTTTATAAAAACGGCACGTTTGTCGGGCACCCCAGAGCCCGTGGCATCATTGAATACGTCAAGTGCCATACCGTGCAGTATTTCTTTGAAGCACCGCAGAGCATTTGTGTGGACGGTGAGGTTGCCCAGGTCAAGGAGCTGTGCGTCAGATGTGTGCGCAATGCGCTTTCCTTGGTTGTTCCCAAGGGCGCTGCATATCAGCCCGAGAGGGATGCGCTGCCCACGGGTACTTATTCTTGTTGAGTATGGAATATCTGGTGATTTCGGATTCCCACGGAAGAGCGGATCTGGTTGATCGCGTGTTGCAAAAGCAGGTGCACGCGCCCGATGCGATTTTGTTTCTCGGAGACGGGCTGCGCGACTTGCGTGTGCTGGAATATCAGGATCTTTGCGTCAGATGTGTGCGTGGTAACTGCGATTTTTATACCGCCTTTGAAGGGCAGAGCGTGCCCGAGCAGGCACTGATCGAGGTGGGTGCGTACCGCATTCTGATCATGCACGGGCATACGCACGGTGTCAAGGCGGGCACAGAGCGCGCATGCGCGTATGCCGCGCAGATGCGTGCGGACGTGCTGTTATACGGGCACACACACCTGCAAAAGCAGGCGTGGTACGATACAGGCACAGCCTTTGGAAATCAGGTGCTGCAAAAGCCGCTGCTTGTGTGCAATCCGGGCAGCTTGTTTGATGGAAAATTCGGCACGCTGAGCATCAAAAACGAGGGGATTCTGTTCGGAACGGGCAGCTTATAAGCACCAATAAGCAAAAAAAGAGAACCCCCTTTTCGGGAGTTCCTCTCTTTGCAGGCACTGCAACTTATACCGTGGCGGTTTCCTCGGCAGGCATCTGTGCTGCCAGCTCAAGCTCCTTTTGATATGCCTCGATCACTGCCTGCTCCAGCGCTGCGCGGAACTGCGCATTGATGGGGTGTGCAATGTCTCTGTAGGTTTCATCGGGGTTCTTGCGGCTGGGCATAACGATGAAGTACTTGTCGCGTGCGTAGATGACTTTGATGTCATGTACTGCCAACTGATGATCGAAAGTGATGGAAACGATGGCTTTCATCGGACCTTCATCAAACAGTTTTCTGATTTTGATATCTGTGATCTGCATAACTCAGACCTCCGTCTTCATAGAGTTACAGTATGAAAGAATCAAAAGTCGAACTCAAAATGAAAAAACTGCATGATATCATTATAATTTAGTTATGTGATTTTTATTCAATCGCTATCGGAATTTTTTGTGAATTTCCCTTTAGAATGTAAATGATTTTCGTCCAAGCAAAATCCAATGTATGAATGACAGGAGCAGATATGGCAACTCCCAATACACATTACGGAGCCGCAGCCATCGCACAGATGATTGACGGCGCAAAGCATATTCACTTTATCGGTGTTGGCGGTGTGATGATGTCCTCGCTTGCGCTGATCACGCATCAGCGCGGCTATAGCGTCAGTGGCACCGACCGCACGCAAACCGCAGTCACCGAGTCCTTGGAGGCGGCGGGAATTCGCCTGTATTACGAGCATGATCAAAGCGCGGCATACGGGGCTGATATGGTGGTATATACCGTGGCAATCTCGCCCGAAAATCCCGAATATACCTATGCCAAGGCGCAGGGCATTCCTTGCATTTCGCGCGCGGATTATCTGGGTTATATTATGCTGGGATATACGCGTCGTGTGGGCGTGGCGGGTATGCACGGCAAAAGCACGTGCACGTCCATGTGCGCACAGATCTTTGTGGATGCGGGTGCGGACCCCACCGTGCTTTCCGGCGCAACTACCGCATGCCTGGACGGTGCATATCGCATCGGCGGCAAGGATCATTTCATCTTTGAAGCATGTGAATATATGGATTCCTTTTTGGATTTCAATCCCAGCATTGCGGTCATTCTCAACGTAGAGATGGAGCACGTGGATTATTTCAAGAGTATGGAGCAGATCCGCACCTCGTTTGGCAAGTATGCTGATCTGACGGGGGAGAGCGGCTTTGCCGTGGTCAACGCGGATGATGCCGAGGTCATGGCGTCAGTTGAGCAGTATCTTGGCGGTGTGATCACGTTTGGCATGGAAAACGAGTATGCCACATTCCGCGCGGTCAATCTGTCTTACAATGGCGGCTATCCCGCATTTGATATTTTGCTGGACGGAGAGTTTTTCTCGCACGTGCAGCTTTCGGTTTCCGGCAAGCACAACGTGTATAACGCGCTGGCAGCAGCTGCAAGTGCACATTTGTGCGGTATTTGCGCCGAGGATATTGCGGGCGGCTTGCGTGCCTTTGGCGGTGCGGGCAGACGCATGGAATATAAGGGAAGATTGAACGGAGCTCCCGTTTACGACGATTACGGACACCACCCCACCGAGGTGGCAGCCACCCTGCAGGGCATGGGCGAGATGGGCTTTGAGCGCGTGTTTTGCGTGTTCCAGCCGCACACCTACAGCCGCACCGCGCAGCTGGCAGATGCGTATGTCAAGGCGTTTGCTGCAGCGGATGATGTCATTTTGGTGGATATTTACGCGGCAAGAGAAAAGGATAGCCGTGGTATCAGCTCTGCAAAGCTTGCGTCCAAAATCGGCGCACATGCGCGCTACGTGCCCGAGTATGAAAAAATTGCCGCCGTGCTTGCAGAAAAGGTAAACGAGCGCGATGCCGTGGTGATCATGGGCGCGGGCGACGTATATCGCTTGTTTGAGCATTTACCTTTGGAGAAATAAAGGAGAGGAAACATGGAAAGCATCAAGGTCATGACCTTCAATCTGCGTGTGGATAACACGGGCGACGGCATTAACAGCTTTACAAACAGGCGCGGACGCGTGGCAGACATGCTGGCACGCACAAGCCCCGATCTGATCGGTTTTCAGGAGTGCACGGGCGCTATGCGCGCAAGTCTTGAGCAAAGCCTGACGGACTATCGCTTTGTGGGCTGTGGCAGAGAACGGGATTATACCGGTGAATCCATGGCAATTGCATTTAAAACAGCAGAGTTTTCGCTGATTAGTGAGGAGAATTTTTGGCTGACCGCTACCCCTTGCGTGCCCGGATCGACCTTGGGCGGTGATCAGAGCCCTTGCCCAAGAATGGCAACCGTGGCGGTGCTGTACCATAAGCGCACGGCAAAGCAGCTTTGCTTTTGCAATACGCACCTGGATCATCAGGGTGCGATTGCCAGAAGAATTGAGGCAGCACTGTTGTGCGCACGTCTGGAGCGCTATTCCCAGCCTATCATACTTACGGGTGATATGAACGCCACACCGGATGCTCCCGAGATCGGCATTTTGCGAAATGCCATGCAGGCACGCGGTGCCGCTGACGTTACCGCATCCCTGGGCGGCACGTTTCACAATTTCGGACGCATTGCTCCCGAGAATTGTGCCAAAATTGATTATATCTATACCTCGTGCCCCTGCCGCGCATGCAGCATTGTTCCCGATGATATGGAAGGGAAGGGGTTATTCTACTCCGACCACTTCGCGATACTTGCAGAGCTTGATTGAATCCAAAGAGAGTCCGATGGGGCTCTCTTTTTTTGCAAGACGCGCGCAAAGCGGTTGACAATTCAGAAAAATCGGTGTATAATAAAGTACGCGAAAGCGAACGGTAATATCATTCGCGAAAACGAATTGTACAAAACGCATGATGAGAGGAATCAAATGGATTATATCGGAATAGATGAAGCAGCAAAAAAATGGGGACTATCCAAAAGATTTGTTCAGGTGCTGTGTGCAAACGGAAGAATAGAGGGGGCCACGCGTCTGGGACGCGCCTGGATGATCCCCGCGAATGCACAAAGACCTGTGGATGGCAGAACCAAGCAAGCAAGAGCCGAGCATCATGCGAATATGCCGCTCCCTCGCAAAACACCGTTTCTGTATATGTCCGATCTGTACCACACCCCCGGCACTGCCGATCAGGTGGGTGAAAGTCTTGCTTACAATCACGAGGCACAGGTGCTGTTTGAAGCCGAGGTTGCGTATTCCCGTGGCGAGATCGACAAGGTATATGATATTGCCAACTATCTGCTCTCAAAGCACTCGGGGTTTTATGCCGTGCTATCGGCAGGCATGCTGCTTGCCCAGTGTGCCGTATGGAAGGGCGATATTGATATGTGGCGACGCGCCAAGGTACATATTGCCGAAGCGCCTGCCAAAAACGACAATGACCGAGACGTGATGCAGCTTGCCATCAGTGCCGTTGATATTATGGTGTATAACGTGGAAAGCTTCCCGGAATGGTTCAAAAAAGGGCGTTTTGAGCCAATTCACAAGGATGCGTACCCTGCAGCAAAGGTGTATTACGCCAAGTATCTGTATGCGCTCGGTTACGCAGTTGCCATGGGTCTTACCAAGGTGGAAGGCACCCAGGGTCTTTATATTATGTCGGTCATTTCCTTTTCGGTAGAACCCATGATTTCATGGGCGAGAGCCAATAATACCATTATGGCGGAGATCTATCTGCGCCTGACCTGTGCCGCAATCTATCACAACTGCGGCAAGGATGAGGATGCGATCTACCATATTGACAAAGCCATTGCGCTTGCACTCCCCGATAGATTCTACGGTGTGCTTGCCGAATACTGCCGCGCGCTTGATACGCTTATGGAAAGACGCCTCTCTCTGATCGACGAGAATGCTTGGAAAGAGGTTAAAAAGCTCTATAAGATCTATAACGAGGGCTGGTCAAAGCTCTCGGGTACGGTCAGGGGAAAGACGATTCTGACCACGCTTTCCGACAAGGAGCGCGAGGTTGCAAAGCTTGCAGCCTTTGGCATGGGCAACCGTGAGATCGCCGATCATCTGCACATATCGCTCTCTGTTGTCAAGCAGGCGGTGCGAATCGTGAGCGAAAAATCAGGGCTGCCAAGGTCGGAATTTGCCGCGATTCTGTGATTTTATATATCCCAAACACGGCGAAAAAGATATATCAATTCTTTTTCTTATCCCGAAAATCAGACCTCGAACCGGGCTTTTGGGTAATACCGCAAACAGGAAAAATCTGCTATACTGTTATCAACAACAGTGTAGCAGATTTTTATTTTACATGGATGAAGGAGTCCGATATGTTAAACACGCTCATTCAAAACAGCGACCTACAGCAAAAGGTCAGCCCGAAGGAAGGGGATCTTTATAAGATCGTGAATACTTATGGCAGGACCTTTGAGCTGCGGTACGGTTATTATGAAGAATGTGACCGGCAGAGTCCGCTATGTCAACCGATTGTGATTTACCCGGATTTCACCCAAGAGCCTGTATATACGGAGAAGGGAGCACCCTTCGTCACTATGATGCAGGATGCTTGCAAGAGCTTTGCGGGAGAGATCAAGCGCACCCCCGATACTACCTGCGCGGAGTGCAGGCACTTTGTAAAAGGCGAGGAATGGTTTGGAATCTGCAATTGTCCGAAGAATCAAAAACTATGAAACATATATAGGGAGATGGAATCATGACAAATACAACAAGTAAACTGAAAATAGCGGGGTTGCTGCTTGTGATGCTGCTGATCGCATCGCTCGGAATTTTCACCCTGACGACAAGTGCGGCAACAGCCGATTCTTCCGTTACCGTTGCCACGTTTGAAGAGGCTACCGACGTTTATTGGTACGTGCACAACGATAAGCTGCTGCTTTCGGCTGAACAGGGCAGCAGTGGGTTTTACAAATGGAGCAAGGAGAGTATTGCAGCGGTCAACAATGCCGCCGGTGTTCCTTGGAATTCCAGCCGTGATGCGATTAAAAGCGTCATCATCTACAGCCCCATCGCGCCGCCGTCCACTGCGTTCTGGTTTCAGGATACCAATCTGACCTCTTTTTCCGCAACGGTTGACGGCACGCTTTATCTGGATATGCGCTACGTGACCGACGCACAAAGAATGTTTGCCGGCTGTTCAAGTCTGACCGAGCTGGATCTTTCCTTTGTGAGCGCGCCCTTGGTTACCAATATAGAGAGCGCATTTGACGGCTGCTCAGCGATCGAGGAGCTGGATATTTCCTGCTTTGACGGCGCACCGATTTCCAATATGATGAATGCGTTTTACGGCTGCGCGCAGCTCAAAAGTCTGGACGTTTCGGGGCTTGATATTTCCCGCGTTACGGATTTTGCAGGCGTGTTCTGGGGGTGCGCAGCGCTGAAAAGCCTTGATCTTTCCAATCTGGACGGCAGAAATATCACCACGCTTGAAAATGCCTTCAACGGATGCAGCAGTCTGACCACGCTGACCTTTGGCGAGAACTTCACCTGCGAAAAGGTGACGGATATGACCAGCACCTTCAGGCAGTGTAAGTCGCTTGTCTCCTTGGATCTCAGCGGCTTTTCCACCGCCCGTGTCACAAGCATGCAAGGCACCTTTGCTTCCTGCGAAACCCTTGAGGAGCTGACTTTGGGAGAGGGCTTTACGTGCGCCAAGGTAACAGATATGGGATCGATGTTTGCCAACTGCAAGGCGCTTGAATCGATTGATACAAGCGGCTGGGGAGCATCGGGGGTCACCAATACAAAAAATATGTTCAGCGGTTGCACCTCGCTTGCAAATCTGGATCTTTCGGGTTTACAGGGAGCAAAGCCTTTGGATATCACCTTCATGTTTTCGGGGGCTGCCAGCCTTAAGAGCATTGATCTCTCTGTGCTGGACACAAGTGGCGCAACCTCTCTTTACAATCTTTTCAGCGGCTGCAGCTCTCTTGAGAGCTTTGATCTTTCAAGCATCGATACCTCAGAGGTCACCAATATGGAAAGCGTATTTTCAGGCTGCACCTCACTTTCGTCTTTTTCGTTTGCCGGAGTCAATACCTCAAAGGTGGAAAGCATGGCAAGCATGTTTGATGGCTGCACCAAGCTTGTCAGCGTGGATATGACCGGCATCGACACCGGCAAGGTCAAAGGGATTTCCTATATGTTCGGCAAGTGCTCGGCGCTGGAAAGATTGGATATGTCTGATTTTGACGTAGCAGAAGGACTGTCGGCAACCGGCTTTGTGCGAAATTGCTTTAAGCTGAATACCATAGTAGCGCCCAAAAGCATTCCCGCGTCTGTCAGTTTGCCCTTAAGCCCTTATACGTATTATACCGGCCAAGAGGAGATCACCTCGCTGACAAACGAGCATCAGAACAGTACGGTTGTCAGAAAGTTTGAAATCGGATACCGTTGGAAAAACGGAACAAAAACTACCGCGTATACATTTGAGCCGAGCTATTATTACTACGGCTACGGCGCCACCATCAGTGCGGTGGTTTCGGAGAACGGATATGTCTTTGGCGGCTGGACTCGATCGGGCTCTGATGCTGTTGTGACAGAAATCACAGCAACCGATACGGGTGATGTCGTTCTGTATGCCAAGCTGACCCCCTATCAGCCCATTGCGCCCGTGATCAGTGTCAGCGATGACGTCAGCGTTGTGTATGGCGAGGGATTTTCGGTAAGCGTGGATTTTGCCCAGCAGGAGTTGCATACCTATACGGTTGAGTGGTATCGCACGCCCGCGAATTCGAACAGTGCAGGATGGAGCGTTTCGGAGTTGAGAAACACGCGCGGGTTTACCGTTGATCCGAAGTGGTTCCCATATGGCATTGAGATAGAAACAAAAACGTATTTTTACTGCGAGGTAACGGCAAAGCGCACGGATAACGGCTTGACAAAAACCGTGAAATCCGCCCCGATTATGGTATACGTGGAGCGCGCGCAAGCAACCATCACCACGCATCCCACCGCGATTCCGGGGCTTGTCTATGACGGAACTCCCCAAGTGGTTGCAACGCCCGCTGAGAGCGATTGGGGATACGTTGTGTACGGCTATTCGCCGACCTCCGGATTTACCCAGAGCGACAACAAGCGGACAAATGCAGGCGTCGGAATCCTTTACTACTATGTAAGCGACGGGACCTACTATAAGGGAACTGAGATGTATACGTTAGAATATACGATAGAGGCTGCCGATGCCACCGTTCTGTGGGGTACAGAAAGCCTGACGGTAGATTATACCGGTGAGCCGGCTATCGTGGATCTGCCCTCGGTGGTGCTGCTTGGCTTGGATACCTATACCGGTGAGATTACGTATTCCTATACCGGCACCTCGAGCGGAACGGGACTTCCCGTGGAGGCAGGAACGTACAGTGTCATTGCAAGCATTCCGGCAGCAGGAAATTACAAGGCGGCAAGCTCCCAGGCGCTGACGCTTACCATCAACAAGATAGCGCCCGCGTTTGAAGCAGAGCCGAGCCCGATTGAGGGGCTTGTGTACAGCGGACAAGAGCAAGCGCTTGTAAATCCCGGCGCAGCGCTTGGCGGCGTTGTGGAATACAGCTTTGATCAGGAGAACTGGAGCGCTGACCTGCCCCTGGGCAAGAACGCAGGCGAATACACCGTATACTACAGAATCAAAGGGGATGATAACCACTTTGACGGTGCGGTGGGTAGCCTTTCGGTCAGCATCGGAAGAAAGAATATTACCGTGATCGCAGATGATCAGGTCATTTGCGTCGATGGCACCTACACGCTGACGCATCGCGTAGAAGGACTTGTCGGCGGCGAGCAGCTTCCCGTAGAAGTGACCCTGAACACCCAAGCAACTGTCGGTAAGGCAGGGGAGTACGAAATTACCATCACAGGTGCAGCGACAAGCGACAATTACAGCATTGCCTATGAGAGCGGCACGCTGACGGTTCGTGAGCACGCGTATACCGGTGCGGTGACTACCACCCCGAGCTGCAATGCACCCGGCGAAATGACCTACACCTGCGCGCATGACAGCACGCACACCTATACAGAGCCGATTCCCGTCGATGAGAGTGCGCACGCGTGGGACGAGGGCGTTGTGACCACCCAGCCCACCTGCACAGCAGTTGGTACCAAGACCTTTACCTGCGCGCATAACAGCGAGCATGTACGGACCGAGGACGTCGCGATCGATGAGAGTGCACACGCGTGGGATGAGGGCGTTGTGACCACCCAGCCCACCTGCACAGCAGTTGGCACCAAGACCTTTACCTGCACGCATAACAGCGAGCATACCAAAACCGAGGACGTGGCGATCGATGAGAGTGCACACGCGTGGGATGAGGGCGTTATCACTACCAATCCCACTTGCGCAGCCGTTGGCACCAAAACCTATACCTGTGCGCATAACAGCGAGCATACCAAAACCGAGGATATCGCTGCACTCGGACACGAGTATGATCACGACTGTGACAGCGATTGCAACGTCTGCGCAGATACAAGAACACCTGCCGAGCATGTGGATGCAAACAAAGATCACGTTTGCGACGTATGCAGCGCAGAGCTTCCCAAGGACGCGTTTCCCGTTGGTGCGATCGTAGGCATTGCCATTGGTGCAGTCGCCGTGATAGGACTTGGCGGATTTGCACTGTTCTGGTTTGTGATTCGAAAGAAGCGCAGCGCGGCAGTGTAAGTAAAAAAAGAAAAAGGAGAACCGCAAGGTTCTCCTTTTTCTTTTATGGCTAATGACAATAATTTTGATACAAGTCAGCATTTGAATGACCGCTTAAACTTTTTTAAAAAGTTCAAAGTTTCCTCTGTCGCCCCTGCCGTTTCCGAATACCCTTTTCTCTTTAGCAATAGAGTCAAAGGTCCGACGTAATTGGGCTTAAGCATTTCGGTTGCAGCATAATATGCGTCTTTGGCACCGTCGGGGTCTTCCTGTTTAGTAAAAATAATAATTTCTGCAATATATCTGTAAAATGCTTTCTTCTGAAATGCTTGGCTGAATTCATTGTCTTGAACTGCAATATTATAATATTTTTGCAAATCATCCGTATAGTCAAAATCTGCAAAGTGCATTTCCATACGCATCATATGGAAGGCATACTCGGCTTCATAAGAATCTCGGACATTCTTATCAATAGAGAGCAATGCATTACGATAAGAAGCAAGCGCTTCACCATAATTACCGTTCTGTTCAAAAACGATGGCAATATTATGATATGAGCGCATACGGTCAACCCAACTATCACCATACTGCTCCAAGCCGTATTCCATCAGGGCGATGGCTTGTTTGTGAAATTTCGGTTTCATAGCAACGGCGGTCGTATAGCAATGCTGGCAACGGTTGGCTTTTGGAACGTGCCGTAGAGCCTGCTTAAACAGTTCAATCGTTTCTTCCGAACAATCACTCTCCGTCAGCCTTTTTTCAATTTCCGCTATTTTCAACTTCAACACCTCGCTTTGAGGAGATTATATCACAAAAACACAAGAACCGCAATCCCTTTGTATCGGAATTGCGGTTTTTGTTTGGCGGAGGCAGAGGGATTCGCTCTTGATTTTTGCGAGACATCTTGAATTAGGCTGATGTAATGTTCCGCAAAAATCTTCGGTCACCGTTCACAAAACAACCATTCAGGTTGTTTTGCTCACTGCGTTCGAATCCCCGTCAAATCCTCGCATAAAACAAAAACACCCTCGGATGAGGGTGCTTTTTGTTTTATGGCGGAGGCAGAGGGATTCGAACCCCCGTGGGGAAGCCCCAAACGGTTTTCAAGACCGCCTCGTTATGACCACTTCGATATGCCTCCAAAAAATATTCAATTGTAATTTGGGAGTGAAAGCGGTTTTCAAGACTCGTGCCCACCGCCGTTGCATAGTCGTCCGTCTTCGCCTCGATACACTCGGCTTG
>SVQP01000006.1:0-59613 GCA_015065285.1 Oscillospiraceae bacterium | reverse complement strand
CGTTATGACCACTTCGATATGCCTCCAAAAAATATTCAATTGTAATTTGGGAGTGAAAGCGGTTTTCAAGACTCGTGCCCACCGCCGTTGCATAGTCGTCCGTCTTCGCCTCGATACACTCGGCTTGCCGTACTCCTTGCTTGGGGCGGTATCGCAGCGAAAAAATGATAAACAATCATTTTTTCTTGCTCACCCGTTATGACCACTTCGATATGCCTCCAAAAAATATTCAATTGTAATTTGGGAGTGAAAGCGGTTTTCAAGACTCGTGCCCACCGCCGTTGCATAGTCGTCCGTCTTCGCCTCGATACACTCGGCTTGCCGTACTCCTTGCTTGGGGCGGTATCGCAGCGAAAAAATGATAATCAATCATTTTTTCTTGCTTGCCCGTTATGACCGCTTCGCATTTCGGCATAGCCGAAATACTGCCTCCACGTGCAACAAGGTGTATTATATCACAAACTTTTGACTTTGGCAAGGGCTTTGCACAATTTTTATCTCTTTGATTTGCGCATAGCGCGCAGGCATTTTTTGTGCTATAATAAAAAAAGAGCATGAACGTTGCAACCAAAGCCCTTTTTGCGGGTACTTAATGAGTGAAGGCGCCATCACAACAAAACGGGAGGTGAGAGACGTGGATGACCGCAGTATTATTGAGCTGTTTTTTGCACGTGACGAGCAGGCGATCACGCAAACTGCCGAGAAATACGGCAAGCTGTGCCATGGCATTGCCAAGGGCGTGCTGGGCAACGATCAGGATGCCGAGGAGTGCGTCAGTGATACGTACGTTGGTCTTTGGAATGCCATTCCACCCGAGCGACCCGAGCATCTGTGCGCGTATATTTGCCGTATCACACGCAATTTGTCGCTCAAGAAATTGACAAGCTTATCTCGCGCAAAGCGAGACCGAGCCCTGACGGTATCCTTTGCCGAGCTGGAGGAGATCCTGCCGGACGAGTGCTGCGAGGGCAGGCGCGAGGGCGAGATCGCGGAGCACATCAACGCATTTTTGCGCACGCAGAGCGCTCAGGTGCGTAACGTGTTTATTCGCAAGTATTTTTTCTTTGATTCGACTAAGGAGATTGCCAAGCGCTACGGCTTTAGCCAAAGCAAGGTCAAAAGCATGCTGTATCACACCCGTCAAAGACTTAAGGAGTACCTGAAGAAGGAGGGAATATTTGTATGAAAATTCCAAAATTCGTGCATACGCTCGGACAGATCGACGATGACCTGATCGCATCTGCAGCAGCTCCCACTGTGCGCGTGGCGCGCCCGTGGGCGAAATGGGCGATCTTGGCGGCAAGCCTTGGCGTGGTGGTGTTGGCCGGTGTGATCGCGCTGCCCATGCTGCTTGGCGGCAATCATAAGTTGCCGACAGATGAATTGCCCACGACTGAGGCGCTGCCGCTTGGCAACGTGGTCTCATTCGGTGATCTTGATCGTCACTATAAGGATCAGGATGTCGTGGGGCAGGAGGGCGCATTCGCATGGCCCGAGCAATACAAGACTACTTTAGAAAAGCACCATTATATTATCTGGTCCTTGCGCGAGTACCTGACCAATACTGTGCCGGTTCGCTCGGAGCATTTGGGGGATCGGTTGGGGGATTATCTTGGCTATGAGGTTCGCGCGATCAAGGGCGTGGATCCTGAGCAAGCAATTGCAGTCAAGATCGACGGGGTATATTATAACTACCGCCGCTCGGCAGAATACTATTCGGATCAGCCGGCGACGCTTGGAGAGTTGTTTGATCGTTATCATCTGTCCGAGCTCTTGGAGCTTGATCGCTTTTCGGTCGTTGAAAATAAGTTTGACGTCAAGGGATATTATGCGCTGACCGATGACGCGTATATTCTGGAGGTGCTTGCCTCTTGCCGCGACGCCAAGATGATTGACGATACAGAGATGCGTTATGACACTCCCAATGATTACCTCAGCTTTACCATCAGCTCGGATCGCCTGGGTGTGCACAAGGTGGTGCTGTATATCTCCAAGGACGGCTATTTCAAGACCAATTTGTTTGCATATTCCTACGTTTACGAGATTGGTACGGAGGCTGCCGGCAAGATGATTGATTACGCAATGGCAAACTCGACAGAAAAGGCTGCCGAGCCTTATGAATACCGCCTTGCGGGCACGCTGATCAAGGTGGAGGACGGATACGCATATATTGATGACAGCATTATGTGCACAGACCCCGATCAGGGCATGATCTTCCGCGTGTCCACCGAGGATCTGCGCATCAGACGCTGGCTCGAATATGAGCATGCAGGCGTGGACGTTGGCGATCTTGTGGTGGTTACGTTTCGCGGTGGCATTGCCGTAGAGGATGGCAATCTGATCCTGGATGCGCGCTCGATCGTGGAGGCGCACTTGTCCGGCGGTGACGCGTACGTGCCGGAATAAGCGCGTTTTTGGCAGTGAGAATACAAATTGTTATTGACTTTGGTGGCATTTTGGCTTATAATAAGGGTAATACGTGAAAGGACGGATTATCTATGAGAGCACAAGAAAACCAAAGAACTGCAAAGAACGGGCAGGTCAAGCTGGTATCAAAGATCAGCTTTGCGCACGTGCTTGGCAGAATTCTGATCATATTGCTGTTTTTGCTTGCCTTTCACATTCTGAGCCTTCTTTTGCTCCTGATCCCCTTGATCGGCTTGATCCCCGGCTTGCTGGTTGGGCTGATCGGCTGGCTGGTTACGCTGTATTTGATCATTTCGCTTTTGATCTACTGCTTCAGCCATACCGTGATCACCACCGACGGTATTTACGGCAGAGACCGCAATCACAGAAGCTTTGACGTTTGCTTTGACCAAATTCAGTATTTTGAGCGCAGCGGCACCAAGATCATTTTCCGCTCGGATGAGCTGACGCGCAAGGGAGACGTGACCAGACGCGAGCATGCCATCCGCATGATCAACTCGGTCGAGTTTGAGGAGCAATACAAAAACAGATAAGAAATCATCCATAAAGCCACCCTGACGGGTGGCTTTATCTGTTAAAAACTCTGTACAAATGCAAAAAAGTATGCTATAATGAAGAAAATCTGATTCCGGGAGGAATAAATATGCGTACGTTTGGAAAAATGCTGCTATCCTCACTCCTTGCACTGGCAATGCTTGTAGGCATGGCTGCCTGCACTGTGCAAACCCCTGAGCAGGGAAGCGAATCCCAAGATACCACTGTGGGCGAGGACGCCACGCAGAATACGGAAGAAACCACACAGCCCGATCAGCCTGATCAGCCCACTGAGGTGGTCAAGGCGCAAAGAGAGCTGTTGAGCTTTGACGAGGCAGTGACCATTACAACCGAGGGGGACTTTGCGCGCGTGACACATGCAGAGGGGCTGAGCTACCTTGCAAGCGGATATACCTCGATCGAGGGCAACGTGCTGCACTTCTTTAAGGGTGTTTCACTGGTGTTTGACAGTACGGACGACGTATTTAACCGCATCACCTTGGGATACGTTTCCACACAGCCGCTGCACGGCACCGTGACGTATTCGGTGGATGGTCAGAGCGTGACTGATGACTTTTATCTGGAAGCAGGGAAGGATACCTTCTCCTGCCTGATCAGTCAGTACCTGGATGGCAAAAAGGGGCAGGGAGTGACTAAAATGCACTTTGAGAGCTGCAACGGTCAGTCTGCGGAATTTGCGCTTTGCGTGATGGTGCTAGAGGATTATCCGGTATACGGCAATGCAACCGATACTTACTATATTGAAAATGATCGCTATAAGCTGGGCATTCGCCTTGGCTGGGGCGGCGGCATCGATTATCTGCTGGATAAGCAGTGCCCGATCGAAGGGCTTGGCAACCTGGTCAATCAGGCTGATACGGGACGACTGGTACAGCAGTCCTATTACGGTGTGGTTCGCAACGGAGAGTTTGAGCCGGGTGAATTCAACGGCAGCGAGTGGTGCTATAACCCTGTACAGGGCGGTGACAAATATCTGCATCCCGGACGCATCATTGACGTTGTGGTCACCGAGAATTCCATGTACATCAAGGCGCAGCCCCTGGATTGGGCAAAGGATAATTATCTGACGCCTTCCTATATGGAAAACGTTTATACCATATATGAGGATCGCGTTCTGGTAGACAACCGCTTTGTGGACTTTTCCAACTGGACGCACCGCATGGCGCAGCAGGAGCTGCCTGCATTCTATACGGTCAGCCATCTGAGCGTATTTTCCTTCTACAACGGAACCAATCCTTGGACCAATGACACGCTTTCTTACCGCCACGACCTGAATTTCTGGGGCGATTATCTCTGGGCAGGGGATTGCACCTTCCGCCTGCGCCTGTCCAATACCGAGACCTGGTGCGCATGGACCAGCCCCGAGCACGGCTACGGCTTTGGCTTGTACGTGCCCGGTGTGGATTGCTTCAAGGCAGGCTGCTATCAGTACAACAACTCCATGGACAGTGAGGATTTTGCCACCAATTACGTCGCCCCCCTGAAGAATATTCTGATCAAGTCCTTCGAGCCGATCGAATACAGCTACATGATGGCAACCGGCAGCTTGCCTGAGCTGCGTGCACTCTTTACCGAGCATCGCGACTTTACTGCCAACGAGGGGCTTTACAAGAATTCTGAATCCATTCGCATTCAGGATGAGTTTACGGTCTTTAACGAGTACTATTACGGTGATAGCCTGGACGTTCCCGAGCGCGAGCCCGAGAACAATCAGCCCATTATCAAAACTGAGCCCGTACTGGATCTGACCGCGCAGGCAGATCTTGCACTGCTCGTTCCCACCAGCAATACACTGGTCAAGTATGATTCTGCAGAGAAGGGCACGCGCCTGATCGTAACGGGTGATGACCCGCACGTGACCGTGGCGGTACAGGATTTCTTCAATGCCAAGGACTACAAGACCTTGGAGATCGTGTACATGCTGCCCAAGACCAACAGTCAGAGCAACAACGTAATTGATCTGTTCTTCTGTGTAGGCGACGTCAAAGCACCCAATGCAAATGCTATGATCCGCGCCTCGCTGATCGCGGACGGTGAATATCACACCCTGACTGTGGATCTGACCGGAAAGAGCTTCTGGCAGGGTGATATCCACAGCATTCGCATAGATTATCTGGATCAGTGCCAGTATGGCGACGAAATGTTTGTCAAGCTGTTTGCACTCAAATAAAACAGAATAAACAGCCAAAATAAAACAGCCTTGCGGCATTGCCGCAAGGCTGTTTTCAATCAAATGATCATTTGCGCCGATTCACTCAGGGTGCCGTTTTTGTATATCACGGTTTTAACCTCGTAGGGAACGTAGGAAAGGGGCAGGGTTGCACCGGCAAGTGAGAGTGTTGCCTCTCTTGCATCGGGCGTGTTGTTGAACAGGCGCAGAATAAACGTACCGGGGGCATCGTCAGCGCCCTTGAGCGTGACAAGGCTGATCGCTCTGTCGCCAAGGTCAATGGCAAAGGGAGCAATGTCGGGATGTGCGCTGCCGGTGGGGAAGATATTAAATGCAAAGGGCTTGTGGTTAAAGCACTGTGCGGAATTCTCCAGCTCGTCTTGCGCAAAAATGCCCAGGCGGAAGGAATAGTTGTTCTCGCCCTGATCGATCTTTTTGATAAATCGGTCGGTGGGAATGATCTCTCTGCCGGGAATGGGATGCGCACAATAGGAAACGCCACGGCAAAGCGAGAGATAGAGAGAGCCGTTTTCAAAGTGGCTGCCATACGTGCAGTTGTTGAGCAGTGCGGTGCAGAGCCCGTTTTCCTGTCGTAGGGCAATAAAGCGCTGCGAGACGTTTTCTCTTGCATCTGTGTAAAGCTGCTCGGTGCCGAATACCGATTGACCGATCAGCTCACCCTCGTGAGCAAAGGGCACCTTGAGCTTGATAAAGCGGTCGATGTCGCCAAGGAACAGCGAGACGTCCACGTCCACAAGGTCGTTGTTTTTATAAATCTTGTACAGCACACGTGCGCGCGTGTTTTCACAGCCAAAGAAAGCCTCTACACCCATATAGATCTCTCCGTCCTCAATGACCGAGATAGAGGGAAGCCCTGCAAACACTCCGTCGGGGGCTTGCATCAGGGTAAAGGGGCGCTCGTTCGTGCCAAGACGGGAGAGCTGGAAGGGCAGCATTGCCCACGGGTCGGGGTTATCGTCAAACATGCAAAGTGCAAAGCCATCCTTGACGTATTCCACACCGTCCAGACAAAACGAGGACAAAAGACCGGTCTTTTTGTCAATGACCACGCGCTTGTGGCCGTTGTCAAAGGTGGGATTCTCGGGTCTTTGCGGCTTCTTTTTCTCAGTGACCTTAGCAAAGGCACCGTAGCGGCGTATGCTCATGGGCGGCACGTCCGCCATAAAGGTCACGCGCTTTCTCCAGTCCAGATTGAGGTTGCTTTCTTCCTTGATCTGCTGGGAGGGAACGGGATTGCCATCCTTGTCCTTCATGGTGATCTCGGTGACCGAATCTGTCCAGTTCTGATCCGCCAGCATCATTTCAAAGAACACGTTCTCGCGCACGTGCTGTGCGGTGGGATTGTATACAATGACGGGGTATTCACCCTCTGCCGCCACGGGCTGGTCTGCAGCAAGGGCAAAGAATGCGCGGGTTTTCAGGCGCTCTGCCTCCAAAAGACCGTGATCCAGCAGCTTCAGACCATTATCCTCACCCGATTGAATGCTGGTGCCGGGCAGCACGTCATGGAACTCTGCGTTGAGCAGATCCTCGGTAATGGTGTGAAAGGCTTGCTCGGGATACTCGCGTATCGCACCCGAAATGCAGGCAGCCGACATCATTTTCTCTGCTACATAAAGCTCGTTTTCAAGCTGCACGTGCTTGCGCTTGATCTTACCCATTGAGGTATAGCAGCCGGGCATGGAGATGCGCAAGGACTGCTTGAACACCTCGGTCGGCTCAATGCTTGCAAAGAATTTTTCGGGAGTGGAGTGGATTAAGTAAAGGCTGTCGCCCTCTTGCATGTAATTCTGAATGTCGGCAAGGTCCTTACGGGAGGGACCACCGCCATGGTTGCCAACGCCCCACAGCACGCAAACGGTGTCCTCGGGCTGCGCGTTTGCCTTGCTGATAATGCTTGAAAGGGAATTGCCCATGGGGGAGCTGTAGCCACCGTCGTATGCGCGCATGACCTTGATGCGCGAGCCGTCAAAGCCTTCCCAAAGGAATTGTCTTGCAGGCTGGGGGCAGGCATAGGAATCGGGACGACAGCAGATGTAGCTGTCCTGACCGCACTTGGCAATGATCTGCACCAAGCCGCGGCTGTGCCCGAACGAATCAAAGTTGATGGCGGTGGTGGGGGCAACGCCAAAGCGATCGGTAAAGTATCTCTTGCCCTCCAGAATCTGGCGTGCCATGCTCTCGCCGCTGGGCATGTTGCAGTCGGGCTGGAGATACCAGCCGCCCATAATGTGCCATTTGCCCGCCTTGACCAGTTCGCGGATCTCTTCAAAGAGCGCAGGGTCGTATTCCTCTACGTACTTGTAGACAGTGACCTCGTTGTGACAAAAAATATAATCAAAATCATGCGCCAGATTGACAGCGGAGCGGAAGGTGGAGAGCACCGCGCCCGCGCCCTCTTGCCAATCCCATTGCCAGATGGGGTCAATGTGTGCGTTGCAGATCAGATGTACTTGCTTCATGTACAGAACTCCTTTCACTGGGGCTTTTCTCTATTATACAAGATTTACAGTCAAATAGCAAGTGGGATTTTGCATATCTTTGCCCGGAAGGCGGTTTACAACACGCCAAAAAGCCTCCCCATTTTGTGGCATCCTGAGCGGAGCATCCCCCTTTGTGTCATCCTGAGCGAGAAAACATCCCTGTGCGGATGTTTTCGAGTCGAACTTTCAAAAATCTGCAATGAATTGCTGATTTTTGAAAGTCAAAGCGCAAGCTGCGCTTTGAGGATCTGGAAAACGGTTTATGACACGCGAAAAAGCCTCCCTCCGGGAGGGAGGTGGCATTTTGCAAATTGATGGCATAGGGGCGTTTCGGTCTGCAAAATGACGGTAGGAGAATGCGAGCAAAAGGGGCTCGGTTAAGCGCTTGGGGCAATACGCTCCATCCTTGTTGCTACCGCAGGCTCCCCCCTTTAGCTGCACGCTCGCGTCGCATGCTCGTCATGCGTCGCTCGATACACTCGCTCCTTTGCCGCGCTGCTTTGGCTCGACCGTTCGTCACAAACGATAATCAATCGTTTGTTCCTCTCTAACTCCCGGAGGGGGGCTTTTTGCGCGCCCCCCTTGTGTCATCCTGAGCGGAGCGCGGACACCGCGTTGTGGTGTTCGCGCGCAGTCGAACCCGTAGGGCGCGCGCAGCGCGGGATCCGGAAAACGGTTTACGATACGCGAAAAAAGCCTCCCCTTTAGGGGAGGGGGACCGCAGTGAAGCGGCGCAGCGTGCCGCTTCGCGATTGCGGTGGAGGGGTTGCCTCCCCCTCTGCCCGGTGGGAGAGGCTTAGTTACTCCGGCTAAGCAGACATTGATCAAACCCATCGCAGATCCCGCTGCGGCTCGCATAAGCGAGCACTTGCGCTTTTGCTTGCTCAATTTCGTGGCTCTGCCGCGAAATGTTCGACCCGCAAAAGTTCGACTCGGTCGCTCTGCGACCTCGCTCAGGATGACACATAGTGGGGTGCTCCGCTCAGGATGACACGTAAAGGGATGCTCGCCCGATGCGTTCGCGCGGCGGGTCGTCAAGGTGCCGACCCCTACCAAAGAATACACAGGCAGGATGACACAAAAGGGGATGCGCACCCAAGGGGGGACGAGGCGGTTTGCGATTCCCTTGTAGGGACCGACGTTCCCGACGGTCCGTTACGCAATCAGAAAAGCAGAAGCCTTTGTCAAGGCTTCTGCTTTGGCTTTTGGATATTTGCGCTTGGTAAGGGACGTTACATCATGCCGCCGGTCTTTTCCAGGGCGGCACGTGCCTGCGCCATGACAAGCTTGTAGTAAATGCCTTTTTGCTCCAAAAGCTCTGCGTGTGTGCCGCATTCGGCAACCTCACCGTGGTCAAGCACCAGCAGTCTGTCTGCATTTCGCAGGGTGGAAAGGCGGTGCGCAATCGCAAATACGGTGCGGTTTTCGGTCATGCCGTCAATGGCATCCTGAATCAGCTTTTCGGTCTCGGTATCAAGTGCCGCTGTTGCCTCGTCCAGAATCAGAATCTTGGGATTGTGGATCAGCGCACGCGCGATTGCCACGCGCTGTCTTTCACCGCCCGAAAGGGAATAGCCCTTCTCGCCCACTACCGTGTTATAGCCCTGCGGCAGCGACATGATAAAGTCATGCGCGTTGGCAGCGCGGGCAGCGGCAATGACCTCGGCATTGGTCGCGTGGGGCTTGGCGTAACGGATGTTGTCGCGCACCGTGCCCGAGAACAAATGGGTCTCCTGCAGTACCACGCCCATCTGTGAGCGCAGCGATGCCTGCCCGATCTCCTTGGCGTTGATGCCGTCAAATTCAATGCAGCCCTCGGCAGGGTCGTAAAGTCGCATGATCAGGTTGATCAGCGTGGATTTTCCGCAGCCCGAGTGACCCACAATGCCGATCATCTCACCCGGCTTTACGTCCAAGGAGACGTTTTTGAGTACCGGCGTGGCACTTTCGTAGCCAAAGGTCACGTTTTTGACGCTGACCGCACCGGACAGCGTGACGTGCTGCGGCATATTGACGTCCGCGATCTCGGGCTCTTCCTCCATGATCTCCATGATCTTGCCAAACGAGGTCATGAACTCCGAGATGTTACGCGGAATGGTGGTGATCTGCATCAGGGGAGCGTAAATGATGTTTGTATAGGCGTTGAATCGGTTGAGTGTACCCACACCCATTGTGCCGTGGAACAAAAGCAGATTTCCGTGCCACAGAATCAGGTAGCTGCCAAGTCGCATAATAAAGCCCAGCACGGGGAATACAAGATCAAACAGTCGCGCGTTGGAAAGGTTTTGCCTGGATTGCTTTTCGGTGCAATCGGCAAAGGTATCAATCGCGCTTTGCTCGCGTCCGTAGGTCTTGACCACGCGAATGCCGCTTAAGGTATCCTGCAGCGTCAGATTGGTGCGTCTGCCCAGCATCCATGCGCGGCGGTTACGCAGCTTCATCTTATCGCGGAATTTCCAAATGGCGAACACCACGATAGGCAGTGGCAGAAAAATATACAGCGCCAGCATGGGGACACCCATCGAAAAGCTCATGGTCACAATCAGAATAAAGCCCACGATAAAGGAGACAAATTGTGCAAAATAGGTGGGCAGCAGGTGCACGACAAAGTTTTGCACCACATTTACGTCATTGTTGATTCTGCCCATTAGGTCACCCGTGGATTTTTTCTGCACCGAGGACATAGAGAGCATCTGAATCTTTTCGAACAGCAGCGTGCGCAGCATGCGCGTAAATCTTGCACCGGTCACAGCCGAGATGCGGCTTTGCACAATGTTGAGCACGCGGTGCAAAACGTCAATTGAAACAATGGCGCCCGATACCAGCAAAAACATCAAGATCCAATCCTGCCAGTTATCCATGGAAAGCGGATTTTCGGCAAGGATGTAATCGTTGATCAGAATCTCCTGGAAAAAGGGGGCAATAAAGGTCAGGCAAAGTGCGATTGCAGCGGTCAGCAGCGGTGCCATGATCCAGAGGCGCATGCCCTTGGTCATGCGCCAGAGCGTGGTGTAGATCTTCTTTTTATCCTGACAGAAGGGGCAGATGTGCGTATTTCGGATAAAGGGTCTGCCGCATTTGGGGCAGTAGCGCTCAGGCTCGTCGCTGGTGGGCAGATTGGTGGTGCGTCCTGCGGCAACCATGTCGCAGGCATGTGCCAGTATGGTGTAGCGCGTCGCACATGTTCCGTTGGAAAAGCGACACAGCTGCACACTATCTCCGTCCAACTTTGCCATAAAGGCACCGCAGCCATACAGCAATTCTACGGAAAATTCGCTCATGCGGCGCATTTCCCATACATTTGTCAAGGCACCGTTGCAAAGCTTGTAAAGGTGTGAGGCTGTCAGCACCATAAAGCCCTGTACCATGCGGTCGCCTTCGTATTCAAAGGGAATACAGTATAAAATTTCCTCGTCTTTGCCGCCTGCGGCATCCAATGCCGCGCGCTCGGCTTGTCCGAGATCGTAAAGCAGCTTCATCAAAGCACCTCCGTCAGAGATAGATCTCTATCTTTTTCAGACTTGCCTTGTCAAGGCGCGCTGCGTCGGGCACGCAGAAGCAGTTGCCGTCAATGTCATACATGAAAACTCTGCCATCCTCCAGCGTGCGGAAGCTGCCGGTCGGATTTGCCATAATGAATTCGGAGCGACCCGCATCGGTAGTCACGTCAAAATACAGGTATCCGAATTTTTCGTGCAGGGAATGGATCTTTTTGATCTCGGGGGTAAAGTAGCGGCGATCCAGCTCCTGTCCGATCAGGATTTGTGCCTGCTCGTCAAAATCGGCAAGACGCTCGATCATGCCGATCTCCTCGCCCTTGCCCTTTTTTCTGCTGTCCGGCTCGCGGATGCAGATGTAGAGGTCGGGATCGGTGATGGGGAAGGCGCGAACGGGAATCACGCGTTCAAATTCCTCCACGGTACCGTCCTGCTTTGTCAGCGTCAGCGACAAAAGACCGCCCGCAGAAAGCGAAAACTGCGCGTTTTCGGGAGTGAGCGCAATTGAGATGCGCTTATCAAAAAGTGCTTGCTCTTGCATGGTTTACCTCCTTATTTGCCTTCCATAACCTTGGTCATTTGTTCGTTTTGCAGCGTCCACAGCTTGTAGTAAACGCCTTGCTTTTCCATCAGCTCCTCTTGCGTGCCCATTTCCACCATCTCACCGTTTTCCATTGCCATGATGTAATTGCAGTTTTTGAGTGTGGAGAGGCGGTGCGCGATGCTGATACTGGTCTTGCCCTCGATCAGCTTGTCAATTGCCTGGCTGATCTGCAGCTCGGTCTCGGTATCCATTGCAGCGGTTGCCTCGTCAAGGATCAGGATCGCAGGGTCAAGCAAAAGGGCGCGCGCAATCGAAACGCGCTGTCTTTCACCGCCCGAGAGTGAGCGGGAGCCAATGCCAACCAGTGTTTCATAGCCCTCGGGGAGCGCCATGATAAAATCGTGCGCGTTGGCGGCGCGGGCTGCGGCAATCACCTCTGCCATGGTGGCATCGGGCTTTCCGTAGCGAATGTTGTCGGCAATGGTGCCGCGGAAAATAAAGATCTCCTGGGATACGATGGCAACGCCCGCACGCAGTGAGGATTGCTTGATCTGCTTGATATCCACACCGTCAACACTCACGCTGCCGCTGACCACGTCATACATGCGCGTGATCAGGTTGGCTACGGTAGATTTGCCGCTGCCCGTGTGACCCACAAGACCGATGCGGTCGCCTGCGTGGATATGAAAGCTGACGTTTTTGAGAATGGGACGGTTGGGATTATAGTGGAATCCCACCTCCTTGAATTCGATATCGCCCTTGATTTGCTGTAGCTCCACGGCATCGGGCGCATCGGCAATTTCGGGCACCATATCCTGCACCTCAAACATGCGCATGGCGCTGTTGAGCGTGTCGGTGAGCATGTTGGTAAAGTTGGAGAAGAAATTGAGCGGAGCAAAGATCATGCCCATATATCCCACAAAGGTGGTCAGCTCACCGTAGGACATGTGGTGACCGATGACTTGAATGCCGCCCACACCCCAGACCATGTTACCAAATACACCGATGATCAACGAGATAACGGGGAAGATGGAGAGCGCGATGAGATTGGAGCGCAGATTGGCGTTCATAAGCTTGGTGGAATAGCCGAAGAATTGGTGTGTCTCGGCATCCTCCTTGGCAAACGCCTTGACCACACGAATGCCCGAGAGCGAATCGTTGAGCACACCGGTCAGGGAAGAGGAGGCGCGCCACGCGCGGGAAAAGGAGCGCCACAGGTGGGGCAGGCGGTATTTGAAGATCAACACGATCACGGGAACCGGCAAAAGGATCATGAGCGTCAGCCAGGGATTGAGGATCATGAGCACAATGGTCAGCCCTATGAATTGCAGTGCGTGCACGATCAGATAGGGCACACCGTTGATAAAGAAATTGCGCACCTTTTCGGCGTCGTAATTGACGCGGTTGATCAGTCTGCCCGTGGGCTGGGAATTGAAATAGGAGAGTGAGAGGCGGTTCATGGCGCGGAAGATATCGTTCTTCATGCGCTTGGTCACCTCGGTGGACATGTAAGCGTTTGCGCGGCTTTGCAGGATGCTGATGGCAAGCGAGAGCACAGCCAGCGCAATGATCACACCTACAAGGATGTACACGTATTTTTCCTCGCGCAGACTACCTGCAGGGTCAATGACCTGATCGTACAGAACCTGACCGCTGATAACGGGGGAGATCAGCGAGATGGCAGTGGAAGCCAGCAGGCAGAAGGTAACGATGACCAGCTGCGGCTTGAAGGGCGTAAAATAGCCAAGCAGGCGGCGCAGCGTGCCTTTTTTGTTTGTACAGCCCTTGCAGATGCGGCGCAGCGGATCGTCAAAGGGCTTGCCGCACTTGGGGCACTTGGCATTGAACTGATCAAAGATCGGATCCTGCTCTCCCACCTCTTCACCGCGTGCAAGCCTTTCCCATATGTTGATAAAGGCAAGCAGCTTTCGCTTGCAGGAGTTGGTGCAAAAGCCAATGATCACGGCTTGGCCGCGGGAGTCGTATGCTTGGCGCGCAGCGGCAAATTCCTCGTCGGTCATCTCGCCCTGCTCGGGGGGCAGGTCACCCTCTTTGTGCAGCGTGGCAGTCAGACGGTTGGAGGTGGTGAAATTGTCGATGCTCGGTTCAGAGAGCGAGGGGAGAGGGAATGATTCCACGCTCTCGCCAATGCGATACAGCATGCCGTTTTGGCGGCTGACGGCAAGGTGGATCTGCCCGAATTTTGCATCCACGCCAAGGTCCATATAAAGGGCAACGTCAATCTGCTCGGGGGCAATACCTGCGTCCTGTAAGGTAGATAGTGCCTTTTTTGAAAGTATATCAAGCGGTAACACAGCGTCGGTCTCCTTTCCGGAAAAATAGCGGTTTTTCTATCATATCATAAACGAAAAATTCAAACAAGTATCTTCAACCAATGATATCACAAACGGACTCGAAAAACAAGGCTTTTGCCCAAAAATCGCTTTGGTTGCATGCGTCAAAATGTGTTTCCCAACGTGTAAAAATATGGGCAAAGTGACAAAATCGCCAATCCTTTGGCAGACGTATTGAAAAATGTGCGAATTTATGATATAATGATATCTCAGTTGTTCGGGGAGGTGCTGCTATGATCGGAAATACACCCTTGATCGCGCTTGAGCGCATGAAAAAGCAGATGGGCTGGCAGGCAGAGCTGCTTGCCAAGTGCGAGTGGTGCAATCCTGCGGGCTCCTCCAAGGACAGAGCCGTGCAGTACATGCTGGACGAGGCTCTCGCCTCGGGCAGGCTTGCTGCGGGCGGCACGGTCGTGGAGCCTACCTCCGGAAATACGGGCATTGCCCTGGCAGCGCAGGCATCGGCGCGCGGCTTTCGTGCCGTGATCGTCATGCCGGACAGCATGTCACACGAGCGCATTGCGCTCATGCGCGCAAGAGGTGCCGAGGTGGTGCTCACGCCTGCCGCGCTTGGCATGCAGGGTGCTGTGGCAAAGGCGGAGCAGATCGTGCAGAGCACGTGTGGAGCCATCATGCTCGGGCAATTCGTCAATCCCGCAAACGCGCAAGCGCATTATGAAACAACCGGCCCCGAGCTGCTTTGGCAGATGGGTGAATGCCCGGATTACCTGGTCGCCTGCGTTGGCACGGGCGGCACGATCACCGGCACGGGCAGATTCCTCAAGGAGAAAAACCCCAACGTGCAAATCGTGGCGGTAGAGCCTGCCGAGTCGCCGCTGCTTTCCCGTGGTGTTGCAGGTGCGCACGGCATTCAGGGCATCGGTGCCAATTTCGTGCCCGAGGTGCTGGATCGCAGCGTGCTTGACGAGATTGTCTGCATTGAAACCGAGCAAGCCAAGCAAGCCTGCCGTGCGCTTGGCAGGATTGAGGGGCTTTTATGCGGTATTTCCTCGGGAGCGGCAATTGCCGCTGCACAAATCGTTGCATCCCGTCCTTGTATGCAGGGCAAGAGGATTGCCGTGATTTTGCCCGACGGAGGAGAGCGATATTTGTCAACCGGGCTTTATGACTGAGTGATAAAGAGAGGATAGATATATGAAAAGAATCGTAACCGTGCAGGACATTTCCTGCGTAGGCAAGTGCTCGCTGACCGTGGCGCTGCCTATCATTTCCGCGATGGGCGTGGAGGCAGCCATTCTGCCCACCGCAGTGCTGTCCACACACACAGCATTCAAAAAGGGCTTTACGCTGCACGATCTGACGGGTGAGATCTCGCCCATCACCGCGCACTGGAAGAGCGAGGGCATTGCATTTGACGCGATCTATACGGGATATCTTGCATCCTTTGATCAGATCGATCTGGTCAAGGGCATGGCATCCGATTTTCCGGATGCGATGCTGTTCGTTGACCCTGCCATGGGAGACAACGGCAAGCTGTATTACGGCTTTGACGAGGCGTTTGCACACAAGATGGCGGAGCTTTGTGCGCTGGCGGATATCATTGTTCCTAATATGACAGAGGCTTCGTTTATGCTGGGAATTCCGTACGTATCAGACGGGTACGACGAATCTTACGTCAAGGACGTGCTGCTTCGCCTGTGCGCTCTGGGGGCAAAGAGGGCAGTCCTGACCGGTGTCAGCCTGCGTGAGCATGAAACCGGAGCAATGGGATACGACAGCACCACGGGAGAGTTTTTCTCTTATTATCACGATCGCATTCCTGTTTCCTATCACGGAACGGGCGACGTGTTCGCATCCGCTTGTGTGGGTGCGCTGATGCGCGGCAAGAGCTTGCATGAATCTATTTCCATTGCGGCTGATTTTACCTATGAGAGCATTCGCCTGACCGAGGCGGAAGAGGGGCACAACTGGTACGGTGTCAACTTTGAACAGGCAATTCCTGTGCTGGTTGAGCGAATCAAATAAAATGAAAACCCGAAGAGAGTGCTCTCTTCGGGTTTTTCTTGACAAGGCATACCATGCTATGATATAATAAACTGATTAAGTATTTTTTTGGAGGGCAAAAATGTCTGTTTCCGTTTCCCAGAACATTACACAGGTTTATACCAAGATCAAGGATAATATCGGCAAGGTCATCGTGGGCAAGGAGGAGACCATCGATATGCTGCTGGTTTCCATGCTGTGCGGTGGTCACGTGCTGCTTGAGGACGTACCCGGCACGGGCAAAACCATGCTGATCAAGTCTCTGGCAGCAAGCGTAGGCTGCAGCTTCAAGCGTATTCAGTTCACCCCCGACCTGTTGCCCTCGGATATTACGGGTATCAACTTCTTCAATATGAAAAAGTCCGAGTTTGAGTTTGTGCCCGGTCCCATCTTTGCCAATATCGTGCTGGCGGATGAGATCAACCGTGCTACCCCCAAGACCCAGTCCGGTCTTCTGGAGTGCATGGAGGAGGGCCAGACCACCATTGACGGCAAGACCTACCGCCTGTCAGCCCCCTTTATGGTCATTGCAACCCAGAACCCCGTAGAGAACATGGGTACCTTCCCGCTGCCCGAGGCACAGTTGGACAGATTTTTGATGAAGGGCAGCATGGAATATCCCAACCACATGGAGGGTGTGGATATTCTGGCGCGCTTTGATAAGCTCAGCCCTCTGGAATCCCTGCAGCCCGTGGTCAGCGAGCAGGAGCTTTGCCAGGCGATTGCCGAGCTGCCGCAGGTATACGTTTGCCGTGAGCTGATGAGCTATATCACCTCGATCGTGGAAAAGACCAGAAAGTACCCCAAGGTCATTCTGGGCGTCAGCCCTCGCGGAGCGCTCTCTCTGATGAAGGCGGCAAAGGGCTATGCTGCCATTGCGGGCAGAAATTACGTGATCCCGGATGACGTCAAGCGTGCGGCACATCCCGTGCTTGACCACAGAATTATGCTGGAGAACTCGGCACGCATTCACAAGAACGCTGCGTTCAACGTCATCGAGGACGTGCTTGGCAGTGTTGCAGTGCCCACTGAGGCTGTTTTTGAGGAGAGATAATGTCGCCTGATGCATTGAAAGGATTTGCCGAGTACATCACAAATCTTGCCGACACAATGGAGGAATTCTCCAAAACACCGCAGTTCTATATTCTGATCTCGGTGTTGGCTGCAGGCATTCTGGCACTTGTGCTGTACCGCATTTATATCGCCCTGCGCAACAAGCGCCTTGGCAGAATTGAGTATACGCGCTCGTTCTCCGAGGTGGGTGTGTACGAGGGTGATGAGGTCGAGCTGATCGAAACCGTGCGTAACACGGGTGCGTTTCCGCTTTTGTGGGTGGATATCGAGTCGTATTTTTATAACGAGCTGGAGCTGGAGGAATACGAGCGTGACCCTGCAGAAAAGGATAAGATGCAATACCTGATCAGCCGATTCAACCTGTGGCCGTATATGCAGATCCGCCGCAGGCATAAGATCATTTGCCGCAAAAGAGGGCATTATTCGCTGCACGTTGCGTCCATCTATTCCAAAAAAGGGCCCATTGCGCAGGATGCGCCTGCAGATATTTACGTGTATCCCAAGGCGATCCCCTTGGATATGCAGGACTTTGCGCAAGGCAGACTGCAGGGCGATTACGTCAGCCGCCGTCCGCTGTACAGCGATCCGTTTTCGTTTGCGGGCATTCGTGATTATCGCTTTGGCGATCAGATTTCGCAGATCAACTTCAAGGCGTCGGCGCGCGTGCCGTTCGGCGGTGCGTCCACCTCGCCCTTTAAGGTCAATTCCCGTGAGTTCTGTGCCAGCCGCCGCATGATGATCTATATGGATTTTCATCTGCCTATGGGACAGAGCATGGACGGCAGGGAATATAACCGTCGCGGTGAGCAGGGGCTTTCGTTCTGCGCAGCCCTGGTCAGGGATGCTGCGTACGGAGGCTTTCGCGTCGGCTTTGCAGCCAACTGCAAAACCCAGAGCGGTGAGATGTCGCTGCGCTTCCCCTGCGAGAGTGGTCAGGCACACATGCTGGATATCCTCAAGGAAATGGCTTGCATGACGCCGCGCGAGGGCGGCTCGTTTGCCTCTCTTCTGGAGAGCGCTGTGACCGAGGGCATGGCGGATACCGAGATCGTGATCGTAGCCTTTGCCGAAAACCCCGAGGTGCAGGCAAGAACCGATGCACTGGAGCGCCTTGGCAACTCGGTGCAGGTAATCATCTTGGAAGGGGAGGACGCATGGGATGGCGAATGAAGCACAACTCAACGCACGATACACAGAGCTGATGCACCGCTTTGCAGGTGCCTCTACCTGGCGTGAATTTTTGGAGCTTGCCAAGCAATTCCGCGAGCTGGATACCTACAAGGATGCTTCTTCCTATTATACCAAATGTGTGCGCGCCGCGTCTGCCAATGCCTATCGCGAGTACCGTGAGGGCTTTACCTCTCGCCAAGGGGTGACCAGCGAGGATTATTTTGAAGCAGCGGGCGTACTGTCACAAATATCGGATTACATGGATGCGCGCGAGTGGGCGCGCACCTATAAAGCCAAGGGCACTGCCATGTGCTATAACGAGGCGATTTCGCTCTACGAGCAGAGCGAGGGGCGCTGGCAGGATATGCGCGAGGCGTATCTGAAGATGAATAAGATCAAGGGGTATAAGGATTCCCGTGATCTTGTCGAGCGCTATCATAAGCATTTTTCGGAATGCGCCTATGCAACGGCTGCACAGATTGCTGCTACTGCACAGTCAGGTCCCGAATTTGAGGAGGCTGCCGAGATTTTTGAGCAGATCCCCGACTATTCGGACAGTGCCTCGCAGGCGCAAAAATGCCGCAGAGCGGCATCAAAGTATAAGTCAAGCGCGCCCAAATCGCCCAGACCCAAAAAAGAAAAGACACAGAACGCTGCCGAGCAGACCGAGGTGGTGCGCAAAAAGCGCGCTCGTGCCGAGGATACGGTCAGTGGTGTGGATTTTGGTGAGATCTGGAGAACCATCAACAAAACCAGATTGATCATCGGCATCGCCAGCCTGATCGTTTGCGGTGTGGGCTTGTGGGGTTCTGCGTTTTTTGCAGCCAACAATATCGATCCGTCTAATGACTTTTTGGTGATGCACGGCGATAAGATCCGCGGTGTTTGCGTACTGATGGTGATCGTGGGCGCGGTGCTTGCCATTGTGGAATTTTATCGTATGCTCTCACCCGCGCTCAAGCGAAAGCTGGCGCAAAGAGCGCTTGCATTTGCGCAAAAGGTGGCGAAGCCTGTGCTCAAGGCAGTGACCAAGGTGCTGGGCTTTATGGGCATTTCGATCGGCAAGCAAAGGCTCAAGGGCAAGGATGAAAAGAGCTTTGTTTACGTGGAAAAGCCTGCCAAGGCATCGCGCAAGAAAAAGCTGAGAAACGACGGAAAGTGGCACGAGCTGCCTGATAACGCATCTCGCGTGCGATTCATTTTCATTGATTATATGATTCGCAAGATCAAGCAGGGATACCGCATGAAGTATCATCAAACGCCCTGCGAGATCGGTGAGGAGATCGCGGTGGAGCAGGACGAAAAGCAGCTGTTTGAGGTCTATCAGACCGCCCGTTATGCGGGAGCTGCCGCCAACGAGGTCATTGATAACGCGCTGGTTGACGAGCTGCTCAAGATCAACGTCAAAAGATCGTAAAAATAAAAAGCAGATTGCAATTGCAATCTGCTTTTTTTACGTAAGGATGATTACTTAGTCAGTCCGTCCAGAATATCTCTTGCCATTGCAGCCTGTGCGCCTACGCTCTGCTCAGCAGCCTCGCCTGCCTTGCCGTGCATGTAAGCTGCCAGAGCAGCGGTTGTGCCAATGGAATTCTTGTGCGTCTTGGCAGCTGCCAGACCGCCAATCAAGCCTGCCAGCACGTCACCCGAGCCTGCGGTTGCCAGCGCGGTGCTGCCTGCGGTGTTGACGTAGACGTCACCGTCAATGCAGTTGATCACGCTGCATGTATCCTTGAGCAGTACGTTGACCTGATACTTTTCAACCAGTGTAGCGGATGCTGTGTAAACGTCAGCAAGCACGGTATCTGTGCTGACCTTTTTACCAAGCAGACCTGCCGCCTCACCCACGTGAGGAGTGATGAGTACCTGGGGCTTTTGCTTTTTGTTCACGCCCTTGAGCATGCCGGGCTTTGCTGCGATCAGGCGGAGTGCATCTGCATCCACCACGCAGGGAACAGTTGCCTTGCACAGTGCAGTCTTGAGCACGCGCTTGGAAATGACGCCCTGACCCATGCCGCAGCCAATGACAATAGCATCGGCTCTTGCCACAGCGTTCTTGACAGTTTTGGAAAGTCTCTTTTTGCCAAAATACGTGGTTACGATTGCCTCGGGGATCAGCTGCTGCAGAATGGTGCGGTTATTGGAGTGCGTCAGAATCTCAACCAAGCCTGCGCCGGCACGGTATGCAGCAGTAGCGGCAAGGTAAGCAGCGCCTGCCATACCGGGGGCACCCGCAATGACCAGTACTCTGCCAAAGGTTGCCTTGCAGGAGCGCGCGGGGCGTTCAGGAGAAAGCAAGCTTGCATCCTCATCCTCCAGCACGTAAGAAATTTTTTCCGTGTTTTCGGGAGATTGTTCAATGCCAACGTCAGCAACCGTGATCTTGCCTGCGTGCTGTGCACCGGGGTAGAGAATTAAACCGGTTTTGAGCGCCTGAACGGTTACGGTGAGGTCAGCGCAAACAGCGCCTGCGGCTACAGCACCGGTATCGGCGCATACGCCGGAGGGGATATCGATGGACACAACGGGGATATCCGATGTGTTGATCTTTTTAAACATGGCTGCGATTTTGGCGTTCAACGCACCGTGGAAGCTGATGCCGAACATAGCGTCAATGTAAACGGTTACCGTATCGGGCAGCTCAGTCAAAACGGGGATTTTTGCGGTCAGCAGTTGTGCATAACGTTCGCGGCACTGCTCGCTCATGGCCTCCAGCTCGGGAGTGCCAATCTTTTCGGGATCCATGGGCTCGGGAGCGGGCTGATTCTTCTTGCGCTTCTTGGGCTCGGGAGCAGGCTCGTAGAGCTTGCCTGTGTAAACCACTTGAACGTCCAGACCTTTTTCCTTAAGAAGAACGGCAAGCGCCATGCCGTCGGCACCGTTGTTGCCACATCCGCAGAGAATGCAGGGTGCATTCAGGTTGTAGTCTTCCTCCTGCAGTGCATCAAGCACAGCGGCGGCTACGCGAGAGACCAGTTCTCCTTCGGAAATACTTGTTGTTGTGACAGTGTAAAGATCATTTGCCTTTGCAGCGCCGGTAGAGAGTAAAGTTTTCATGTTGTCGATCCTTTCGCGTTTATTTTAGTGTATTATTGAGAAATGGATTTGAGATACGCGTTGATAAAGCCGTCCAGCTCACCGTCCATGACCGCCTGCACGTCGCCCGTCTCGTAGCCGGTGCGCAGGTCCTTCACCAGGGTGTAGGGCATGAACACGTAGGAGCGGATCTGAGAGCCCCATTCGATCTTGGTCTTGTTGCCCTTGATCTCGTCAATGGTGTCAAGTCTTTCCTTGATCTTGATCTCCATGAGCTTGGATTTGAGCATACGCATGGCGGTTTCCTTGTTCTGCAGCTGCGAGCGCTCGGTCTGGCAGGCAACTACAATGCCGGTCGGCTTGTGGATCAGACGCACTGCAGAGGAGACCTTGTTGATGTTCTGACCGCCCGCGCCGCTGGAGTGGAAGGTCACAAAATCATAGTCCTCTTCGCGCACGACAACGTCGTCCAGCTTATCGAATTCGGGCATGACCTCGATCGAAGAGAAGGAGGTCTGTCTGCGTCCTGCAGAGTCGAAGGGGGAAACGCGCACCAGTCTGTGCACGCCGTTTTCGCTCTTGAGGAAGCCGTAAGCGTTCTCGCCCTCAACAAAGATGGTTGCGGATTTCAGTCCCGCATCATCACCGTCCAGCCAGTCGGTCAGCTTGACCTTAAAGCCGTTTGCCTCGCACCAGCGTGTGATCATACGGTAAAGCATCTGGCACCAGTCCTGCGCCTCGGTACCTCCTGCACCGGGGTGGAAGGAGATGATGGCGTTGTTCTTATCATATTCGCCCGAGAGCAGCACCTCAGTGCGCTTTTTCTCGGTAATGGCAGTGATCTCGGAAAGCTCGTTCTGAACCTCCTCAACACAGCTCTCGTCATTTTCTTCAATTGCCATTTCAGCAAGCACAATGGCATCCTCAAGACGGGTGCAAAGTGCCTCATAGCTTTCAATTTTGTCCTTGGACTGCTTGATGGTCTGCAGAACCTTGGAGGATTTTTCGGTGTTGCCCCAGAAGTCGGGATCCGAGGTCTGCTGCTCCAGCTCCTCCACCGTTGCGCGGCAGGCTTCGATCTTGAGCTGTTCGCCCAGCTCCTTGAGGTCGCCTCTCATATTCACTAAGGCAAGTCTTGCCTCTTCCAATGCTACTATCATGTCAATTCACCGTTCCTTTATATCAAATTCATTATTTTCTCAATTACAGTATATCAAAATCGCAAATATTTTGCAAGTGCTATTTGAAAAGCACGGCAAGAATGCCGTCATAGCCAAGATCCGTGCGCAGCGTATACCCAAGAGATTGATAATACTCCACGGTATATTCCTCCATACCGGTCGGAACAAAGTCCTCGCGCAAGTCCAGCACGATGACGTTGGTTTGCGGCTGCTCGGGGCATGCGCTCAGCGAGAACAGCCAGGTGCGGTCGTGCAGCTCGCAAAGCAGGCTGTCGGATGCAGTGACCGATGCGTTTTGCGGCAGCTTGTCCAAAAGGTCATGCATGCGCGCAGCGTCTGTGATCTGCTGTTCATCCTCGGGCACGTAAAGCTGCGAGAGCAGCGAAGCATAGGGGGCAGAGAGCAAAATCGAGGTGCAAAGTGCAGCCGTGGGCAAAAGCTTTTGCACCCTGATGCCGCGAATTTCGGTATGCAGGCGCGCAGTGCCGTGTGCGCACAGCAAAAATACAACCGCAATGGCGGGATATGCGAAAGAGCAGAACACACCGCTGTAAACAGAGGCATCTGCCACCAGATGGAACAGCGCAAGGGGGACAAGCAGCAAAAGTGCCCATTTCTGCCCCGAAAGCAGCGGCAGAAGCGCGCTTGGCAGCAGCAAAAGCATAAAGAAGGTCAGCTTCTGCGTTGCCTGAAGCCCAACGTTTGCAAACAAGCCGGTCAGCACGGGGCTTTGACAGATAGCGAGATAGACGATGGTAGCGACCAGCACGACCGCAGATACGACGGTGCAGATCCAGCCGGCGCGTCTGTTTTGCTTGTCTGCACTCAATGTCAGATACAAGCAGAAGAATGCAGTCCACAAAGTGACCTCAAAGCCAATGCCAAGGCAAAGCGCCAGCGGAATCAGTGCAAGGTAAGGGTGCTTGCCCATCAGGGTGTCAGCCACCCACAAAAGCAGGGGCAAGGACAGCATGGAAAGCACACCGCCGCCCGAAGCGCCTCCGATCAACAAGGGAGCGCATGCAAGCGCTATGCAAAGTGCAGAGGCTTGCCAAGGAGAGAGCGAGAGCTTGCGGCAAATGCGCCAAAGCGGCAGAATGGCGCTCAGCATTGCAACGTACAGCGCAATGCCCACGGCAAGCATGCTGTGCTGCGAGAGCGCATACACGGGAAGAAGCAGATACCAAAGCGGCGCGAATTGCGTCAGAAAATAGCTTTGCGGTGCGCCTGCGATCAGCGTAGTGAAGGGCTGTCCGCTGTTTTGCACGTAATAAAGCATCTGCCCGATTGCGGCTTGCTGCGTGTTACCCGTTTGCAGCGAATCCAGGCGACCTGCAAAGATCGAGACGAACAGCCAAAGAGATGCCACTGCAGCAACGCATGCGCCCGTGATGCCAAGGGCTGTGGGCAGCCAAACATATGACTTTTTGGTCTCTATGGGATCGCGATAAAGCGCCCACAGGCAAGCTGCTATCGCAGCGACTGTCAGGATAACGAACACAAGCGCTACGACCAAGGGGTTAAAAAACGAGGTGTAGGTGGTTCGCGCACCGCATGCAAGGCATGCCACAGGGAGCGCGATATAGGCAACGGACGCGTGAATGGAACCGTAGCCGAGCAGGGCAAGGAACAGAATGGCAAAGCAGATCAGGTATTGCGGCAGCAATCCCCGGATGCCAAGGTACGTGTATAGCGGCTGATTAAACAGCGTCAGCCCGATTATGGCACCGCTGCCGAACAGCGCACTCAGTGCGGAAAAAATCAGCAGAACAGGCATTTTTTTGCGCGTTTGCGTCTCGTTTTTGACCTTCACGGCAGCAGCTCCTTTCGATAAAATGATTATAATCATAATATTATAACATATATTCCGCATTTTGTAAAGAAAAAATTGCAAGAAAGTGCACCAATTTACAAGGCTCGGAAAAAGGCTGCAAAAGCCTTGATTGTTTGTGCCCGCGGAAAAAAATAACGCTTGACATACATAGCGCAAAATTGTATAATAGTATATGTAAAACTATATTCATTTTACGGAGGACAAACAAAATGAAGGTTACCAAGAATAGCATTATCGGCGACGTTCTGGACTACGATCAGGGCACTGCCCGTTTCTTCTTTGAGATCGGCATGCACTGCCTTGGCTGCCCCGCATCCAGAGGCGAGAGCATTGAGGATGCTTGCGCTGTGCACGGCACCGACGCTGACGAGCTGGTAGCAAAGCTCAACGCTTACCTGGCTGACAAGTAAGCAAAACAAAACGGGGCAGGTGCGCCCGTGCGATTGCCTGCCCCCATAGTTTTACATCATGAAAAGAGAAAAAAGATTTGACCAAAGATTGGCAGGCGCTGTGCCGTATCTGCGACGCGGCAAGGTGCTCTCGGACGTGGGAACAGACCACGCGCACCTGCCCATATATGCGTGCAGGGAAGGGATCTGTGTGCGTGCGGTGGCTTCGGATATCAACCGCGGACCTGTGGAGAATGCAAGGCGCAATATCGCTGCAGCAGGGC
Organism: Oscillospiraceae bacterium; assembly: GCA_015065285.1. Taxonomy (GTDB): domain Bacteria; phylum Bacillota; class Clostridia; order Oscillospirales; family CAG-272; genus SVQP01. The sequence goes on along the minus strand of SVQP01000006.1, from coordinate 34,590 downwards.
TTGCGGACAAAATTGCCACGGTTTGCACCCCGGGGCTTGACGGCATTGCACAGTACGAGCCCGAGGACATTACCATTTTCGGCATGGGCGGTGAGCTGATCGCGTCCATTATCGATGCAGCACCCTGGACGCGCGACGCGCGCATTCGTCTTGTGCTGCAGCCTATGTCGCATGCAGAGATTTTGCGTGCCTATCTGCTGGAAAACGGATTTTTTATGCTTGACCAGACCTTGGTCAAGGAGGATAAGGTATACCAGATCATTTGTGCCGAATACGACGGACAAAAACGCACCGAGGACGATATGGCACTGTGGTTTGGCAGCCACAACATAGAGAGAATGCACCCGCTGCTTGGTGAGCTGCTGGAGGGCAAGCGTCGCCTTTTGCAGACAAGTGCGGACGGCAAGCGCATGGGCGGCAAGGACGCTGCCTTTGAGCTCGGTATGCTGGCGCAGATCGATGCACTGAAGGCGCACATTCAAGAAAAGGAGTAAAACATGACTGTCAGAGAATTTTACCGGGCACTGTGCTGTATTGTGCCCCGTGAGCTGGGCTGTGATTGGGATAAGGATGGCATGGCTGTCTGTCCCGACCCCGACAGAGAGGTGAAAAAGGTACTGGTTGCACTGGATGCCACGGCTGCCGTGGTGGACAAGGCAATTGCCGAGGGCTATGACCTGGTCTTTTCGCATCATCCCATGCTGTGGAGCGGCTTGAAGGCGGTGCTTGCTGACGACTGCGACGGTGCAAAGGTGATCAAGCTTTGCAAAAGCGGTGTGGCTGCCATGTCCTTTCATACCAGAATCGATGCCGCACAGGGCGGTGTGAACGATATTCTTGCAAGCCTTGTCGGGCTTGAGAACGCAGAGGTGGCAGGCGAGGAGTGCATTATGCGCGTGGGCAATTTGCCCGTGCCCGTGAGCGCTGCCGAATTTGCCACACGCGTCAAGCAGGCACTTGGTGCCCCCGTTGTGCTTTGCTCGGATGCGGGCAGAGAGGTCAGACGCGTTGCCGTGGTTGGCGGCAGCGGCAAGGACGAGATCGGTGTGGCAATGGCTGCCGGAGCGGATACCTTTTTGACGGGTGAGCTGAAGTATTCCCAGCTGTCCGAGCCTGCGGGAATCAATCTGCTGGTGGCAGGGCACTTTTATACCGAGCAGCCCATCTGCGCCCGCCTTTGCGAGCTGGTGGCAGAGATTGCCCCCGACGTGCAGACCGATATTGAAATCAGCTGTAAAGTTACCGTAGTATAAGGAGAAGGATATGACATACGTTGTTTCGGATTTACATGGAAATTACGATAAATTCAAGGAGCTGATCGAAAAGATCGGCTTGAAGGAAACCGACATTCTGTACGTGCTTGGCGATATTGTGGACTTTGGCGAGCAGACCATGGAGCTGATCGGGGATCTGAGCGTACGCTATAACGTGTATGCCATTGCGGGCGAGCACGATTATCTGGCTGTCCGCATGCTTTCAGGTTTTGAAAAAATGCTGTCTGGCGCGCAGACTCCCGATGCCGACTTTATTGCCGATATGCAGGCATGGGTGGCAAATGGCGGTCAGAGCACGCTGGATGCCTTCCGCGAGCTGGATAGCGAGATGCGCGAGGGTGTGATCGACTATCTGTCCGACCTTGCACTGTACGAGGAGGTACGTGTGGACGGTGAGGACTACGTACTGGTGCACGCAGGCATTGCAGGCTTTGAGCCCGGCATGTCCTTGGAGGATTGTGAGCCCGAGGTGTTTATGACCGAGCCACTGGATCTTTCTAAGCGCCTTTACAAAAACAAGACCGTTGTAGTCGGGCACCTGCCTATGACCGAGGAGAATGGCGGAAACGGCAAGATCTATTTCGGCAACGGCTGCGTCAATATCAACTGCGGTGTCAAGGACGGCGGTCTTTTGGGCTGCTTGCGCCTTGACGATATGAAGGAATTTTACGTCTGATGGACAAAAAGGACAGAATCTTGCTCCCAAAGGGGAGTGAATATACCGTCGAGATCACTGACGTCAACAACCTCGGCAGCGGTGTTGGGCACGTAGAGGGCAAGACCTTGTTTGTGCGCGGTGCGGTAACGGGTGACGTGGTGCGCGTTTCGGTGATCAAGGATACGGTTACCTATGCCGTTGGCAGAGTGCTGCAGATAGAAAAGGCTTCGGACGTTCGCACGACCGAGACGTTTTGTCATGCCCCCGATGCATGCGGTGGCTGCGTGCACCGCTACGTGACCTACGAGCACGAGCTGGAGTGCAAACGCGCTTACGTGCAAAACGCCTTTCGCAAGGTAGGACTTGCGGACGTATGCGTGGCGCCCGTACAAACCACGGGAGTAACGAGCGGATACCGCAACAAGGGGCAGTATCCGGTCAAGCAGGGAAAGAATGGCATGGAGGCAGGCTTTTTTGCATCCAAAACGCACAATCTGGTTAAGGCGGATAAGTGCGCACTGCAGCCTGCGATCTTTGGGCAGATCGTGGCGTTTGTCTGCGCCTTTTGCGACTCTCACGGCATCAAGGCGTATGACGAGCTGACCGGCAAGGGGCTTTTGCGCCATATTTATCTGCGAGAAAGTAAGAATTCACAGCAGGTCATGCTGTGCCTTGTGCTCAACGGCAGGGGCATGCCCGCTGAGAAACGCTTTATTGCCGAAGCGACGGAGAAATTTGCGCAGATCTCGGGCATTGTGCTCAATTTCAATGAAAAAAACACCAACGTGGTGCTGGGTAAGGAATACCGCACACTGTGGGGCAAGAGCGATATTGAGGACGAGCTGTGCGGGCTGCGCTTTCGCATCTCGCCAGGATCATTCTATCAGGTCAATAGAGAAGGCGCAGAGCTGCTTTACGGCTTAGCGAGAAAGCGCGCGGCTTTGACGGGCAAGGAAACCTTGATCGATCTGTATTGCGGCACGGGTACCATCGGACTTTCGATGGCAAAGGATGCGGCAAGCCTTGTGGGCATTGAGATCGTGCCCGAAGCAGTGGATTGCGCACGCGAGAATGCCGCGCGTAACGGTATCCGGAACGCGACCTTTATTTGCAACGATGCGGGAGATGCACAGGTCATCCTGTCCGCTTGCGGTGGCAAGGCACCTGACGTGGCGATCATCGACCCACCGCGCAAGGGCAGCACGGAAGGCTTGGTCAAGTGCTTTGCCGAGCTTGGTATTGCGCGCGTGGTGTACGTTTCCTGCGACCCCGATACGTTAGCCCGTGACTGTAAATGGTTTAGAGAAAATGGTTACGAAATTGGGGAAGTGACCCCCGTGGATATGTTCCCGCGTACCGGACATGTTGAGAGTGTCGTGTGTCTCACAAGGAGAGAATTATGATACCATTCAAAAAAACATGCGACAAGTGTAAAACCATTGAAACTGTAAAGTCGCTTAAAACTACCGAAGAATTTTTTGCCATATTAGAAGAACTCAAGAGATTATTGGTAAGTAAGAACTACGAATATGTGGGAGGAAATAACCCTGCCGACACTATCAAAAATTGGCCTCAAGATGGATTGTGGTATAGAATCAAATGTAAAAACTGTGGCGCGATTTATACCTTATGGTACGATGCTTTTAAGGGTAAAGGCTATTTCAAAAAAGGCAAATAAATATACCTTTTCGAGTTTCCACCCCCGTTTTGCAGACCTTTTGGAGTCTTGACCCACGTTGAGAGTGTTGTGTGCTTGACGAGATAACCCGGCATTGGGACGGGCGTCATGCCGCAAGCGGCGGACGGTCCGCAGTGTATTCCTGTCGGTCACGCAAACCGTCCATCGGTAGGGGCTGACGTCCTCGACAGCCCGTGCAAGCACAAAGTAGTTTATTGGAGATCGCGGACAGTCGAGGACGCCTGTCCCTACAAAAAGTTGTTGTTACAGGACGGTGCGTCGAGGACGTCGCACCCTACAGACGGACGATTTACATACATAAGCACCGTCGGGGTCGCCGGTTCCTACAATGCAAGGATAAATTTCGTAGGGGTGGGGGAATTGTGCTTGCACATTTTTTGACGAATTCAGATAGCTTTAGGAGTGCGTATGAGAAAAACACATTCAATCCCGATGGGGATGGCTTTCGGAAAATTCTATTGCCACAAATGCGGTGAGCGGTTGAAAAACAATCCCATTACGCGCACGGTGCATCCGGGGGATCCCGATTGGCTCAAGGCAAGCAAATCGGGAAACACGTATTACGGTGGCAGTGTGGAGCTGACCGAATACAATTTCAAGTGCCCGTCCTGCGGACACGAAATGGATTATCACACGCAGTGCACGTATAAGCAAATCCAAAAGATCCTTGGCAAAAACACGCTGAGCGATCAGGAGATCAAGGAATACCTGCCTGCTGCCAAACAAGCAGAGGAAAAAAGGCAGAAGATCACCGAAATCGTGGTCTTTTCGATCATTGGCGTTGTGGCGGTTGCGACAATTGTGATTTATTTGTTGTTTGGCAAGGGGTAGCCGAACGGGAGTCGAACCAAATTGCCCGACGACGATGCATTTTCGCATCTTCCGGCGAGCTTTCACTCGCAAGATTGGTATCTTGCTTCGCAAAATCTCACCAAAATCTATCAAAAATGCATTCGCCGGCGGGTGCGAGCAGTTTTGACGCAGCAGATTTTTCTCAGCCCAATAGCTTTTCTTGCAGGATATACAGGCGGTATTTCCAAGAGAAAAGATGCAGGGATGGGGAAAATCTGCACGTCAAAACCAACTTGGTTCGATTCCCGTTCGGCTAAGATTTGCCACAGGGGAGGGGGACCCCTGTCGCAAACATGATAAAAAAGGTGACGTGCAATCATAGAAAGGAGCCCACGATGGACTACAAATATCAATATCTTCCCGCGGGAGCGGCGAAGTATCAAAGCATAGTAGACGCGCATGCGCAGTTTATCATCAATAAGCAGCTCAAGGACAGAGCACTTTGGAAAAAGTTCGTTGAGGTGTTTGTCGAGCGCCCCGATCACAATGACCTTGGCTGGCGCGGTGAATATTTTGGCAAAATGATGCGCGGTGCGTGCCTTTCCTACCGTTATGCCCCCGATGAGGAGCTGTACGGCATTCTGTTTGACACGGTCAAGGGCTTGCTGGACACGCAGGACGAGCAGGGTCGTATCACCACCTACGTCGTGGAAAAGGAATTCTGCGGTTGGGATATGTGGACGCGCAAGTACGTGCTGGTGGGCTGCTTGTATTTTTATGATATCTGCACCGACGAGGGGGTCAAGGCGCACATTCTTGCTTGTCTTGAGCGCCACGTGGACTACCTGATCGCGCATATTGGTGTGGGAGAGGGCAAGATCTCTATCCTTGATACCTCGGCTTGGTGGGGCGGTCTTAACTCCAGCTCGATCCTGGAGCCCATCGTTGAGCTTTACAAGCACACGGGTAAGCAGAAATTCCTGGATTTCGCCAAGTATATCCTGGATCAGGGCGGCTGCCACGGCGGCAATCTTTTGGAGCTTGCCGAGGCGGGTGAGGTATATCCTTACCAATATCCGCAGGTCAAGGCTTATGAAATGATGTCCTATTTTGAAGGCGCACTTGCGTGGTACGAGGTGACCGGGCAGGAACGCTATTTACATATCGTTGAAAAATTCGTACAGGCGGTCAGGGAGAGTGATATTACCATCATTGGCTGCGCAGGCTGCACACACGAGCTGTTTGACCATTCTGCCGTGGCGCAGACCGAGCCCGCACCCGACCGCGGCATCATGCAGGAGACCTGTGTGACCGTGACGTGGATGCGCCTTTTGGAAAGACTGCTGCGCCTGACCGGCAACGTAGCTTTGGTGCAGGACATCGAGCGCTCGGCATATAACGCGCTGTACGGCAGTCTCAACCCCTTCAACCAGACCCAGTACAGCTTTGAGGACAAGGGCTACGTTGCAGGCGTGCCGTTTGACAGCTACAGCCCCTTGACCTATCAGCCGCGCGGCATTGGCATTGGCGGCTATAAGAAATTCAGCACGGGCGGCTACTATGGCTGCTGTGCTTGCATCGGTGCTGCGGGCACGGCGCTGTTCCCGCTCATTCAGGTGCTGTCCTACGACAAGGGCTTTGCCTTCAACGGCTATCAGAACGGTACTGTTTGCGCCACCACACCGAGCGGAGCTCCCGTAAGCTTTGAAATTTCGGGCGCATACGTCCAAGAGGGAAAGGTGCAGATCAGGATCGGACTTGACGCGCCCGCGCGCTTTGCCATCAATCTGCGTGTGCCCGAGTGGAGCCATGCTCCTGCGCTGACCGTGAACGGAGAGGGGTTGGAGGCAGTCAAGGGCTACAATCAGCTTGGCAAGCTTTGGCAGGATGGCGACGTGATCACGCTTTCGCTGCACCCCGAGGTGGAGAGATGCACGCTCAACGGAAAGCAGGCATTCGTGTACGGCAATATCGTGCTGGCGCGTGATGAGCAAAAGGAGCCTGCACATATCAATTTGCCCTTTACGCCTGTGACGGCTGACGGACGCTTGGTGCTGGATCAGATCGATCCCGCAGCGGGTGAGATGGTTCGCTTTGTCATGCAGACCAATCAAGGACAAGTGCTGCTGACCGACTATGCTTGGTGCGGCAAGCTCTGGAACAAAGAACATTCCGCCATTGCCGTATGGCTTCCCATGGAGGTTTGATATGAGAGTGTTAATGCTTGGTAACAGTTATACTTACTTTTTTGATATGCCTAAGATCCTGCAGGCGCTGTTTGACGAAAACGGTGTGGATGCTCAGGTGGATTCGGTCACCGCGGGTGGCAGACGCCTGGTGCAGAATACGGACGAGGGTGACGCGCTGCACGCAGAGGTCGTGGCAAAGTGCAAGGAGAGCGCGTACGATGTGCTGATCCTGCAGGAGCAGAGCCATACGCCTATGTCGCACTACCGTGAATTTTTACGTGGCGTGTGTGGCTGTGTTGAGCTTGTCAAGCCTGCAAGAACCGTGATGTACGCTACCTGGGGACGCCGCGAGGGCTGTGATCTGCTGGACGAATTCGGCTGGACGAATCAGAGCATGACCGAGGGCTTGGCAGCAGCTTATGATGCAGCGGCAAGAAAGATCGGTGGCGAATGTGCACACGTAGGCAAGTGCTTCTTTGAGATCCGCCGCGCATATCCCGGCATCGAGCTGTATGATCCCGACCACTCGCACCCCTCCTACGTGGGTAGCTGCGTGGCAGCTCTTGCCATTTATAAAAAGCTGATGGGCGGCATGCCTGCCACTACTGCTTGCCTTGACGTGGATGCCGAAGACCTGACCCGCGTTTGCAGTGTGGTTGACAGCGTGAACTGATATGCTGCTTTACATCATTCGTCACGGTGATCCCGATTATGCGACCGATTCGCTGACCGAGCGCGGTGTGCTGCAGGCAGAGGCGGTCGGCAAGCGCATGGCGGACGCGGGCATCAATCGCGTGTTCAGCTCCCCCATGGGCAGAGCACGGCAGACCGCAGAGCCTACCTGCAGACTGCTGGGGCTGGAATACACCATTGAGCCTTGGGCGCACGAGATTGGCGACGAGCACCGTCTGACTCCGTATCCGGATGGGGAGCTCAAATCGATTTCGCTTGTGGACCGCGTGCACTTCCGTCGCGATGGTGGCATGGACCTTTCCTATGACCGCGCATTTGAAGCTCCGGGCTTTTCCACCTCGGGCATGAAGGATGCGCTGGATACCATTTCTGCGGGCGGCAGAGAGTTTCTTGAGCGCCTTGGCTATCGGGAAGAGGATGGGATCTATCGCATTCTTCAACCCAATGACGACAAGGTCGCGCTGTTTTGCCATGCGGGCATGGGCAGAATATTTATTGCACACATGCTGCACGTTCCGCTGCACATGATGTGGGCGGGCTTCAATTACACCCATTCGGGTGTTACGATTATTGAATTCAAGAATTCAAAGACGGGGTATTGCGTGCCGCGCTTGCTCTGCTATTCGGATATGTCACACCTGTATGCTGCAGGGCTTGATATGAAATACTGTGGCAGATTTGATGTTTAAAAGGAAACGTTCATATGCATGAGCTGGGTGTATTGGCCAAGGCTGTGCAGACGGTGGACCGTATTGCACAGGAGAATAAAATCAAAAAGATCAAACACATGACTCTTGAGGTGGGGGAAGAATCCTCCTTTGTCCCAATGTTTTTCACAAAGCTGTTTCCGGTTGCCATTGAGCCGTATCCGCGCCTGCAGGGAGCGGAGCTCAAGATCGAAACCGTGCCGGGAGACGGCTTATCCATCAAGGAAATCGGATATTAAAGAGTGGAGGCTACAACCATGAGTCAGGCTGAAAACAAAACCCCCGGAATGCAAGCTGACAACATTGACGAGCAGGGCAACGTCCTGTATCTGGACAAGGAGAGACTGGACCGCAAGGTAGTTGGCTTTCCGCGCTTTCAGAACAAGTCGAACGGGCTTGGCATTGGCAATTTCCTCAAGGAGCACCTGATCTACATGAATGACAAGCGTTGGCCGATCGCGCGTTGGCTTTACAAAATGTTTGTCAAGTATTCGGTGTGGATGAAAAAGGGCGGCACCAAAGCAAAAATCTACAAAACCGGCATTATGTTAGCACCCGATATGGAGGCGCATACCTCAACTGTGGTTATGCCTTTGCACGTGGATATCACCGATCAGAGCCAAAAGGTGGTTGTGCCCATGGATATGCTCAAGGAATCGCTCAAGCACGTGACCTTTATCGGTGGCATGGATTCCTGCCTTTGCCGTGAATCCAACGATTGCAAGGATTTCCCCAAGGACGTGGGTTGTCTGTTCCTTGGCGAGGCGGGCAGAGTCATTGTCAAGCATAATCTCGGTAAGGAGATCTCCTACGAGGAGGCATGCCGTCGCATTGACTTGGCTGCCAGCCACGGACTGATGGCGCAAGCCGTTTGGGTTGAGGTGGAGCAATGGCTGTGGGGCATTCGCAATGATCAGATGGATAAATTTCTGGAGATCTGCTTCTGCTGCCCCTGCTGCTGTATCGCGATGCGTCTGGCGCGCAATGCTACCTCAAACGAGCGACACCGCTTCCATCCTTCGGGTTGGACTGCCGTGGCGGATCAGACCAAGTGCATCGGCTGCAAAAAGTGCTTCAATGCACCCAACGGCTGCCCGGTTGAGGCGCTGAGTTTTAACGAGCAGGGCAAGGTAGTCATCAATCAGGAATCCTGCGTTGGCTGCGGCATCTGTAAAAGCCGTTGCCCTGTGGATGCCATCAAGATCAAGCAGACCATGCCTATGCGCAAGGATCTGCGGGAGTATTATTTGACCGATTACAACCTGGATCTGCAGATCTGGGATCAGGATAAGGAGTAAGACGTGCAGGACGTAAAAATTTTAGAGGTCAGGCAAAGCGTTTTTGCGGACAATAACGCGGATGCGGATCGCCTGCGTGAGCAACTCAAGCGAGAAAAAACGTTTCTGCTTAATCTAATGTCCTCGCCCGGCGCGGGCAAGACCAGCACGCTGCTTGCCCTGGCAGATCGGCTGTCAGCCAAGCTGCGCATGGCAGTGATGGAGGCGGACATTGATTCGGCTGTGGATGCCGAGGCTATGCTTGCGCACGGTGTGGACTCGATTCAGATCCATACGGGCGGCATGTGCCATCTGGATGCGGATATGACCCGTCAGGGTCTTAACTCTCTGGGCAGTGCGGATTATGACCTTGTTATTCTGGAAAACGTGGGTAATTTGGTTTGCCCTGCGGAATTTGACACGGGTGCTTGCAAGAATATGACCATTTTGTCTGTGCCCGAAGGTCACGATAAGCCCTTGAAATACCCCTTGATGTACCGGACCTGTCACTTATTGGTCATCAACAAGATCGACGTGCTGCCGTACTTCGATTTTGACGTGGACAAGGTGGTGGAGTATGCGAAAATGAGAAACCCCGATATTGATATCCTCTTTATCTCTGCCAAGACGGGAGAGGGGATCGACGCGCTTGCCGATTGGATTTTGGAGAGCGTGGCACAATGGAACGCTTAAAGGAGAGAAACTTATGAAATCATTTGCAAAATTGGCAGCGGCGCTGCTTTTGATCTGTGCGCTGCTTTGCAGCTGTACAGCCCCCCAGCCCGGACCGGAGCAGGGGACTACACTCGGTACAGAGCAGACGATCCAAACGCCCACAACCGAGGCGCCTGTGACGGATGCGCCCACCCAGACGCCTACAGAGGGTACAACGCAAGCGCCTACCGAGGCACCGACCGAGGCACCCACAACCGAGGAGGAGAGCACCGAGCCCCCGGTTGACCCCAACGTTGACCCCTATGAAAATATGTCTGCTGACGAGTTCTACAGCAATTACGAGCCTGCGGACGACTACTGGGATTCCTACTGGCGCACGCAGCACGGATTTATGTCCGGTTCGATCGAGCCGCAGGATCAAAAGCCCACCATTGCCGACTACCAGCCCATGGAGGACGGTAAGTACGTGCGCAACACCTACGCATACTTCTCGGATGACGGAAACACCTACTATATCGTGGATGGCTACGGTGAGGTAGTCAATCAGGTATTCAAGGGCGGTGCGTACGTCTCGCTTGAGGAGGTTGCCGCATACGTGTTTGCATTTGGTGATATCCCGGTCAACTATTCTTCGTCCAAGCGCACCGATCCGGATGAGAGCATCTGGGGAGAGTATCTGCGTGTCAATCATACCAAGTTTTCGGGCAGTACGTCCAAATACCCTTATGAGCCAGAGCTGCCCGATATCAGCGGCTGTGGTGGAAGCCTGACGTATTATGAGATCGATATCGGTACCACGGGCACCGACTGTGATCCCTCCTACCGCCCCGCGATATATAACAACGGCTCTAACATCACGCGAGGAGCTGCCCGTATCGTATATGCGCGCTTTGATGCGAACGGAGATAAGATTATCGATATCAACGAAAGATACTTGTTCTATACCTATAACCACTACAATGATTTCCAGGAATACCTGAATTATCAGGGTGGCTGGGGCGAGATGTTCGGCAACGTCACGGGTGGCGGCACTATCTCCAGTAAAACCGATTATAATCCGACACCTTACGTGCCTGTTGTGCGCCGAGATTTTGTCAACGCAAGCACGCTGCAGGCACCTGCACAGATCGTTGTGGTATACTACGCACCGAAATTTGCCTTTGATGGTGCAGTAGCTTAATATGAAAAAGGGGGATTGTCCAATGCCGCACAGACCATACCAAAAAATTGTTCCGGGCTCGTCTGTTGCCGTACTGATGGTACACGGCATTTTGGGCAGTCCCCATCATTTTGATATGCTGATGCCGTATATACCGTCGGATTGGTCGGTATATAATATTGTGTTGGACGGGCATGGTGCAACAGCGCGAGATTTTGCGCGCACCAGCCGCAAAAAATGGGAAGCGCAGATCGAAAGGGTTATGGCGGACGTGTGCGCAGCGCATGCGCACGTGGTTGTGGTGGCGCATTCTATGGGATGTATGCTGACTATGAACGCAGCCGTCAAGCTGGGACTTGAGAGGCAGATCTCCGCCATGTTCTTCCTTGGCGCGGCTCTGTATCCCATGTGTACCCCCTCTATTGTCAAAACCGCATTTTATATGCTGTTCGGGAAGCCGGATTCGGGTGACAACCGCGCAAAGGCTGCACGACTGCGCTGCGGCACAGTCATACACAGGCGACTGTGGGAGTATTTTGCCTGGATTCCGCGCTTTATTGAGCTGTTTGCCTTAGCTTGGTATACCAGACGGCGCGTGCCGAAATACGATCTGCCCATTATTGCACTGCAATCGTGGCAGGACGAGGTGGTTGGCAGAAGATCGATCAAGCCCTTTCGGAAAAACCCACGTGCAAAGAGCGAATTCTTGATGGAATCCTCGCATTTTTATTACGCTCCCCAGGATGAGAAACGGATTTGCCTTGTTTTTAATAAAACGCTGGCAAACGTCATCAAAAATCTGCAAAAATCGTCTGTGGCAATTGACAAAGCCAAAACATTTTAGTATAATAAAGAAAATGAACGTGCGCGCGCACAAGGCGTGACGGAAAAGAGAGGGATTCATATGTACCGTATCGGAATTGACCTTGGCGGAACCAATATCGCAGCAGGTATTGTTGACAGCAATTATCATATCGTATATAAGTCCAGTGTCCCCACCGAGGCACAGCGCCCTGCAGAAAAGATCGCTGCCAGCATAGCGCAGCTTTGCCATCGCATTTGCCGCGAGTCCGGCATTGGTGCAGAGCAGATCGATTCTGTCGGCATTGCATCTCCCGGTATCTGCAATCATGATACCGGTGTAGTTGAGTATGCAAACAATCTTCCTTTCCATAAGTTCGCAATTTGTGATCTGATCGCAAAGGATTTCCCCGCAAAGGAATTCCACATCGAAAACGATGCCAACGCAGCCGCATGGGGCGAAGCCATTGCGGGCGCTGCTAAGGGCAGCACCAATTCGGTGATGATCACGCTTGGCACCGGTGTGGGCGGCGGTATCATTATCGATAACAAGGTGTACTCCGGCTTTAACTATGCAGGCGCAGAGCTTGGTCATATCGTGCTGGTCAAGGACGGCGTGCCTTGCTCCTGTGGCAGAAAGGGCTGCTGGGAGGCATACAGCTCGGCAACTGCACTCATTCGCATGACCAAAGAAAAAATTGAAGAATGCGAGCAGAGCGGCAGGGACTCTTTGATGATCCAGTTCGCAAGAGATAAGGGTAAGGTTTCGGGCAGAACCGCGTTTGACGCGCTCCGCGCAGGCGACGCAGCCGCAAAGGAGGTCGTGGATACCTATATTGACTATCTGGCGTGCGGTCTTGCCAACGTGATCAATATCTTCCAGCCCGAGGTGCTTTCTCTGGGCGGTGGCGTATCGGGTGAAGGACAGTACCTGCTTGATATGCTGATTCCTCGCGTCAGAGCGGAGCAGTACGGCGGCGGTATTGTCAAGCTGACCGATATCCGTATTGCACAGCTTGGTAACGACGCAGGCATTGTGGGTGCTGCAGTGCTGGGGCTGTAACGGATATGCAGATGAAAAAAAGGAGCTTCGATCAAAAGCTCCTTTTTTATGCCTTAAAACTTAATTAATGGTTAAAAAATAAACAATAACGCATTATACGATCTGGAAAATATAGAATTTCAGGTAGTCTGTCTCCGGCACGTTCCATAAAATCGGGTGGTCGGGGGACTGTTGACGCGCCTCAATCTGGCGCAGGGAAACCCCTGCGTCCTCGGCTGCATTGTGCAGCATTTGCTTGAAATACGTGTCGGTCATGAAGTGCGAGCAGGAGCAGGTGGCAAGATACCCGCCGCGCGGCAGCAGCTTCATGGCTTTGGAATTGATTTCGCGGTATCCGCGAATGGCGTTCTTGAGCGTATCACGACTCTTGGTGAAAGCGGGAGGGTCGAGGATGATAAAATCGTAGTCGCAGGGCTGCTTTTTGTCCGCCATATCGGTCAAAAGATCGAAAACGTCACGGCAAACAAAGTCCATTTTGCCCTCAAGTCCGTTATTTTGCGCGTTTTTGCGCGTCATTCTGATAGCTTCTTCCGAAATATCCACGGCTGTGACGTGCTCCGCGCCCGCGGCAGCTGCATTCAGAGCAAAGGAACCCGTGTGCGTAAAGCAATCCAGAACGCGTTTTCCTTTGGCAACGGCACGAATGGCGGCTCTGTTGTATTTCTGATCCAGGAAAAAGCCGGTCTTTTGCCCATTTATCACGTCTACGTCGTAAATAATGCCGTTTTCTGTGATCTGTGTCAGCCCTGAAGCATCTTGCGCGGGGCAAAAGCCGGGAAACCAGCCGGTGAATTGCTCCATGCCTTCCTTGGCGCGGATCTCAACGTCGTTTCGCTCATAAACTCCGTCGATCTTTTCGCCCATACTGCTCAATACGTCTACAAGAGTCGGGATCAGCATGCTCTTGATCCGCTCAATGCCAAGCGAAAGTGCTTGTACTACAAGGAGATTGTCAAATCTGTCCACGGTCAGTCCGGGGAAAGAGTCGGCTTCTCCGAAAATCAGCCTGCAGCACTTGAAATCGTCATCCTTCATGACGCTTCTGCGGTAAGATACTGCGTATTCCAAGCGTCTTTGCCAGAATTTTTGGTCAAATGTGTCGTTTGCGTTGCGCGAAAGAACGCGGACGCGGATCTTTGAATGGCTGTTATAAAAGCCTGCGCCCAGATAACGGCCTTTTTTAGAGTATACGTAAACGATGTCACCGTCAGTAACGGGGCGATCAATATCGGTTACCTCGTCGGCAAACACCCAGACGTGCCCACCGCGCAACATTTTTTCGCCTTTTTCGGTGATCGTGATTCGAGAGAGCTCAGAAAGCATACAGACCTCCTGTGATTTATTATCGAACAGTATAACACATTGCGATAAAAAGTGCAAGAGGTTAGCCCCCAAAAGCTGAAAAAGAGAGAATAAAGCGCTGAATCGGCGCAAAAATACGGAAATAAAATAAATGGAAATAAAAGGGATTACTGATAGAAATAAGGAGAAATTGCGACAAAAAACGGACGATGGGGCGCTCGAGATGGCAAACAAAAGATAAATTTGTGCAAAATGTCAAGACGTAAAAAATAGACCCCGGAAATTGTGCAACAGTCACAAATAAAAAAATTAAAAAATGCATAAAAAATGAATAACCATGATTTTTTGAAGGGTAAATAAAAATTACAATCGGGTACCGTGCGACAAGTTATCGGTGCAAAATTGCACAAAAATAAGCGACAATGAGCGAGAACGGGGGCGGAATTAGTAAAAATTGAGTAAATAAAAATTACAAATGGAGAAATGAAAGGTTATGCAGCAGAAATGGAATGTTTGAAAAAACCAAAAATATGAATGTTTGAACAAACCGTGAACGACGATTTTATATAATAATTATGTGTTCGGAGCGTGTTCGGGCGGTGAATCTCGCTTGACAGAAGGCGGGGTTTGTTATATAATAAGCGCATCAATATTAGGGCATTTTGCGGACCGTTCCGGGTTGCTTGCAATGGCCTTATTTTTGACCGCCGATATATTTGATGATAGAAATGGTCGGCGTGAAAATCTAAAACGGCGGTCTCTGACCGTCGAAGACAATTGCATAGCAATAATGCTGATGCCACGGGCTGTTTGCAAGGGCCACCGGTACGCAGCTGCGCGTATCGCTCCCTGCGGATAAGTCGGGAGTGTAACTTAGGCACTCCGAAACGGATGCTTGGTCAGTTCCCATGCGCGCGCGTGAGCCGCCACATCACGTGCAGCAAGGAGCAGCAAGGCAATTTCCGCGCAAGCGGAGTCCCGCGAGTGCGGATTCTGCCCGCAGCATGGTATTATTGACGAGCACCGTACCCCTAATGTGAGCCGAATTCTCATATCGGCAACTCACAGAAAATCTTAGTAGGAGGAAATTTTATGGGAAAAGCGAAATTTATTAAGCTTATGGCTTTGCTTTTGGCTTTGACCTTCCTGGTTGGTGGCGGAACCGTGGCAGTTTCTGCTGCGGATAGCAACCAGAGTGAGAGTCAGCAAGAGGAAACGAAAGATGCCTTGGCCGAAATCAAAGAGCTTCTGAATGCGATTTCGTATGGTGAATACAGTCAAAAGTATTCTGCGTACAAAAAGGCTACGCAAACCATCGAGATCAATGCAACTGAAGGCTATATCACAACTGCGCCTGACGTTGAAATTCAGACTGTTACCACGGCTGATGGAGAGGAAAAGGGTTTGTATACCTCTTCTGAGGGCGAGGTGTCCTGGATTGTCAACGTGCCCGAAAGCGCGAAGTATGCGATCAAGATCAGATACTACCCCGTAGTCGGCAAAGCAGCGCCGATCGAGCGTGTATTCAAGATCAACGACAAGGTGCCCTTCGGTGAGGCACGTTATCTGACGCTCTCCAAGACCTGGGCAAGCGAATATGAGCTGGGTCTTGTATTCATGGGCGCTCTGAAGGATGCCCCTGCCGGGGAGGTTGGCGCTGTGACCAAGGATCAGCTGCCCTCTGACATTCAGGCGGCTCTTGCAGAGTTTGAAGCACAGGCTGCACAGGCAGGCTTCACTGCGGAGGATGATATCGGTTGGGTACTCAAGGAAGAGATCACCCAGAACATCTTCGGCAAGAACAAAACCGAATACAACGTTTATGCAACCGTCAAGTTCCCCGAGATCTGGACCGTTGCTAACACGGAGTTCGTTGATTCCAAGCAGATTCGTTTCTTCAAGAACGACATTGAGAACAACGAGCTGCGCCCCAATGCTGTTCAGACCCCTGAGTGGATCGAGTACAGCCTGCGCGATTCTTCCGGTTACTATACCGGCGAATATGAGTTCTACCTGGAAGCAGGCGAGAACAAGCTGACGCTGCAGGGTCAGAATGAGCCTGCAATCATCTCTTCCATTACTCTGTGTCCCGCAGAGGAGATCCTCTCCTATGAGGACTACATCGCAGAGCTGACCGAAAAACTCGGCTCTCTGAGTGCGGGTAAGGACGAGATCAAGCTGGAAGCAGAGCACATGCACAACACCTCCTCCAAGACCATTTATGCGATTGAGGACAGAACCAGTGCAGTGACCTCTCCCGCAGATACTACCCGCGTCATGCTCAACACCGTTGGCGGTGCTAAGTGGCAGACTGCAGGTCAGTGGATCAGCTTCACCTTCACCACCGGCGAGGACGGTGCGGGTATGTACGATATCGTTACCCGTTTCAGACAGAGCGTGCTGGACGGTATGTTTGTCTGCCGTTCCTTGCAGCTGTACAGCGAAGGCCTTTCCGAGGGCGATGCCGGCTACTACAACGGTGCTCCCTTTGCAGAGGCACAGAGACTGCAGTATAATTACGATTCCAACTGGCAGACCACCGGCCTGGCATCCGATGAGCTGGATGCAGACGGCAAGACCAAGGAATACGCTGTATATCTTGCAGCAAACACCACCTACACCCTCAAGCTTGAGGTTACTCTCGGTACCATGGGCGATATCGTTCGTGACGTTGAAGAGATTCTGAACATCGTCAACGACTGCTACCTGGAGATCATCAAGCTGACCGGTACCACTCCCGACGAGTATACCGACTACAGCTTCTCCCGCGTTATGCCCGACGTTCTGGTTAAGATGGTTGTTCAGTCCCGTAGACTTGACAACGATAACCCCGAAAAGTACGGCATGTCGATTGCTGAAAAGCTGACCAACATGGCAGGACAGAAGTCCTCCAACGTAGGTACGCTGCAGAAGGTTGCTGACCTGTTGCACGATATGGGTACCGACGAGGATGAAATTGCAAAGAACCTGGAAACGCTTAAGGGTTATATCGGTACGCTGGGTACCTTCCTGTCCAGTGCCAAGACCCAGCCGCTGGAAGTTGACTATCTCGTCATCCGCGGCAGCGAGAAGTACGGTGCAGATTCTTCCAATTATAAATATGATGTAAAAGCCAACGCGAACATTTTCCAGGCTGCATGGCACGAGATCAAGAGCTTTGTTATGTCCTTCTTCCGTGACTATAACAGCATGGGCTCCATGTCTGTAGTAGCCGAAGAGGGTGCTGTTGAGGTTTGGCTGGCAACCGGTCGTGACCAGTCTCAGGTTATCAGAAACCTGGTCAACAACGACTTCAGCCCTAACGAGACCGTCAACTCCGAGGGCGAATACATCGGCGGTACCGCGGTTGACCTGAAACTGGTCGCAGCCGGCACGCTGCTTCCTTCGATCCTTGCGGATCAGGGGCCTGACGTTTACCTTGGCCTTGGTCAGGCAGACGTTATCAACTACGCAATTCGTTCCGCGCTGCTTCCTGTCGACGAGATCGCAAATACCGTTGGCGAGCAGAAGGTAAAGAACGGATACCTCACATCCAACACCGAATGGGATGATGCAATCTCCAATTTCAACGATGCAGCAATGCTGGTGCTTGGCGTGGAGAACCCCGACGGTGATATGCACTACTACGGTCTGCCCGAGGCACAGGGCTTTACCATGATGTTCGTTCGTGAGGACATTCTGGCTGAGCTGGATATCCCCGTTCCCGAAACCTGGGATGATATCATGGCTGCGATCCCCGATCTGCAGGCAAACAACATGATGATCGGTCTTTCTACCGACTACAGCGTATATCTCTACCAGGCAAACGGTGACTTGTATGCCGATAACGGTATGAGAATCAACCTGGACTCCAAGAAGGGCCTGACCGCATTCGAAAAGATGTGTAACATGTTTACACAGTATAACTTCCCCTACACGTACGATGCAGCAAACCGTTTCAGAACCGGTGAAATGCCTATTCTGATTTCTGACTACACCGGCATGTACAACCAGCTCAAGGTATTCGCAACCGAAATCGAGGGCTTGTGGAAGTTCTATCCGATGCCCGGTACCATTTGTACCAATGAAGATGGCGAAACCTACATCAACAGACAGACCGTATCTTCTGTCGCAGCCAGCGTTATCGTAAAGGGCTGCAGCGATGAGGAAGGCTCCTGGAACTTTATCAGATGGTTCACCGGTGCTGATTGCCAGCAGGAATACTCCAACGAAATGGTTGCTATCATCGGTCCCGCGGCTAAGTACAACACCGCAAACAGAAAAGCACTTGAGGAGCTGCCCTGGACCACTGCTGAGCTTGAACAGATTCAGGCACAGTTCGAGGATCTGGCATCCGTTCCCAACTACCCCGGCTCTTACATTCTGGGCCGTTACACCCAGTTCGCATTCCTGGCTGCATACAACGACAATGCGAACCCCTCCGAGGCTCTGATGAGCTACATTACTACCATTAATAAAGAGATCACCAGAAAGCGTAAGGAATTCGGTCTGGAAACTCTCGAGGTAGACGAAACCCTGGCAACCAAGCGCCTGGCACAGAGCGAGCAGCTGCTGGCTCAGTTTGAGGAACTGGATGCCGCAGGCGAATATGCAGAAGAGATCGCACTGGCAAAGGATGCGATCAAGCGTGAGAATATCGCGGATATCGCAAATGCTTCCGCAGCTTTTTTGAAGGTGGCTTATGAGATCAGCACCGAGGATGCGATCATGAAGCAGTTCAACGCAATCAAGAATGATCCGCAGGATCCTTGCTACTCTTATCAGGTATATCTCAAGGCAGAAACTCCCGAGCTGATCGCGTACTGCCTGGCTGATTTCCTGGGTGATGCATCCGTTGCAATGGAATCTTATCAATAATCGCACATCAAATCAAGATCAAAAAGGAGAAAAGAGCAAATGTCTAAGAAAACAGCAACTAAAAAAGCTTCTGCTCGAAAAGACCTCACCAAGGGTCAGTGGATCTTGAAGGAGATGTGGCGTAATAAGGTTGCATACTTTATGGTAGCACCTTACATGATCCTCTTCGCAATGTTCACTGTTATGCCCGTGGTACTGTCCATCGTGGTAAGCTTTACGGACTTTAACTTGCTGGAATGGCCGAATTTCGTATTCCTGGACAACTACATTTCGTTGTTCTTCGATGACGATATCTTCCTCATTGCCTGCAAGAACACATTGATCTTCGCAATCATCGTAGGACCTGTTTCCTACCTGATGTCCTTCCTGGTGGCGTGGTTCATCAACGAGCTGCCCCCCAGAATCAGAGCGGTTGTTACTCTGATCTTCTATGCACCCTCCATCGGTGGTAACGTTTACCTGATTTGGGGTACACTTTTCTCGGCTGACTCCTACGGCTGGGCAAACGCAACCCTGAAAAAACTCGGTATTATCACCAAGGAAATCGCGTTCTTCCAGAATGAGGACTGGGTAATGCCTCTGTGTATTATCGTAGCACTCTGGATCTCGCTTGGTACCTCGTTCCTTGCGTTCATCGCAGGTCTTCAGGGTATCGACAGAGCTCAGTTTGAAGCAGGCGCGGTTGACGGTATTCGTAACCGTTGGCAGGAGCTTTACTACATCACGCTGCCTAACATGAAGCCGCAGCTGATGTTCGGTGCAGTCATGGCAATCACCGGTGCGTTCGGCTTCGGTGGCGTCGTTGACGCACTTTGCGGATTCCCCTCAGTAAACTATGCAGCGCACACCATCATGCATCACCTGAACGACTACGGCGGCATGCGATTTGAGATGGGTTACTCCTCGGCAATCGCCGTAATCCTGTTCGTTATCATGGTAGGCGCAAACTCGCTCGTAAAGAGAATGCTTTCGAAGGTAGGTACGTAATATGGCAAAGCTTAGAACAAGAAAACATAAAGTCGTACTTGCCCGTTCTGCGGGAGGCGACGCAGGTATTACGTTTGTACTCGTAATCCTCGGTGCGTTCATGTTCCTTCCGATGCTTTACGTGTTGATGCAGTCCGTAAAGCCTCTGGACGAACTTTGGATGTATCCCCCCAGATTCTACGTAATGTCCCCCACACTTGATAACTTCGTTGACCTGTTCAACCTGATGAACACCTCCTGGGTTCCGTTCTCCCGTTACATTTTCAACACCGTGTTTACTTCCGTAGCGGGCACCTTCGGACACCTGTTCCTGGCTTCTCTTGCAGCATATGCGCTTGCAAAGATCAAGTTCCCGGGCAGAGGCTGGATGTTCCAGGCTGTACAGCTGTCGCTGATGTTCAACGCAACGGTTACCGCAACCGCTTCGTTTATCCTGATGTCCGCTCTGGGCTTTTTGGATACTTATTGGGCAATCATCGTTCCCGCATGGTGCTCTTCGCTGGGTCTGTACCTGATGAAGCAGTTCATGGATACCAACGTCAACGACTCGGTACTTGAATCTGCAAGACTTGACGGTGCAAGCGAGCTGAAGACCTACTGGGTCATCGCAATGCCCATGGTTAAGCCCGCGTGGCTGACGCTGATCATCTATTCGTTCCAGGGTCTTTGGAACGCAGGTGCTTCGATGTACATCCACTCCGAGCAGCTCAAATCCTTTAACTACGCAATCGGTCAGATCACCGCAGGCGGTATCGCCCGTGCAGGTGCATCTGCAGCATCCACGGTTATTATGATGATGGTTCCGATCACGGTATTCGTCGTATCCCAGTCCAACATCATTGAAACCATGGGCTCGTCCGGTATGAAAGACTAAGACAGGAGGTAAAAATCGTGAAAAAGATTACAACTATTATATGTGTAGTATTCTCGGTTATGATGATTGCTTCCTGCCTGATCGTGCCCACTGCGGCAAGCTCGGCATACCAGACCTACACCTACTCCATCGACGGATACGCACTGTATTCGCCTGATGCCTACACCGCTGAAAAGGTCGTTGACTCCACCTACATGGGTCTGGACGTTCCGATCGACAACCCCGGTGACCTGATCTGCGACGATCAGCAGAACGTTTACATTGCGGACACCGCAAACAACCGTATCGTTGTGCTTGACCGTTACTACAAGCTCAAGTTCACCATTTCCACCTTCCGTAACGGACAGGGCGTCATGGATAGCCTTTCCGCTCCTCAGGGTGTGTTCGTATCCGACAGATACATCTGGGTATGCGATACCGGTGCAAACCGTATCGTCGTATTCAACAGAGACGGCTCCTTTGACCGCGTAATCGAAGAGCCCGAAAGCCCGCTGTTTGATGACAACTCGGTTTATAAGCCGGTTGCAATCGCAGTAGACAAGTATGAAAAGCTGTACGTGGTATCTGCTACCACCTATCAGGGTATCATCGTAATGACCAGCAGCGGTGAGTTCACCGGCTTTATCGGTGCACAGGCTGTTACCATTTCCGCATGGGATATCATCTGGAGACGTTTCCAGACCGATGCGCAGAGAGAAAACTCTGAAACCTACGTAGCAACCGAGTACAACAACATCGCTCTGTGCGGCGACTTTATCTACGTAACCACCTCCACCATTGATGAAGGCTCGGTTATGGGTACCATCACCGCAAAGGATAAGACCGGTAAGTACGCTCCCGTTAAGCTGCTCAACCAGGCAGGTGACGAGATCATGCGTCGTAACGGCTTCTATCCGCCTTCCGGTGAAATTGATATCTTCGGCGCAAGAAGCACTGACGCCAGCAAGGGTATTCCCACCGGCGTTTCCACGCTGATCGACGTTGCAAGCGGCCCCGAACAAACCTGGTCCATCATCGACGAAAAGCGTAGTAAGATCTACACCTACGACTATGACGGTAACCTTCTGTTCGCATTTGGCGATAAGGAAGGTAACATGCTTGGTAACATTTCCAGTATCGAAGCAATTTGCTATCAGGATGATACCATGCTGGTCCTGGATAAGGATAAGGACACCATCACAGTTTTCGAGCGTACTGAGTACGGCGACGTGCTGCTGGACGCAATTGCAGCAGAGAACCGTCAGGATTATACCACGGCAATCAATCTGTGGACTGACGTGCTCAAGAGAAACTCCAACTTTGACGCAGCTTACATCGGTATCGGTCAGGCAATGTACCGTAACGGTAAATACGAGGAATCGCTCGAGTATTTCGAGGCTGCATACGATACTCTGAACTGGTCTACCTCTTATAAGGACATCAGAAAAGCGTTCATGGCAGATTACTTCCTGTTCCTGGTGCTGGGCATTGTTGCACTGATCGTAATCCTGCTGCTGATCGCCAAGTACATTGGCAAAGTCAACAAGAGAATCAAGAAAGCTGATCAGAGACGTTCCTTCTGGGAAGAGCTGTTGTATGCGTTCTACGTCATGCTGCATCCCTTTGATGGCTTCTGGGATCTCAAGCACGAGCGTCGCGGCTCGCTGCGCGGTGCCATTGTCATCAATGCAATCGTTATCCTGACCTTCTTCTATCAGTCGATCGGTCAGGGCTACCTGCTCAACCCCTACAACGAATATTCCACCATCTGGTCTCAGGCAATTTCGGTGCTTGTACCTCTGTTCCTGTTCGTTACCGCAAACTGGTGCTTGACCACTTTGTTTGAAGGTGAAGGCAGCTTCAAGGATATCTACATCGCATGCTCCTACAGTATGATGCCTATCCCGCTGCTGGTTATTCCCGCAACCATTTACTCCAACTTCGCGATCTCAACTGAGATCGAGCTGTTGACCCTGGTAACCACCATCGCATTCTTGTGGATGGGCGTGCTCATTTTCTTCGGTACGCAGGTTACTCATGACTACTCCATCGTAAAGAATTTCGTCACAATTCTGGGTACAGTGCTTGGCATGGTATTTATCATGTTCATTGCAATTCTGTTCTCCACGCTCGTTGGCAAGCTGATTTCTCTGGGAACCAACATCGTCACCGAGCTGCAGTACCGCATGTAACGCTACAGATAGGAGGGAAAGGTAATTTATATGAAAATTCAAACAAAATTTATCTCTTTACTCTTAGCTGTACTGTTGATGCTGGGTTCTTTGACGGTACTGTCCGTGGTAAACGTGTCTGCTGCTGAGGAAGACAAGGAGACCGACACCACCGACAAGAAGGAAGAGGAAGAAGTAGAAGAGACAATCGATTACACCACTCAGGTGTACGCAAATCCTCAGGAAAAGCTGGCTACTATGGAGCTCTACCTGACCAAGGGTAACTACGAGCTTTACGTTGACACCTTCTCCGGTGAGGTTGCATATCGCAATATCACAACAAAAGAAATTTTGTTCACAAACCCCTATGATATCGGTACTTCCACCTTGGGTTCCACCAACACCAAGAATGAACTGCTCTCGCAGGTGATCATTCAGTATACCGATAACAATACGTCCCCCATCTTCGTGAGCTACGAAATGGCAGCTCTGAAGGACCAGATCACTGTAAAGAGAATCAAGAACGGTATCCGCGTTCAGTATACACTGGGTAGAGAACAGGCAAGAAAGCTGGTTCCCGGTATGATCAGCGTACCCCGTTTTGAGGAAGTGATCTGTGCTAAGGCTCTGGAAAACGGTATTTCCGATTTCGACTACAAGAAGCTGACTGCTTACTACCTCAAGCTTTCTCTGGAAGGCTTGTCCGATAGAGGTGCTGCTGAGCTGCGTGAAACGTTCCCCATCGTAGATAAGATGGACGTTTACGTATTCGACCAGAACGCATCCGAAACAGAGAAGAACAAGATCGAGGGTTACATCAAGACCTACTGTCCTGAGTACACCTACGAAGAGCTTGATGCGGACCATGCAGAAACCGAGTATGAAAGCCAGGATAAGAACCCTCCGTTGTTCAAGCTGGCACTTGAGTACACGCTGGATGAAAACGGCATGACCGTCAGACTTCCCGCAAACGGTATCCGCTTCAACGAGCAGCTGTATCAGCTGGAATCTCTGCAGATTCTGCCTTATATGGGCGCCGGCAACAGCGCTTACGACGGTTACACCTTCTATCCCGATGGCGCAGGCTCTCTGTTTGAGTTTGACGACATCGAGGATACCAAGACCAGAACCGTAAGAGGTAAGGTATACGGTACCGACTATGCGTACCACACCATTACCGGTACTTATCAGCAGGCTATCAGATACCCCGTATTCGGTGTAGTTGAAAGCTCTGTATATTATGATGTTATCAAGAAGGTTGAAGATCCCGAAACCGGTGAGCTGATTCCCGAAACCACCACGATTTCCGGTTCTATTGTTGATCAGATCAACAAGTTCAACAGCTCTGTTTCCGGTCCTCAGGATGTCATTCCTCCGCTGGTACAGACCTACGGCTCGCTGCTGACCAACAGCTCTCACGAGGTGATTGAGTATACGCAGGATCGCGGCTACGTTGCCATCATGGAAGAAGGCGACGCACTGACCGACATCATGACCTATCACGCAGGCTCGCTGAGTGATTACAACACCATCAAGATGATCTTCAACCCCAGACCCAGTGACTCCTACAACCTGCAGGATTCCATTTCCGTAGGTTCGGACGCTACCTGGACGGTTGTCAGTGAAAGAAAGTACGTTGGTAACTACAAGATCCGTTACGTCATGCTGACCGATGATAAGGCTGCAAAGGACAACAACGTTTCTTCTTACTACGAAACTACTTGGATGGGCATGGCTCTTGCATACAGAGATTATCTGGATCGCAACGGCTATCTGACCAGACTGACCGCAGAAACTCTTGAAGAGAATATCCCCCTGTATATCGAAGCTTTCGGTGCTCTTGAAACCACCGAGAGAATCATGTCCATCCCCGTGGACGTTATGACTCCTCTGACCACCTTTGAGAACATTCAGACCATGTACGACGAGCTGGCAGCAGAGGGCATTACCAACATCAACTTCAAGCTGACCGGCTTTGCAAACGGCGGTATGTACTCCATCGTACCCTCCAAGCTCAAGTGGGAAAGAGCTGTAGGCGGCAAGGACGGCTTCCAGGAGCTGGTGAACTACGCAGCACAGGTCAATGAATCCGGCAAGGGCAACCTTGGTATTTTCCCGGACTTCGACTTTGCTTATATCAATGAGGAAGAAATGTTTGACGGCGTATCCCTTTACTGGCACGCAGTCAAGACCATCGACGACCGTTATGCAAGCTACCGTGAATACTCCGCGGCTCAGCAGAAGCACAACAGCCACTACCAGATGGCAATTTCTCCCGCAAGCTTCAGCAATTTCTATGAAAAGCTGGCAAAGAACTATCTGAAGTACGATAACGTAAACGGTATTTCGGTCAGCACCATGGGTAATACGCTGAACTCCGACTTTGATGAGGATGATCCTTACAACCGCGAGGACTCCAAGGAATTCGTATCCACCGCGCTTGAATATCTCTCCGGCCTTAAGAACAATCAGGGCAAAGAGGTTGAGTTGATGAGCGAAGGCGGCAACGCATTCACATGGAAGTTCCTTGATCACCTGCTGGACGTTTCTCTGGACTCCAGCCGTAACAACGACGCTGCACATGCAGTTCCTTTCGTGGGTGTTGTTCTGCACGGTTATATCAACTTTGCAGGTGCTCCTCTGAACATGGAAGGTAATATCCAGTATGCAATGCTCAAGGCAATTGAGAACGGCGCTGCTCCTTATTACATCCTGTCCTACCAGAACACTCAGAACCTGAAGGAATATGAGCTGCTCAGCCACTACTACTCCGTCCGTTACGATATCTGGAAGGATGACGTTGTAGAGCTGTACAGCGAGCTGAACGGCGTTCTGTACGACGTTCAGGATAAGCTGATCATTGATCACGAATTCTGGACCGGTACCCGTGTACCTGACAGCGATGAGCTGTTCAACGACATTCAGGACGTTCTGAATGAATATCTGTACGCTGAAGAAAATGCAGGCGAAGTTCTTGCACTCAAGGATAAGCAGGCAGTCAGCGTAGCAAGAAAGCAGGCAAGAGAAGCAATTCAGGCAGCACAGGCTGCTCTGGATGATGCAGCAGTTGCATTCAAGCAGGCAAACGACATGTACGAGCCTTTCAAGAATGACTGCCAGCAGCTCTTCGAGTACAAGGCTGCATTCGATGCAATCCTTGCAATCAAGTCTGCAGAAGAGTATGAGTCCTATGCTGCATACGAAAAGGCTGAAGAGGGAACCGAGGAGTACGCACTGTACGAAGAGTACCTCGCATTCAGATCCGCACGAAGCAGATATACGACCAACAGAAACAGACGTCTGAACGACATTGTCAACATTTACAACTACTACAAGAAGGCAGAGACTGCTCTTAAAACTGTTGAAGAGCATCTGAACCTTGCAAACGAGGCTTGCCTGAAGCTGGAAGAGACTCTGAAGGCTGCACAGGAAGCAGGTAATCCCGGCGTACTCGATCAGCTGCTCCAGGAAGCTCAGGAATACAGAGATCAGACCCAGATGTATTTCAATGGCACTGAGTTCACAGTCCTGAAGGATAGATACCTCAAGGATACCGCAGTTTACACCGTTGAGGAAGACATTGCTGCAGTCACTGCATATATCAATGCAGCACTGGATGAAAAGTTCGCTAACATCGAAACAGCGTATATCCTCAAGCGCGTTTCTCTGACCGATGAGACCGCAATCGCGGAGATTGATGCACTGATCGATAAGGCACAGGAAGCGAATAAGGATCTGACCATTAAGAGAAACGATCTGTTCAAGTACCTGGTTACTGAAAAGCTCAATGCCGCTACCGGCGATGAGAACGCTAAGGACGATGAAAAGTGGGCAGCTGTGCTTGAAGCAGCACCCGAGCTGGTTGAGTACATTAACAACCATATCGACGCTTGCTATGCTGCAATTGAGCTTGAGCTTGGTGCAACCTTGCAGGAGAACACCTTCGAGGATAAGAAGAAGGCTACTCTGAGCGAAACTCAGCTGGCAGAAATCGCTCTGATGTTCCACTTTGAGTATGATTACTCTAAGCTTTACAACACCGAGCTGAACAACTACATCATCTATCTGCGCGGTGAAAAGATCGAAGCTGCATACGGTGAAGAGAACACCGCAGCAGAGGTAGCACTTGACTTCACGCAGAGCTCCTTCACCACTCACAAGGAAAACGCTTGGGCAGTATACGAGGGTGTTAAGGCAGCAGTTGCCGGCTACATCACCGAGACTGATATCACCAACCGTCTTCCCAGTGACTTCTCTTCCGGCACTACAGATGATGAGCAGGAAGAAGAGAAATTTGACAAGTATGCCGTAGAGGAAGGCTCCATTGTGATTGTTACTTACGGTGGCAAGAACGGTGTTGACACCGATGCATACAAGTCCGTTATCCTTAACTACAACAACTTCTCTGTAAGCATTGAGTATGAAGGCAAGATCTACACTCTGCCCGCTTATGGATACGTTGTGGTAATGAACTAAGAAAAGGAGGTAAAAACTTATGACGAATGACGCAAAGCTTCAGAACACAGTTGCAAAGAAGTCCGCGCCCAAGAAGAGAAAGATTGCCTCCTTGGATAAGCGCAAAGCCCGTGTGGGTTGGATCTTCGTTTTGCCCTTCCTGATCGGTTTCGTACTGATTTACCTTCCGATCATCTTCGACTCTATCAAGTTCAGCTTTTTCAAGATCGTAATTCAGCAGGGCGGTGGATTTATCCTTGAACCTGTTGGATTCCACAACTATTTATATGCATTGCTGGAGGACCCCGATTTCGTGCAGACCCTTGTAACGGGTATGCAGGAGTTAGCGTTCGACATCCCCGCAATCATCATTTTCTCGCTGTTTATGGCTGTGCTGCTTAACCAGAAAATGGTTGGTAGAGCAGTGTTCCGTGCAATCTTCTTTATCCCCGTTATTCTGGCAACCGGTCTGATGGAAACGGTTGAGGGTCAAAACATTCTTGGCACCTACATGGATAGCGCAAACGGTATTGACGACGGCTCGGGCTCCAGCGCCGCAAACGATATCGTTTCGGCGGTGGATATTGAAAGACTATTTGCAAACATGAAGGTTGGTACGGAGCTTATGGAAACAGCTCTGACATGGATCAACAACATTTACGATATCGTAAACCGTTCCGGTGTACAGATGTTGATCTTCCTGTCGGCACTGCAGTCCATTTCTCCTGCAATCTACGAAGCATGTAAGATCGACGGTGCAACCGCATGGGAAACCTTCTGGAAGATTACATTCCCCATGATCAGCCCCATGATTCTTGTAAACGGTGTATACACCATTGTAGACGCATTTACAACGCAATCCAACTCGGTTATGATGTTTATCAAGCAGGTTAAGAACTCCGGTAACGGTAATGAATTCTCGGGTGGCGGTGACGTTATTTCCTCCGCAATGTCCTGGATGTACTTCCTGATCGTTATTGCAGTTATCTCGCTTGTTGCGTTGATCTTCTCGTCTTACGTATTCTATCAAAGAAGAGATTAAGGAGGTGAGGAAGAATGAACGCACAAAACACACCAAATAGTCCCAAGGTGCTCAAAGAGAGCAAGAGAAGGATTAAAGTAGATTTCGAAAGAACCGATGCAAAAACTCGTTTCAAGGAAAAGTACATCAGCTTCTTTTTCCTCACTAAGGTAGTCTGGTTTATCTTCAGACTGGTACTGCTTGTAGGTATTTCCTACGTAGTTCTGTTCCCGTTCTTTACCAAGATCGCCAGCTCCTTCATGTCCCCTGAGGATTTCGTTGACGTAACGGTACGTCTGATCCCCAAGAACTGGACGCTTGATATTTACAAGGGCATTTTGACTGAGACCAACTACTGGAAGGCATTTGGTAACACGCTGCTGCTTTCTACCAGCTGCGCACTGATCCAGACCTTTGTTTGTGCTACCATCGGCTACGGCTTTGCAAAGTACAAGTTCAAGGGTAACGGCATTATCTTCTTGCTGGTTATGCTGACCATGATCATTCCTCACCAGACCATTGAGCTTTCGATGTTCATGAAGTTCCGTTATTTCGATTTCTTCGGCATCTTCCAGCTCCTTGCGGGTGGCGGTATTGATCTGCCTTGGTTCTCGGTAACCACCCTTGCAGACGGTACGGTAACACCTTACCTGACCGAAATCAACATCCTGAAGGGCGTGATTGACATTGTTCCGGATAAATGGAGCAAGTTCTGGACCGCAGGTGGTTTGAACCTTTGTAACACCTACGTGCCGCTGCTGGTACTCTCGGCAACGGGCTTGGCGTTCAAGAACGGTCTGTACATCTTCATGCTCAGACAGTTCTTCCGCGGTATTCCGGACTCCTTGGAGGAATCGGCGTATATCGACGGTGCAGGCAACTTCAGAACCTTCATTCAGATCGTTCTGCCCATGTCGGTGCCTATGCTGATTACGGTATTCCTGTTCTCGTTCTGCTGGCAGTGGACCGATGAATTCTATACGAACATGTTCTTCACAACGGCTACGTCCATGACCATGCCCAAGCTGATCAGCGTGTCCGAGATTCCGAAGTCCCTGAAGGATCCCAACTTCGAAGGTTGGAACATGGTTCAGGCAGCAATTTTCAACACAATGGGCTTGTGTATCATTGCTCCTCTGATCGTTCTGTACCTGTTCGGACAGAGATACCTTGTTGAAGGTATTGAGCGTTCGGGTCTGACCGCAGAATAATCTGTGATCATACGGATAAAACAAAAAATAGGGCTGTCGCGAAAGCGACAGCCCTTATTTTGTTGAGAGAGAATTAAGACAGGATGAAAGTGTTTGATCGGCCTTTTGAAAAGGCGGGCGAAACTTTCACAAGGGAGGCAGCACCGTCAAAAAAGCCCGCGGACTTTTGTCCGCGGGCTATCGTTTTTACTTCAGCTGGCTTGCGAGTGTGCCTTGCGCTGCTGCAAGTGCGTCAGCAATCTTGCCGGCATCATTGCCGCCTGCCATTGCGTTGTCAGGACGTCCGCCGCCCTTACCGCCGGTTACTGCTGCAACAGCGCCAACCAGCTTGCCTGCGTGTGCGCCTGCTGCAACGGCATCCTTGCCTGCAACCGCAATAAAGTTGAGCTTGCCGCCTGCATTGACTGCAAGTACTGCAACCGTGTCTGCGTGGTCTGCCTTGATCTGGTCAGCCAGTGCGCGAACAGCATCCATCTGCATGCCGCTCATGTGAGCTGCAATCAGCTTGACGGAGCCAACCGTTACAGCGGTGCTCAGAAGGCTATCCAGCTTGGAGCCTGCGATCTTAGCATTCAGAGATTCGATCTCCTTCTTGGCAGCAGCCAGCTCAGCATGCAACTGAGCAACTCTCTTTGCGCTGTCTGCAGGGTTCTGAACCTTGAGCTCCTTGGCTACCTGATTGATCATCGCATCCTTCAAAGAGAGCAGCTCGAGCACACCAAAGCCGGTGGTTGCTTCGATTCTGCGCACGCCTGCTGCAACGCTGGATTCGGAAATGATCTTGAACATACCGATCTTGCCGGTGTTGTCGCAGTGCGTACCACCGCAAAGCTCGGTCGAAAAGTCGCCCATCTTGACCATACGAACAATCTTGCCGTACTTTTCGCCAAACAGAGCCATAGCACCTGCTGCGCGTGCGGATTCGATGTCGGTCTCCACGCTCTCAATGGGGTTAGCAGCCAGAACGTGCAGGTTGACCAGTGCTTCTACCTTGCGAATTTCGTCCTCAGTCATAGCAGCGAAGTGGGAGAAGTCGAAGCGGCAACGGGATTCGTCCACGTAAGAGCCTGCCTGCTCAACGTGCGTGCCCAGAACGGAGCGCAGCGCTGCCTGAAGCAGGTGACATGCGGAGTGGTTGCGCTTGATGGCATCACGGCGCAAATCTGCAATGTCAGCGGTGACCACGTCACCTACACAGAGCACGCCCTCGCTGACTGTGCAAAGGTGCAGGTAAATGCCGTCGGTCTTCTTGGTATCGGTTACGCTGAGCAGCACACCGTCCTTGTAGATGGTACCGACGTCGCCAACCTGACCGCCGCCCTCACCGTAGAAGGGGGTCTTGTCCAGAATGACGGTGCAGTCGCCCTCGGAAATGCTGTCAACAGGGGAATCCTCGGCAAGAATTGCAATCACCTTTGCCTGGGTTCTGTATTCGGTATAGCCGGTGAATTCGGTCTTGGCAACGTTGCCAAGCGCGGACTTGGAAGCCTCGCTCCAGCCACTGATGTTGCCGCGAGCCGCACGTGCGCGCTGCTTTTGATCGTTCATCAGCTTCTTGAAGGTCTCCTCGTCGATTGCAAGTCCGGATTCAGCCGCAATCTCACGGGTCAGGTCAATGGGGAAGCCAAAGGTATCGTAAAGCTTGAATACCTCTTCGCCCGAAATGGTATCTGCGTTCTGCGCAATTGCACCGTGCAACAGGTCAGAGAGGATGGAAAGACCTGCATCGATGGTGGCGTCAAAGCGCTTTTCCTCCAGGGAGAGAACCTTGAGGATGTAGTCGTGCTTAGCGGTCAGCTCGGGGTATGCACCGCAGTTTTCCTCCATAGCAACCATGCAAAGGTCGGAGAGGAATGCGTGATTGATGCCCAAAAGCTTGCCGTGACGGCATGCACGACGAATGATGCGGCGCAGCACGTAGCCGCGACCCTCGTTGGAGGGAATGACACCGTCGCAGATCATAAACATAGCGCTCTTGATGTGGTCGGTGCAAACGCGGATGGAAATATCGTCGTTGGCATCAGCACCGTAGGTCTTGCCTGCGATGGAGCAAACGGTATCCAGAATTCTGCGGTTGGTATCAACCAGGAACATGTTGTCAGCGCCCTGCATAACGCAAGCCAGACGCTCCAGACCCATACCGGTATCAATGTTCTTGGACTTGAGCTCGGTGTAGTTGCCGTGACCGTCGTTGTCAAACTGGGAGAATACGTTGTTCCAGATCTCCATGAAGCGGTCGCAGTCGCAGCCGGGACGGCAATTGGGATCGCCACAGCCATGCTCAATGCCGCGGTCAAAATAGATCTCGGAGCAGGGGCCGCAAGGACCGGAGCCGTGCTCCCAGAAGTTGTCAGCCTTGCCCAGACGAGTAATGCGCTCAGCGGGAACGCCAATCACCTTGTTCCAAAGCTCGTAAGCCTCGTCGTCATGCTCGTAAACGGAGGGCCAGAGCTTTTCTTCGGGAATGCCCAGCCATTCGGGGGAGGTCAAAAACTCCCAAGCCCACGGAATTGCCTCGTTCTTGAAATAGTCGCCAAACGAGAAGTTGCCCAGCATTTCAAAGAAGGTGCCGTGACGTGCGGTGTGACCAACGCGCTCAAGGTCAGGGGTACGAATGCACTTCTGACAAGTGGTCACGCGGTTACGGGGAGGCTGTTCCTCACCGGTGAAGAATTTTTTCATAGGAGCCATGCCCGAGTTGATCAGGAGCAGGGATTTGTCGTTAATAGGAACGAGAGGATAAGAGGGAAGACGCAGGTGACCCTTGGATTCAAAGAAAGCCAGATACTTTTCTCTCAGATCGTTAAGAGATGTCCATTGCATAGTTTTAAAATTCCTTTCGGGATAAGTTCATCATATCAACTATTTATTATAGCATGCGTGGAAGAGAAATGTCAAGGGGTGCGCACAAGTTTATGACGACCCAAGGATGAAAGTTTTTGCGTCGCTTTTTTCAAAAAGCGACCGGGGTTCGGGGCGACGCCCCGCTATTCGGCGTTTTTTGGTTCTTTTTTGCGCCTACTTGCACAAAAAAGAACGGAGAGGATTTTTTCATTGCAAATGCCTAACAGCCACCTTGTTGAAAGTTTTTGCGTCGCTTTTTTCAAAAAGCGACTGGGGTTCGGGGCGACGCCCCGCTATTCGGCGTTTTTTGGTTCTTTTTTGCGCCTACTTGCACAAAAAAGAACGGAGAGGATTTTTTCATTGCAAACGCCCAACAGCCACCTTGTTGAAAGTTTTTGCGTCGCTTTTTTCAAAAAGCGACTGGGGTTCGGGGCGACGCCCCGCTATTCAGCGTTTTTTGGTTCTTTTTTGCGCCTACTTGCACAAAAAAGAACGGAGAGGATTTTCTCATCGTTACACGTCCTAATCCTTTCCCCGCTTTCTTCTTTGACATCTCAAGCGCAAAGAAGAAAGCTTGGCAAAGAAGAAACGCTGAGTTGGTTTCGCTCGTTGCGACGAGCGACGAGGGCTTCGCGCCCTCGACCTGCGGTCGCTTTTTGAAAAAAGCGACGCAAAAACTTTTATTGGTGAGATCGTCCGCATGGTGACGGTCTTTTAAGACGTGAAAAAGCCGCGGCGTGCGCCGCGGCTTTGCTATATGTGATTGCTCAGATGCACTTATGACTGTCGTGCAGCGCGGCACCGATGACCGTGCCAAACTGCGCGTTTTCGGGAATGATGAAATTCACACCAAACTGGTCAAGCCCCTCAAAGGTCTGTCTGATGGGCGCAATCGTGGAAAGATTGCCTGTCAGCACCACATCCTTGACGCCACAGCCACGTGCAGCAAATACCGCTACCATGGCAATGGTCTCGGCTACCATGTTGGCAACACCCAACGCAAGATCCTCGGGTGTCGCTATGTCACTGACCTTGCCAAAGTTGGATACGGTCAGGTTATCCTTCATGTTTTCGTACGTGCGGTTTTTGGAAATGTCGCTGATGCGCAAATCGATTTTGGAAATGTTACCCTCGGCACACAGCGCCTCAATGTGCTCCACCGTGCCCACACCTGTCAGCTTTTGCGTCAGACCTAACAGCGTGCCGCCGCCAACGCCCGTGCCGCCCAAGTATTTGATCTCGGTCGCACCGCCCACCTTTTTGGAGTGAATGAGTGCCGTACCCGTGCCCATGCTGACCACGATCGCCTCGTCAAGACCGGACAAATACAGACCGCCAAGACCGATGCACTCAAATTCGGATACGTTGTTGCAGGGCAGGGAATAAATGGGCTGAGAACGGAAGGAAGAGCCGCCGCCCGTCATCATCACCTTGTCAATATCATCAAGGGAAAGTCCGTTTTCCATGGTAAAGCGCCCGAAAGCACCGTAAATTGAGGTAATGGGGTCGGTTGCCTGCACAAAAAGCGGCGCAATCAGCGTCTCATTCTGCCCATCGCGGCGAAAGCCTACGATTTTTGTGGTTGAGCCGCCTACGTCAATGCCGACAACAACCTTGCTTTTATCATTTGTTGTGCTCATGATGAAAGCTCCTTTCATAGCCGAACGGGATTCGAACCAAGTTGGTTTTGACGTGCAGATTTTCCCCATCCCTGCATCTTTTCTCTTGGAAATACCGCCTGTATATCCTGTAAGAAAAGCTATTGGGCTGAGAAAAATCTGCTGCGTCAAAACTGCTCGCACCCGCCGGCGAATGCATTTTTGATAGATTTTGGTGTGATTTTGCGAAGCAAGATACCAATCTTGCGAGTAAAAGCGCGCCGGAAGATGCGAAAATGCATCG
>SVQP01000050.1 GCA_015065285.1 Oscillospiraceae bacterium | reverse complement strand
GTATAAAGTGGTGAAGGAGCGTCCGAGGGATGCATCTCACCCACCGCAACCGCGTCGTTTATTCTCGGCTCAGTCGCCTCGAATACCCTCCGCTGCGGTCCCCCCTCTCCCGCGGAGAGGGCTCATCGTGGTATCCTTTCACGAATAACCGAACAAAGCGGATGTGCGTAACAGAGCCCTCCCCGCTGGGGAGGGGGGACCGCAGCGGAAATTGAAACGAGTAGTACGAGTTTCAATGACGCGGTTGCGGTGGGTGAGATGCATCCCTCGGACGCTCTTTCACATCTTGTGACGCGGGCACTATGAAAATAAAAAAAGCAGCCCGATCGGGCTGCTTTTTTACATAATACTGATCGCCTCGCCCAGCGTCAGCGAGAAAACGAATGCGCGGTCGGGTCTGCGACCGAACAAATGCTCAATCGCACGTGCATAATGGAAGAGCTGATCCTTGTGTGCTGCTACCATACGCTCGCGGTAAAGCGCGGGGGTCTTGCGCTCCTCGGGGGTGGGTCTGTCGGTTTTGTAGTCGCACAGAGTAATACTGCCGTCCTTGCCGATCAGCAAAAGGTCGATCGAGCCCTGCACGTGCAAGGTCTTGCCCACAACCAGTTGTTTGATCTCGGGATTTTTCGTAAAGTCCTCAAGGGGCACGAAATTGTTGAAATGCACCTCACGCATGATCTTGTCTGCCTGCATGACAAGCGAGAAGAATTCGCTGTCAAAGAAGGTTTGCAGCGCACGGACGTTGACGATTTTGGCTACGCGAGGCGTGATGAATTTCTCACGCACCAGGCGCTCCATCTCGCGTGCAATGCCATGCTCTGCCACGCGTGCAAAATCACAATACTGCAAGAACAGATGCGCTGCCGTGCCTTTTTCGGCAGCTGTTGGCTTGGTGTTTTCCGCCATCAGCGCAAAGAAATCGGGCTTTTCGCTGCGCAGCTGTGCAAGTCTGCGCTCCAGCGCCTCCTTGGTTTGCAGCTCGTTTGCATTCTCGCCCTCGGTAAAGCAAAAATCGGTATCCAGCATGGTAGGGGAAAGCTTGGAGGCGGCAGCCTTGGAGGGAATCTTGTAGAGCAGAGAGGTCTGCGCGCTCTCTGTCTGCGCCAGCAGCCTGAGTGCGGCATATTGTTCGGTGCCGGGCTGATTCTTGCCCTTTAGTGCCGCCTGCTGTGTGGCTTTTTTGTACGTTACGGGCTTGATCTGCCCATCCTCATAAATCGTGACGGTGCAGCATTCCTGCGCTCTTTCCTGTGCGGCAGACATGGCGCTAAGCACCCAGCAAAGGTGATTGGGCGCTTGCAGAATATCCGCGCTGCCGCCCATGGCACATTCGCGCTGCAGGGCTGCAAAGGACTTTTTGATGGTGGCGGTCAGGTAAAGTCGCTCACGTGCACGGGTCAGCGCCACGTAAAGCGTGCGCATTTCCTCCTCGGTGCTCTGGTGGATCTTACCAAGTGTCATGGAGCGGCGCAAAAGCGTGTCCTTTTTGCCCTTGCCGTCCGAGAGCTTGATGCCAATGCCCATATCCTTGTCATAGATCAGCGTCTGCTGGCTGTCTCTGCGGTTAAAGCGCTTGGCGCACTTGACCAAAAAGCAAACGGGGAATTCCAAGCCCTTGGAGTGGTGTACGGTCATCAGCGCAACGCCGCCGCCCGCACTTGAAGCCTCAGAGCCCGAGCCCTTGGAGGCAGCCGCGCGGTGCTGTGCGCGCACAAAGCCGTAAAGCCCGTTCCAGTGCTTTTTGGTAAACTGTCTTGCGCTTTCGTAAAGCTGTAAAAATGCATCCTCTTGTGCCAGGTGTGCCAAGTGCTCGTCCTGCGCAAGGCAAGAAAGCAGCGCATCCGCGCCAAGCTGCACGGCAAGCGCGCGAGTGTTTTGTAACCACTCTCCAAAGGCTTGGCACTTGGCGCGCAGTGTCGGGTCATCACCCTCTTGCGCATATAAGTCCATGGCATCACAAAGCGAAAGGTTGTGCGGTGCGTGCTTGCGGATCATGGCAAGCTGCTCGTGCAAGAGCGGTGCGCCTTGCACGTCGGTCAACACAAAGGCAAGGGGAATGTCCTGCGAAGGGTTATCAATGACGTCCAAAAGAGAGATCCAAAAACGGTATTGCTCGCTTTTATAAAGCTCACCGCCCGTTTGCTGCGAGACGGGAATGCCCGCCTGCTCCAGCGCGCGCGCAAAGACGTCCAGCGGTGCTTTGGTACGTGAAAGAATGGCAATATCCGAGGGCAGAATGGGCGTGCCGTCCGCCTTGGTCTCCTCTGCAAGCAGGCGCACGATCTCGTTCACTGCAGCCAAGGTCTCGGCGTCCATGCCGTCGTCGGTCTCCTCGTCGCTTTCCTCGTCCTGCTCATCCGCCTCTGCGGGCTGCGTGATCTGCAGCTGCACAAGGGGGGAGGTATAGCCCTCGGGCGACGCTTTTCTGTTGATCAAGTCGTCATCGGGGCGGTAGCCGATGGTATCGGGGCATGCCCCAAAAATGTAGGCGCAGACAAGGTTGGTAAAGTCAATGACCGATTTGTCGCATCGAAAATTTTCGGACATGAACAGCACGCACCCCTCGTCTGTCTCGGGCGGATTTTCCAGTGTTTCGGGCGTCAGCGTGGCAAAGCGGCGGCGGTATCCCGCAAAGATCGAGGGATCTGCCTCGCGGAAGCCGTAAATGCTCTGCTTGATATCGCCTACCATAAAGCGGTGGTCACCGCCAATGATGGCAAAGATCTTATCCTGCAGAGAGTTGACGTCCTGATATTCGTCAATATAAACCCAGTCGAATTTGTCCTGATAAGCGTGTGCAAGGTCGGTCAAAGAGCCGTCGGAATTCTGCAAAAGGCGCAGCATAAAGCGCGGCATATCCGAGAATTCGCAAACGCCCAGCCGCAGCTTTTCCTCACCGTATCGCTTGTCGTATTCTGCCATAATGCTATAAAGCGTGCGGCAAATGGCAGCCGTTGCCACAAATTGCGCGCGAATATCATCGAAAGATACGGTGAAATTCTCAGCAAGCTTTTTGATCTGCTCGTTCTGCTTTTTGCGAAACGCTTCAAATTCCTCGCAAAGCGGAGTCTTCTGATCCTTTTTGACGGTTGGCTTTTTGGTGGCGGGATGCGCGGCAAACGCGTCCGCCGCACCCGAATAACCACCGTTGCGCAACCGCTCGGCGATCATAGAGCAGCGCGCGGCATCCGAATCAAACATTTGCGCAAAGGCAGCGCCGCAGCAAGCATCGTCTTTGATCTCCTCTTTTGCGCGCAGGAATTTCTGCTCCATTGCCAAAAGGGAATTGATCGTATGATCGCGCAGCTGTGCGCCCCAGAGCGAATCGAAAAAGTCACCGTGCGATTCCGCATCAATGCGTGCAGCGCAATCCGCGATGCGCAAAACGCCTCGCTCGCTTGTCACAAGCTTTTGATAAAGCTCGGTCAGCGTGGGCACAAGCGCGGAAAAGTCGCGCGAGGAGATCAGCGTTTCCACAAACTGCAAAAACGCACTGTCAGCCGAGAGCCCGAGCACACCGTTTTGGTCACGGCAGCTCTCGTAAAAGTCCTCGATGACCTCGCCCATCACAGCAGCGGCAATGCCGTCCGCCTCACCGTCATCCGCCATGCGAAAGCCTGCGGGCAGCCCAAGGCGCTCAAAGTTGGCGCGCACCGGCTCACCGAAAAACGCGTCTATGGTGTGAATGTGCGCTCCGGGCAAAAGCAGGAGCTGGCGATTGAGGTGGCGGTTGGCAGGATCCTTGGCAATTGCCTCGGTCAGTGCCCCCGCAATGCGTGCGCGCAGCTCGGCAGCCGCAGCACGCGTAAAGGTCACAATCAGCATGCGGTCCAGCGTGCAGTCCTCGTTGCTTGTGATCTGATTGATAATGCGCTGCGTCAGCGTAGCGGTTTTACCCGAGCCTGCGGCAGCGGAAACCAGAAGGGAGGTCTTTTGGTATTGCATAGCGGCGCTTTGCGCCGGTGTCCAGGTGCGTGCCATATAGAGCTCCTTTCTTAAAAATCGTTGATCACGGCTCTGTCGCAGCTGTCCTTGATGCGGCAGAAGCGGCAGGCATCGTCACAGGGCCTTTTTTCAATCATGCCCTCGTACATCGAAGCGGCAATCTCGCGGATTGTGCTTTGAATATTCTGGTTGATCTCGGCAAGCTCGTCAGCTGTGCAGTAGAGCGTGCCGGCTTTTTTCTTTTCAGGGTCGGACAACGGGTCAATGGCAGCGGGAACCCCATCCTCTGCCAGGATGATACCGCTGGAGAAGGGCTTGGGCATGCCATTTTCCTCGGCTGCCGAGAAATAAAGTGCGGCAGAGGGGATCACGCTTCCGGGCTGCCCGTAAAGTCCCGCATTTTGTGGCGAGCAGACGGTAAAGAGGTAGAGAGGCAGCTGAATATCCTTGCCGCTGTAAGCATCCTCCAGCTTGAATTTGCTGCTGCCGGTTTTATAGTCCACAATGCGCAAATAGGTTTTTCCTTCGTTTTGCCACATGTCCACGCGGTCCACCGTGCCACCGATGCAAACCACGGGCAATGGGGAATCTCCCACGGGCAGCACCATAGGCGAGGGAGCCGAGGGATCATGCTCCGAGATGCGCTGCTCGAATGCCACGGGGATAAAAAGTCCTTGTGAGAATTCGGTCATCAGCGTATGCAAAAGCGAGAGCGCCAGTTCGCGCAGCTTGGAAAAGCGGTGCATCAGCGAAGGAGGAATCGCGTCAAGCTTGCTGTGGCAAACCGCGCTGATATAAAGCGAAATAATGCTGTCTGCCAGTCTTTCGGCTTCTTGCTCGTCGGGGGCGTGCACGCGCCCGTCCTCTCCCATGCAAGCCTTGATAAAATGCTCAAGCACGTAGTGAATAAACGAGCCCGCATCGGCATAGCTGACCGTGGCGGGAGCGCGCTGGCGCAGACTGAGAATATTCTCGGAAAAGAATCTGTAAGGGCAAAGGGCAAATACCTGAATTTTGGATTTGCTCAGATAAAGCTTGTCCCCAAGCAGCGCTCTTGCCGCCTCGGGGGAAATGCAGGGCAGAGAGATTGCACTCTGCTCGGCTTGTGCCTTGATTGCCGTGGGCAGGTGCACAAATTGCTGCTTGCAATCGGGGAAAAGGTGCAGCACGCGCTGCCATGCCACGCAAGGGGTAATGTCCTTGCCACCCGTGTTTTTCTCGGAGCGCGAAAGAAAGAGGCGCTCGCTTGGCTTGGTCATGGCGCGATATACGTAAAACAGCTCTGCGGAGGAGCGGATCTCCTTGGTGGTGTGCATGCCAAGCCCCAGCTCACCCAAAAGCTGCTTATCCTGCTCGGAAAGCAAGCCGGAATCACTGATCGATGCGGGGAATTCTCCCTCGTTAAGTCCAAGCAAAAAGGCAACCTTGACGTGATCAACACGCATGGTGGCAGCCGAGCCGATCATCACGCAATCCTGCATAGTGGGAACAGAGCCCATATCGCTCTTGGAAAGCATGACCGCCACGGCTTGTAAAAATTCCGCAGGCGTCAGCACCTCGTCGGGCATCAGCGTTGCCAGCTCTGCAAGCACGCCGGTAACCTGATCGTAAAGGCGCACCGTATCACTTGCCTCTCGCATTTTGCCAAGCGAGATCTGCGTGGTGGCAAGATCACAAAGCAGATCGGATACCTGCAGCGCCTGCAAATATTCCCAGACAGCTGCGCACATATCGGGCACGGCTGTGGCAGCGCGCAAGCGCATATCCAGCGTTTGCAGAGGCAGCATGACAGTCTCCCTTGTGCGGTTGGCGGCAGCCAGAATGTCGGCGGCACGGGGAGACATGACCTCGCTGTAGCCGTCGGGATTCATGGTCCACACGTCCGAGAAGAATCGGTTGCCCGAAATATTCCAGGTCTCACAGTATTCCTCAAAGCGATCCATATCAGCACTCTCCACACCGCAAAGGCCCGTGTGCAGCAGCGTCATTACGTCAGCGCGACGGTAGCCCGTGCATACACAGCGCAAGGCGCTCTGAATCAATCTGGCAATGGGATAGGCGCACACGTCACTGCGGCGTGAGAGGAAATAGGGCACGTGATATTGCTCCATGGCACGGTCCAGAATACCGCGCCAGGATTCCACGTCGCGCACGTAAACGGCAATCTCTCCGGGGGCATAGCCCTTGGAGATCAGCTGTACAATATGCAAGGCAGTCGCCTCTGCTTCGGCATAAGGGGTGGCGCAAACGTGAAGGGAAATAGGAGATTCCTGCCCGGTGGCAGGCTCCGGCAAAGCAGAAAAATCCCAGAGCTTTTGCTCCAGTGCAGCAAGGCGTGCATCTGTGGTGCGAATGCTGCAGGAGAGCGTGATGCTCTCGGGCTGCTGACCAAGCTCACGGCACATGCGCTCAATGCGTGTGCGCGTGGCAGCCTGCTCCTCCATGTGCGGCGGCAGGTCGTTGCCGTTTGGCAGGCAAAGCGAGATCGTGACGCTCTGCGCATCTGCCAGCATGCAGTGCAACACGCGGTATTCGGGATAGGTAAAGCTGGTAAAGGAATCGATATATACGTTGGTGTCGGCAAAAAACGCGCGGTGCTCGGCAAGCAGCGAGGCAAGACGGGTCAGCTGATCCGCGGGGTCACCGCCAAAGCCCTCGTCCAGCATATGCTCAAAGCATGCCCACACCAAGGAAAGGTCGCGCATCTTTTTGTAAAGCGGCGTATCCGTATTCAGCTTGTCACACGCGCGCTCTGCATCTGCAGGCGAAAGACCTGCGCAGCGCAGCTCCTCGGCAGCGCTCAGCATTAAGGCAGGCAGCGCGGGATCGGAGGTGTTGCGGTATTGCTCCAGCATGCCCGAAAGCTCGCGCAGCGTTTTCCACATGTAAAGCGAGCGCGCAGAAGCGGAAACCGACTCTGCGGCAATGCCCCCGTAAATGCCGAATACCTTTTGCGCAAGGCGCGTAAAGCTGAGAATTTCGAATTGCAGCCCGGCGCCTGCGGGCAGAGAGGAAAGCAAACGCTGTTCAGCCCCATAGACCTCTTGCTCGGGCACGATCAGCAAAGCGTGCTTGCCCGCACACACGTCGTCGCGGATGCACTGCTCAATATAAGCGGTCTTTCCGCAAC
This sequence comes from Oscillospiraceae bacterium, assembly GCA_015065285.1. Taxonomy (GTDB): domain Bacteria; phylum Bacillota; class Clostridia; order Oscillospirales; family CAG-272; genus SVQP01. The sequence continues at coordinate 7,982 of SVQP01000050.1, read as the reverse complement.
CCGAATGACCGAATACAAAGGTGGTCATAGTGGCACTTCCTCCTTGATCTTGATATTTCTGCAAATGGTATCGCGTCCGCGCCAGGCATAGGCACGACGCGCAAATTCCTGATCAGACATACCCGCAAGCGCTTGGGAATCGGGGCAGGGGAGCAGGTCCTCTTTGAAATACGGCACGGTGGTATACAGCGTGCCTGCGCGCTTTGCGGCAATGGTAACGGGACAGGCGTCCTGACAGATATCGCAGCCCCATACGTAAGGATGCTGCAAGAGCTGCTCGGTCTGTTCAGGGCTTAATGCGCCCTTTTTCTGCGTCAGATCCGAAAGACAGCATTGCTTGTCAAGCTCCACAGGGCAGGCACGACGGCAAGCACCGCAATCGGGGCAGTGCTGCACGGGGAGTGGAGGACGACTTTCGGGCAGTGTGGTGATGATTTCACCAAGAAACACGTAAGAGCTGTGCTCACGCGTCAAAAGCAAGCCGTTCGCACCCATCATGCCAAGCCCTGCCATGCAAGCCGCCTGCACCTCGGCAATGGGGGAATGATCGGCAAAGCCTGCAAAGGTGTGCTCGGGAAAATCGGCACGCAGACGCGGCAGGACCGCATCAAACAGCGCAGCAAAATAAGCGTGGTAGTCCTTGGCAACGGCATACATGGATACCGTACGATTCTCGCAAGGCAGGGCATAAGGCACGGCAAGCATGATCACCGAACCCTGCGTAATGCCCGCACGCTCCAAAAGATAAGGGCGCAGCACGCAGCAGTCTGCAAGTGAGATCGGGTCTGCTACCAGAATCCCCTCGGGCAGATATTTTGAAAAATCCGTCATGGCGTCCTCCTTTTGTTGACATCTTTGCTTACATTATATCAAAAACCGATGCAAAACACAAGGGCAACGCCCGAGTTTCGGCACATTTTTTCTGAATTCAATGACTTTTTATGATATCTTCATGAAACGGTCACAAAGGTTTTTTATAATGGATACAGTAAATTCCAAGGGAGGTATCGGAATATGCAGGACAAACAGGATATCGACTTTGAGAAGCATGACCAACAAAAGCAGGGATTTTTCGGGTATGACGTCATGTCAACCGATGAAACGCATACAGGCTACGTTACCCCCAACGGGGGTGCAGGATATACGTTTACGCCACCCATGCCAAAGCCGGTGCGCAAGCGCCGTTTTGCTTTGATCACGCTGATCACATCCTTTATACTGATCCTGGCAGCAGTCATGACCGCTATGTTTATGGGCGGTATGCTGTTTGGCATCAGGCTCAATTATATGGGCGTGGTCATGGATGGGGATCTGAGCGGCTCACCCGCAATCGGGCAGATGCAGTATCAGAATGAAGGGCAGGATTCTGTGGCAGCCTCCAAGCTGGATAAGGCACAGGAGCAGCACGTATCCGGCACCACCTCTGCAGGAGAGCATGCTATGAGTGCACCGCAGGTGGTTGGTAAGGTGGCGGCATCCGTGGTTGAAATCACCACCGAAACCATGATCAACGGCAACTGGGTCTCCTCTTACGTTTCCGAGGGCGCGGGCAGTGGCGTGATCATTTCGGAGGATGGATATATCGTTACCAATTACCACGTTGTTGACGGCGCTGACCAGATCAAGGTCAGGTTGACCGACGGCACCGAGTTTGACGCGTACCTGCTGGCATCCGATCAAAGCAACGATCTGGCACTTTTGTGGATCAACGCAGGCGAACATGCGCTGACGGTTGCGCAGATGGGTTGCAGTGCAGATCTTGTAGTGGGTGAGGATGTGCTTGCCATCGGCAATCCGCTCGGCTCACTGGGCGGTACCGTGACCAATGGCATTATCAGCGCCACCGCGCGTACGCTGGTCATCGACGGCAATACCATGACGCTGCTGCAGACCAACGCGGCAGTCAATCCCGGCAATTCCGGCGGTGGACTGTTCAACATGGCGGGACAGCTGATCGGTGTGGTCAATGCCAAGTGCTCGGATGATGACGTGGAGGGCTTGGGCTTTGCCATTCCGGTGGATACCGTATATGAAATTGTGTATGAAATGATCGATCTGACCGCGCTTTACGTAGATGATTTGCGAGAGTACGGCTACGTACGCGGCATTGTGGATTCGGGGCTTTCGCTTTATGACGTGGCAAGCATTCAGGAAGCGTTTTATTATTTCAATGCCAGAAGCACGGGGGTTTACGTGCTGGAATCGGCATATTCCGAGGAAATTATGTACGGTGACCGCATTGTATCCATCAACGGAATCGAGGTCAGCACAGCAGCAGAGGTGTCCGCATTGCTGGGACAGCTGCAGGTGGGGGATACCATTACGCTGAGCTTGCGCAGAGGCGGAAGAGACCTTGAGGTCTCGCTGACGTTGCAGGAATACGTACCCGAGCAGTATCGCAACAACGTTACTTTTGAATAAATCTTTGGACGGAGGACAATTGTATGTATCACATTTTAGTTGTGGACGATGAGTCCAGAATCCGCGCAATTATCCGCAAGTATGCCGAGTTTGAGGGGCATACGGTCAGTGAAGCGACCGACGGAATGGATGCGGTGTATCAGTGCCGCGAAAAAACCTTTGATATGATCATCATGGATATTATGATGCCCGAGCTGGATGGCTTTTCGGCATGCCGTGAGATCCGTAAGATCACCCAAACGCCCATCATCATGCTCTCTGCAAGAGGAGAGGAATACGACAAGATCAACGGCTTTGAGCTGGGAATTGACGACTACGTGGTCAAGCCCTTCTCACCCAAGGAGTTGATGCTGCGCGTAGAGGCAGTGATGAAGCGCGTGGGCAGAAGCACAGAGCAAAAGGATCGCCCTCAGAACCAGATTGTGGAGCTGGATGGCGGTGGCTTACGTGCCGATCTGACCGCCCGTATCGTGTATATCGACGGGCAAAGAGTGGATATGTCTCCCAAGGAGTACGATCTGTTTTTCTATATGCTGGAGAACCGCAACATTGCGCTCTCCCGCGAAAAGCTGATCAGCGAGGTGTGGGGGTACGATTTCTTTGGCGATGCCAGAACGCTGGATACGCACATCAAGCTTTTGCGTAAGAGCCTTGGCAGATACAGCTCGTATATTGTCACGCTGCGCGGCATGGGCTATCGCTTTGAAGAAGTCAAATGAAAAAGGAACGTAAAGCGCAAAGCTCATATCCGGGAACGGGAGTTACCTCCAAGCTTCTGATCTATTTTTTGATCTTCATGGCGCTGATGCTGGTGGTGCTGTGGGTGTTTCAGGTCATGCTGCTCAATCTGTTTTACCGCAATACCAAAATGAACGAGATGGAGCGCATTGCTGCCACCATTGAGCAGCAGCTGTATTATGACGATCGGGATCTGGAGGAAAACATTTACCAATATGCAGCGGAATATCTGGTTTGCATTCGTGTTTTTCGGGTAGATCCCAGTAATCATGCCATAGAAATTGCGGACGCGGATGCTTCCGAAAATTGCTTTTTGCACCACATTCCGCCCAGAGTATTAACCGAGCTTTATCAAAAAGCCGTAGGGAACGGCGGTCATTATCAAACCATGATCCCGTTCAAGGGCGGTGAAAATGAGATCACCAACGACAGGGTTCCCGAAGAGCCAACGGAAGACGGACGCGTGCTGACCGATCGGTTGAGTATGATCCGCGTGGATATCTGCTATTCAGAGGACGGTACCGTGCCGTACGTGATCATGCTCAATTCGGAGCTGACGCCGCTGAGCACCACGGTGGCAACACTGGAAATGCAATTCTGGTGGATCGCCATTCTGTTTGTGCTGCTGGCGCTTCTGATGGCTGTGGTGTTTGCACGTAGCATCATTTCACCCATCGTACGCATGAATCAGGCTGCCAAAAAGCTGGCAGAGGGCAATTATGACGTGCACTTTGAGGGCGAGGGATATCGCGAGACGCGTGAGCTTGCCGAGACCTTGAACTATGCCTCCAAGGAGCTTTCCAAAAATGACCGACTGCAAAAAGAGCTGATTGCCAATATTTCGCATGATTTGCGCACACCGCTGACCATGATCAAGGGCTACGGTGAGGTCATGCGTGACATTCCCGGGGAAAACACACCTGAGAATATGCAAACCATCATTGATGAGACCGAGCGACTTTCCGAGCTTGTCAACGCGCTTCTGGACATCTCACGCCTGCAGGCGGATGCCGAAACGCTGCAAAAGGAGCCGTTTGACCTGACCGAGCAGGTGCAGAGAACGGTTGAGCGCTATGATAAGCTGCGAGCTGCGGACCATTACAACGTACAGTTTGAATATGATCGGCGCGTGACAGTCAATGCGGATAAGACCATGATCCTGCAGGTGCTTTATAACCTGATCAATAATGGCATCAATTACTCGGGTGAGGACAAAACCGTTATCGTGCGTCAGGAATGCCGCGAAGGATGCGTGCGCATTTCGGTCATTGACCACGGTGTGGGTATCGCGCCCGATCAGATTCCGCTGATTTGGGATAGATACTATAAGGTCGACCGCGTGCATCGCCGTGCCGTGGTTGGCACGGGACTGGGACTTTCGATTGTCAAAACCGTGCTGGAAAAGCATGGCGCGCTGTATGGCGTGGAAAGTAAGGAAGGCGAGGGGTCAACCTTCTGGTTTGAGCTGCCCGTAGAGAGCGAACAGTAAAAGAATAAAAAAGAACGGACGCATTTGCGTCCGTTCTGTGTTTTTGCAATTATTCTGCAGCAGCCTCGGTGGTAGCTTCCTCAGTGGTGGTCTCCTCGTCAGCAGCGGTGGTTTCTTCTGCAGTGGTGTCAGAGGGATTGGTGGTGGAAACGTAAGTTTCGTTTGCGGAAATATAACCGAATACGGGGTTGCCCTCGGCATCGTCGGAAAGCTGAATCTTGTACCAGCCGTCGCCCTTGCCGACAGCGGTGACTTCGTCACCCTGCTTGAGTGTGCACATCAGATTGCCTTCAGCTTCAAAGTCGTAGTAGGATCTGACGTTGAGCGCGTATGCAATGATGTAAAGGGTAATGGGCTCTTCCAGAGTAACCTCGGTGGTGTCCTTGGTGAAAGCAACTGTCTTGTGCAGGTAGCAAACCAGAGTCTGGGATTCACCCTCAACCTCGGTTACGTATTCAACCTTGTACCAGGTGGAGTTGTAGCCGATGCACTTGAACTCAGCATCCTTGACAGCGTGAGCTACAAAGGTGGATTCGCTTACGTAGGTGTCGTTACGCAGGTTGGCAACGTCAGCGGTAATGAATACGGTCTTATCGCATTCAACAAATTCCTCAGTGCTGGGAACGTTGATATCTTCGGTAGTCTTTTCTTCCGAGCCGTCAGGGGTGTTACCGGGGTTGTTGCCCACGGTGCCGTCGGGGTTCAGGTTAATGGTACCGTCACTGGGGGGAGTGTCGGTGTTTTCGTCGTTGCATGCAACCAGTGCAAGTGCAAGCATGAGTGCGAGCGCGATGATAAGGAACTTTTTCATCGTAGTTTTTTACCTCCGTCATTTGTTTCTTTTGCCTTGGGATATTTCCCGATTTTCATTCATAGTCACATTATATCACAGCACGGTGGCTTTGTCAATAAAAAAACACCATTTTAAGCAAGAATTTTCAAATAAAATATGACGAAAATCGCAAAATACTGTGCCGAAAAGCCAAATCCCATACAAGATGCAGTATTTGACGGAAAACGGGGGAAAAGTGGGGAAGGTGCACTCAAAGCACGGCTTGACTGCGCAGCGCGCAGGGCGTGCGCAGCAGCAAATTTTGTGCAAATTGCGCGTCTGCAAGCCAGGGGCGCACGTCCGATGGTGAGAGCAGCACGGGCATGCGATGGTGATAAGGGCGCATGGAATCGTTTGCCGCGGTGGTCAGTATGGCAAACTGCCCGCCCTCGGGGCTGGGACGCCAGATGCCGCCCAGATAGAGCAGGGGAGAGGCGTCAAGCGTGAACAGATATTTCTGCTTGTCAGCATCGTGTGACCACTCGAAAAATCCCGTGGTGGGAATCACGCAGCGCCGCATGCTCAGATCTGCACAAAAGGTGGGCTTTTGCGCAGCGGTCTCGGCACGGGCATTGATCAAAAGACGGGAGGAGCTCCCCGTATATCCCCAACGCATCACGCTGACCAAGGGCGCGCGATCCTGCTCCAGCACTACCATAGCGGGATCGGAGGGGAACACCTCGCCCGTGGCAAAGGGCAGCCCGGTTGCACGGGCATGCTTCAAAAGAATTTGCAATTCGGGAATGTCGGAATCGTCAAATACCGTATATCTGCCGCACATAACGTCACCTCCGTTTTATTCATTATAAAGCATTCCCGCGCACTTGTCAATTTATTTTGTGTATCATTTCCTCTTGACATAGAACAAATGTTCTGTTATAATACCAATACAGAACAAATGTTCTATAAAAGGAGGAACCGGAGATGGACCGTGTGATTTTGCACGTGGATATGAATAATTTTTTTGCCTCGGTGGAGTGTGCCGATCGCCCCGAGCTGTGGTCGCAGCCTGTGGCGGTGGCAGGAGACGTGCAGGCGCGTCACGGCATCATTCTTGCCAAAAATCAGGTGGCAAAGGCATACGGGGTGCAAACGGGAGAGAGCATTGCCGAGGCGCGACGCAAGTGTCCCAAAATCGTGCTGCTGCCACCGCATATGGATCGCTATCAGGCAATTTCGGATAAGGCACGGGCGATTTACGCGCAGTATACCGATCGCGTGGAAAGCTTTGGCATTGACGAATGCTGGCTGGACGTGACGGGAAATGGCAGGCTTTGGGGCGAGCACTACGGAGAGGTGATCGCGCACGAGATCCGCTGCCGCATCAAGGCAGAGCTTGGCGTGACCGTGTCGGTGGGGGTGTCGTTCAATAAGATCTTTGCCAAGATGGGCAGCGACTATAAAAAGCCGGATGCGGTCACGGTCATCACGCGCGAGAATTTCCGTGAGCTGCTCTGGGGGCTGCCCGTGGGGGATCTGATTTTTATAGGGCGCTCCACCGCGCAAAAGCTTTGGTATATGCAGATCCGCACGGTGGGAGACCTTGCGCGTGCCGAGCCGGAGCGTTTGGATGCAGCGCTTGGCAAATGCGGGCTGATGGCATGGAATTTTGCCAACGGCATGGACGGCTCGCCCGTGCTGCTGGACGGGCAGGAGTATCCCATCAAAAGCATTGGCAACAGCACCACCACGCCCGTGGATATGGTGACAAGACGCGATGCCGAGATCGTGCTGGCACAGCTTTGCCAGAGTGTGGCAACAAGGCTGCGCTGCGCGGACGTGCGCTGCACCACAGTCAAGCTGTCACTGCGCTCGACTACGCTGTCATGGAAGCAGCGGCAAAAGGGTGTGCGCGCCACCTGCCTGGAGAACGATTTGTGGCAAGAGGCAATGGCGCTTTATGACGCCTGCCACGACGGCTCACCTTTGCGCAGCATCGGTGTGTCTGCATGCAACCTGACCCCGAACCAAGAGCAGCAGCTCTGCATGTTTGAAGGGGAGGGGGAGACCTGCCGTCATGCCGCGCTGGAATCCTTGGGCGGCATATTGGACGGCTTGCGCGAGAGGTACGGCGCACGTGCCGTGCGCCGCGGATTGTTGCTCGAGGGGGATGCCCTGATCGGCGGCATCCCACCGCAGGGAAGCATGCCCCATCCGGTGGCGTGGAGAAAGTAGCGCACGTGCTCGCTTATGCGAGCCGCAGCGGGATCTGCGATGGGTTTGCAAGACGTCTGCTTAGCCGGAGTAACCAATGCCTCTCCCGCCGGGCAGAGGGGGACCGCAGTGAGCGAAAGCGAGCAGCGGTGGAGTGGGTCACCGTAAGGACGCTCTTTCACCAATTTATCGATCCTATATGATTGGAAAATAGAACCCTTCGGCAAATGCCACAGCATTTGCCACCTCCCTTTAAAGGGAGGCAACCCCTCCACCGCAATCGCGAAGCGGCACGCTGCGCCGCTTCACTGCGGTCCCCCTCCCCTAAAGGGGAGGCTTTTTTCGCGT
>SVQP01000049.1 GCA_015065285.1 Oscillospiraceae bacterium | reverse complement strand
TTTGTGACGAACGGTCGAGCCAAAGCAGCGCGGCAAAGGAGCGAGTGTATCGAGCGACGCATGACGAGCATGCGACGCGAGCGTGCAGCTAAAGGGGGGAGCCTGCGGGAGTAACAAGGGCGGAGCGCATTGCCCCAAGCGCTTAACCGAGCCCCTTTGTCCGCATTCTTCTACCGTCATGTTGCGCCAATCACAAATACTTGCGATTGCCCGTCCACACAGCAAAAGTCAAGCAATTCCCGTTTCCCGGTTCTATTTTTTTTGCTCCCCTCATAACATATAGCGAACAAAACAGGGGAGGATGCATTATGCCTGAACATTCCATCTATCAAGATATTGCCGAGCGTACGGGCGGCGATGTCTATATCGGGGTCGTTGGCCCCGTACGTACCGGAAAATCCACCTTTATCAAGCGCTTTATGGAAGCGCTTGTGTTGCCCAATATCGGGGAAGGGTACTCGCGCGAGCGCGCCAGAGACGAAATGCCGCAATCGGCTGCGGGCAAAACGGTCATGACCACCGAGCCCAAATTCATTCCGGATGAGGCAGTGCCCATTCAGATCGACGATTGCGCCTCACTGCGTGTCAAAATGATTGACTGCGTGGGCTATATCGTGCCCGAGGCGCTGGGCACCATTGAAAACGGTCAGCCGCGCATGGTGCGCACCCCGTGGCAAGAAGAGCCCATGCCCTTTGTTGAGGCTGCGGAGATGGGCACGCACAAGGTTATCACCGAGCATGCCACCATCGGCATGCTGATCACCACCGACGGCAGCATTGGTGATATTTCGCGCCAGAGCTACGTCGAAGCAGAAGAGCGCATCGTAGGTGAGCTCAAAGCGTTGGGCAAGCCGTTTGCCATGATACTCAATTCGGTCAATCCCACCTCCGAGAGTGCCATGAGCCTGGCTTACGAGCTGGAGGAAAAGTACGGTGTGCCGGTGGCGCTTGTGTCCTGCCTTGAGCTGGATGCCGAGGATATTCGCCATATCTTGGAGCTTGTGCTGCACGAATTTCCGGTTGCCGAGATCGCGCTGCACCTGCCCGAATGGACGCGCGCTTTGGATGCCGAGCATCCCATTCGCGTCTCGCTTTTGTCCTCCATCCGCAAGTGTGCCGATCGCGTAAGCAAAATCGGAGACGTCAAGCAGGCATTCTCCGACCTTGGTGAAAACGAATATCTCAAGGCTGCCGAGATCCACAGCATTGATCTTGGCACAGGCAAGGTGCACATCTCGCTGCAGCCGATTGACGGGCTGTATTATCAGGTGATTAGCGAGTTGACCGGCTTTGAGATCGAGGGTGAGCAGGAGCTGATATCGCTTTTGCGCCGTCTTGCCGTCATGCAACAGGAATACCAAAAGATCGAGGGGGCTTTACATGATGCCGAGCAAAAGGGATACGGCATTGTCATGCCCGACATTGACGATATGACCTTGGAGGAGCCCAAGATCGTCAAGCAGGCGGGTGGCTACGGGGTCAAGCTGCGTGCGGGCGCACAGTCGATTCATATGATCCGCGCCAATATCTCTGCCGAGGTCAGTCCCATGGTGGGCAGCGAGCAGCAGAGCGAGGATCTGGTCAAGTACATGCTGCGCGAATTTGAGGAGGATCCCAAGCGGATCTGGGAGTCCAATATGTTTGGCAAGAGCCTTTACGAGCTGGTCAACGAGGGGCTGCACGCAAAGCTTGCGCATATGCCCGAGGCGTCGCGCGCCAAGATCGGGGATACCTTGGAAAAGATCATCAACGACGGCAGCAACGGTCTGATCTGCATTATTTTGTAATGAAAAAAGGGGCGAAAGCCCCTTTTTCGTTTGCGCATGGGAGGCGTTTCGCCTCCCACCGCGTCATGCGTTCCGGTACAATTCAAACAATTCATATAACTGTGCGATCTGCCGCTCGGTTTCGGCAATCAAAGTGTCCGCCTCGCCCGTGTCGTCGTCCTTTTGCAGTCGACGGTACATGTGCAGTACCTCACCAAGCTCACTCACGCTCTGATTGATGGCGCGTCGCACCACCACGGGAGCGCGCGAGGGCGCATCGTCACCAAGGTAGATCCTTGGCGTGTTGAAGCGCACCTGCAGCCCGGGGTCCCCGCCCCTTTCCCAAATCAGCCGTGCCAGCCGATCCGCGTGGGCAAGGTTGCTCTCTCCCAGCGCGGCAAACACCGAGGCGGGGCGGGGAGCAGCGGTGCGCAGCACGCGTGCCAGATATTTGTGCTTGGCAGCAATCTCCCACAGCCGCGCCTGAATGCAGGATGCGGTTTTGTTATAGTCAGCCTTGCGGTTTTCGTTTTGTTTCATATATGCCTCCCATTTGCGTCAATCATTACATTCTATGCAGAAAAAGAGAGCGAATTTCCTTGACGCGTACAGGCAGCATGTGCTATAATAAAACCAAGAAAACGGATTGCGGAGGCAAAGCTATGCTACAGGATCTTCACTCGCATACCTATTATTCGTTCTGTGGTGCGGATCAGCCCGAAGAGGTGGTCGAGGCTGCGATTGCTGGCGGACTTAAGCTGATCGGCATCACCGACCACAATTACGGTGTTTGCTGCCAGCGACTGGACGTGTTTTTCTATCAGAATCAGGACCTTGGTGAGGATCATTACCGCTGCTTCAAGCGCTACTATGATCATATCAACCTGCTGCGCGAGAAGTACAAGGATAAGATCACGGTGCTGCGCGGCATTGAGATCTGCACCTTGGACAGATTCCGCTACCATATCAACGACGAGGACGATATTTCGTTCTTCGACTATTGCCTGATCGAGAATATTGACGCCATCGAGCAATCGGTTGCCAAGGGCGATTTGCTCGCCTATGCCGAGCGGTGCGGCTGCCGCGCGGGCGTGGCGCATACCGACCTGTTTGCCTTTTCCAAAAAGATCGGATATGACCCTTACGATTTCTTCAAGAAAATGGCGGAGCGCGGTATTTTCTGGGAAATGAACGTCAGCTACGATCCCACACACAACTACAGGCAGCACCAATATATGCTGGATTTCTTTGAAAGCCCCGAGCAGCAGGAGATCGTGCGTCGCGCGGGCGTGGAGGTCAGCGTGGGCTTTGACGGGCACCGCGTGTGCGATTATCTGCCCGAGCGAGTCAAGGATTATTGCACGAAAATTGAGCAAATGGGCATCAGGATGCCCTTTGAGGATTTGGTATAATCAAAAATTCACATAAAGAATAAAGGAGAATGATTATGGAATACGGTTTGCAATTATTCAGCGTTCGCGATATCACGGGCGCGGATCTGGAGGGCGCACTCAAGGCAGTTGCCGAGCTGGGCTATTCCTCGGTAGAATACGCGGGCTTTTTCGGTCACAGTGCAGAGCAGGTTGCCGCATGGCAGGAAAAGTACGGTCTGACCTGTGCCGGCACACACTCGGGCACGGCTGAGCTGCTCCCCGAGAACATCGACGCCACCATTGCGTATCACAAAACCATCGGCAACAAGAAGTTTATCATTCCGGGTGAGGATCTGAGCACTCTGGAAAAGATCGACCGCTTTGCATCTATTGTCAATGCTGCGATTCCCAAGATGGCAGAGGCAGGCATTGAGGTGGGATATCACAACCACTCGCACGAATTTGTGGTCATGCCCTGGGGCTCCACCATTCACTCCGAGCTGGAAAAGAGATGCAACGTGTTCTTTGAAATTGATACCTACTGGGCATTCAACGCAGGTCTTGACCCCATCCAGGTCATGAACAGACTTGCAGATCGCCTGCGCGTCATTCACTTGAAGGATGGTCACATGGGCGGTCAGGGCAAGGCGCTGGGAGAGGGCGACGCTCCCGTCAAGGCTGTAAGACAGAGAGCCATTGAAATGGGCATTCCCATGGTGGTTGAGAGCGAGACGCTGACCCCCACCGGCATCGAAGAGGTTGGCAGATGCATCAAGTTCCTGCACCAGTGTGACGCGGAGGACTAAAAAATAAAAACCCGCTGCTCAAAGGGTATAGTCCTTATCGGAGAAATTACAGTCTCGACCTCATAAGGATATATGGCGCACGGATTTTGCTTTGCAATAAACAAATAAGTAGCCCAGACAGATTTTTCAAAGTCTGTCTGGGCGTGTTTCATTCTGTTCAATAAATTGGAATTGGCTGAGTAACTATCAGTTTTGTGTTTCGTCTAAAACCCACGGCAGTGTTGCATAGAACTCCAAGTCAAAGTGAGGATTGGGAAAGTCTGGTGCTCCGTATGGGTAGGGTTCGTGACAACAGCGTCCTTCGTTCCCATTCTCGCCGCCATCAGTAATGGGAGCACCTATAATCGTGCCCGCTATTCGATAGCTGAACTGATAATGTATGCCTGCTTCATCGGTAAACAACTCACATACATAAGTTGCTTTCTCCGGTGAAATGCCGAGTTCATCCAGTATCTCCATAATTCGTTTCGGAAGTTCTCTCTTATTAGCCAATTTTAAGAAGTTACGGCAATGACCACATTCACATCCCCAGCCTTCAGATTGAGCATACCACTTTGAAGTAGTTTCTGTATCAAGTTCTACTTGATAGTATCCAAAGTTGTGTTTCTTCATACAACCACACTCCTTTGTCAAATTCTTATTTATCGTTTTGGTTGATCGCAAGTTTCGCCTTTGTTTAACAAACACCTCGGGCAAAGCCCATCCCCCTATTCTTCTGCGTATAGTTCATCATGATACCAGCGCATAGGGTTTTCATAAATATACCGCAAATGTTCTTCATAATCCTGACGGTTGCGGATGATATGATCATAGGAGCGATATTGCCATATATTTGTTCCATATTCTTTATTGCAAAACCTTTTGAACGTAGACACGAACCGCGACGGAACGGAATTCTGCACTGTAGGGACCGGCGTCCTCGACGGTCCGTTTTCCGTGCCTTTTACCCACAGCATAATATGAATATGGTTTGGCATAATCACATAACTCTCGACAGATAGATCATCGTAAAAGTCATGCAATTGGCGGATGTATTTATCCGCGATTTGGCCGTATTTTGTCAATTCGATTTGCGGACCGTCGGGGACGCCGGTCCCTACAATGCGCGAAAGGATGCACCTTCTCTCTTTCGTGCATATCGTTAAAAACACGGCTTGATTTCGATTATAGTCCGCCCCCTTCAAACGAGTGGTCTTGCGGTTTTTCAGTTCATCCATTTTCATCACCCATCCCATTATAACACAAATCGGCAGAGAAAACAAGTTCTCTGCCGATTTGTGCTACCCAATTCTCCGTTAAGAACAACAGAGAAAGAGCAGCGGGTTTTTATTCACTTGTTGCTGTCGTGACGTTAGTCCTCAGGGTTGAGCACGATGGACTTAAGCAGCACCGAGTCGCCTGCCTCGCAATGATCAAAGAAGTCGTAGCGCAGCTGGTTGAACGAGCCGCTCCAGAAGGCCTTGCCGGCAAGGTCAATTGTTACGGTGTGCCATTCGCCGTCCGCCGTCATGGTATATTTTTGAGAGGCTGACTCGGCGGGATTGGGGTTGGCGCCGGTCAGGAAGAAGACCTGGCCTACCGTCTTGGAGGTGTCGGGGTCCAGCTTGTAGGTCAGCGTGATCGACTTGTAATCCTCGGTGTTCAAGCCGCCAGGGATAAAGGAGAGCATCATATGGGGGTCCTCACCTGCGGTAGCGGTGCAGAGCATGCCGTCCTCGGTGATCTCGTACGTTGCACCGTTGAGCGTGCTGACCAGCCTGGAGGCTGCGGGGTCGGAGAAGTCTACGTTATCGTAAATGAAAATCTTTTCGGGAGCAATGACCGTGACCTTTGCTACGTAAGAGAAGCTCGCGCACTTGACCGTGATCTCGTGCGTGCCCTCGGCAATGGGATAAACCACGCCTGCCTCGTTGATACGCAGCTTGGATTTGTCATATTCGTAGGTAATGCCGTGCTCGGCGCCCCAAGCCTCGATCCAGGAGCCATCACCGTAGGTGATGATCGACTTGATCTGGGGGTTGTAGCTTGTGGCAGCGGTCTGGTCAATGGTAAAGGTGCTCTTAAAGAAGGGCTCAAACTTGACCACAGCGTCGGTATCGGCACCGTCTTCGTATACCAGAATGCAGATTTGCGTGATCAAGCCGCGCATCTCAGCGGTAATGACCGCCTTGCCGGGGTTCTTGATCTCAACCGACAAAAATCCATCCTTGGCGACCGCTACGTCCTCGTTGTCGCTGCTCATTTTCAACTCGCTTGCATATTTGCGCAGTGAGAACCATTGGTTCTGGAAGGTGGTGCATGCAAACAGGTTCAAAGTCACTTTATTGACGCGGTCGGAAACGCACAAAACGTCTTCGTTTCGTGCGGTAATGGCAACAAACTCAAGCGTTTCGGGGTCGCGGGTGTCGCGCTCGTTTTCCGCCTTGATGTTCTGAGAGCTTCGCTCGCTCAGATCAATCGTGTCGGTCAGGGAAAGCGTGAAGTCTTGTACACGGGTGTTCCAAACGCCCCAGTCCTTGCCGTAAGCGTATGCTGCAAAGGTGGGCATGTCGGGCGTGATGTGACCGTTCTTGCTGCCTGCCATACCGGAGTTGTGGCAGTAGTGGAATACGTTTTTCTTGACGATGTCTACCAGCTCAAAGGTGATGCCGTCGTCGGACTCATAGAAGCAGAGGTAGCTTTCGGGGGAGAGGCGCTGGTCGGTGCAGATGGCAAGGAACTTGCCGTATTCCTCCACGTACTTGACGTCCAGCGAGTCGTTGGAGCCATTGCCCACGGCAGTGCCGCGCAGCTCCATGGTAGCGGGCCAGTTTTCATCCAGCGCGTTTGCGGTGGAAACCATGGTGAAGTGACCGCCCGCACCCGAAAGGGTGTAGTACATGTAAAGCGTGCCGTTGAGCTCTACAAAGCTGATCTCACCGTAGCCCCAGATCTCCTGCGGCTCGGAGAAGAACACGATAGGCTGCGGCTCGTTACCGCCCCAGCCGCTGCCGTTCCACTTTTCAAAGGGACCGTCGGGGTTTTCAGAGCGTGCAACGTAAATGCAGTTGTCACACATGTTGGCATTGACCGTGGAGGTGTAGCCGATGTAGTAGTAGCCGTTGAAATAAATCACGCCGGGGTCACAGCAGGAATAGTGGTCATAGCTGCCGGGGGTAGGCTGCAGCACGCACTTTTCCTCGCTCCAGGTCTTGCCGTTGTCCTCGGAGTGCTTCCAGGAGATCCAGTCCCACTGGGTAGAACCGCAGCCGGTGGTTGCAAACCATGCGTCCATGGTGCCGTCACCGTTGACGATGATCGAAGCACCGTAGCGGTAGCCGGAATTCAGAATTGAGGGGAGTTTGTAAATATCATAGCCGGTATCGGCATCAATGGATACGTCGATGTGCTTGTCGGGGTCGGGGGTGACCAGCTCGGTATTCTGCTCCTTGAGCATCTCGCAGCTCTGCGCCAGCTTGCCATCTGTGATGGCGGTTGTGCAAACGTAGTCCACAGCCTCCAGCATACCGTTTTCAATGTTGGCAGCCAGCAGCAGCTTGTTGCCTTCGCGCTTGACACCGTAGCCGTTGTAGCCGATCTTTTCAAAATCAAACAGTGCCTTTTGCGCCTGGTCCATGGAGGAGGCGCCCACAATGATCTCGCACTCGGTGCGCGCGGATGCATCGCGGTTGAGCGTCAGATCCGCGCCAAGTGCCTTGATCAGCTGCTCTGCGCACTTGCGCTCCCAGACGGTTGCATGCTCGGCAACGTAAACGGTATAGTCCGCGAGGTTGTCGGAAAGAGCTCCTGTCTCCGGGCTGCCCGATTGCGTGGTGCCTTCCTGCTGCTCACTTGTTCCTTCCGGCTGATTTTCCGGAGTTTGGCAAGCTGCCAGCGAAAGGGTCAGTACCAAAACCAACAACAGCAAAATCAGATTCAAGTATTTCATGGCAAAATTCCTTTCTTGGGAGTTTGTCAATAGTAGTAGTTTTTACCGATGTGGTACATGGAGGGAACCGTGTCAAGCACTGCCTGATCGACTTGGACGCGATCGGCATAGGTAGCACACAGCGAGGTGAACATATCGTCGATCAAGCCCTCGGTAAAGCCCTCGAACCAATCCTTGTTTTGCTCGTCTGCATATGCACCCTCGGGGCAGGGATATTTCATGATGACGTGGTAGCCGTAATCGGATTCCACCAAAGCAGTCTGACCGATCTCAAGCTTGTTCAGCTCCTTGACAATGCTTTCCAGATAGGGATAAGATGCGTAATTGGCAGAGTCGTTGGATAAGAAATAGCCGTTTTCATAGCTCTGCGCGTCATTGTCCTCACCGCGCTTTTCCATCATGACCTCAAAAGCCTCGTATTCACCCTTGCCAATTTGTTCCAGAATGTCCTTGGCTTCCTTTTTGATCTCGGCAAGCTGCTCCTTGGTGTATTCACCGGTCTCGGGCTGACCATCCTTGTTCATGACGTAAGCGGTGGTGCCGTTTTTCTTGTCATAGGCGATCTTGCCGTCCTCGGTAAAGTAGACCTCGTAGCCGTCCTTGTCCTTGATCACGTTGCCCTTGTCGTCGGTCTTGGTCTTGCCGTTTTCACGGTCGTAGCACACAACCTGATTGCCAAGAGAGTTTTCGGTGTAGTAAATATCGTCACCGTTCTCGTCCTTCTCGCAGATGTAGTAGTAGGATGCGAGGAATACCTGCTTGAAGCGCACGAAGTTTTCCTGATAGTATTGCTCCTTGACGTTTTCACCGATCTTGGAGGCGTTCTGTCCGTACAGGTGCAGCTTGAGTGCGTCGATCTTTGCTTCCATGATGTAGGTGTCACGCAGGATATCGTAGTTAACACCGTATTCCGCAAGGATCTGATTGAATGCCGCCTTGGAGCCGTCACCGTCGTATTCCACAAATTCTGCCAGCTCTGCGTCAATGGCATCAATGGCTTGTTGGGAAAGCTTGAGTCCGTACACCTCATCGTGCAGGTAGGCGCCGATGACGTAGTTCTTGGCGTTTTCCAGAATGGTGGTGCGGAAATATTCATCGTAAGTGGAGTGCTCCATGTCCACCACCGTGTTCCAGAAGGATTCGCTGTCCACGTCGTATTGGTATCTGGCAAGCGTGCCCTTCATGCGGGAGAGCAGCAGCTGATAGGTGTTGACCGAGAGTGTGGTGTTCTCCAAGGACATAAGCGTTTTGCCATGCTGTCCCGAGCAGCCTGCCAGAAGGGGAAGGCAGAGCGCACAGATCAGCATCAGCACAAGCATTCTGAATGTATACTGTTTCATAGTACCGTTCCTTTATTTTTTATTAATTACATTATAACGCATTCACGAATCGGATTGTTTGCTAAGTTCCGTATATTTTACGAACATTTTATGAATAAGACGCAGCGCGTTTTCCTTTTCCTTCAGGCGCAGCACCAGGTGCGGCTCACCCGAGAGCACCATTTTGAGTCTGCCGCCAAGCATGCGGGAAAGATCCGCCCATATTTCGTACTTGAAATGGTTGGGATAAATGGCAATGCTGCTGCCGTCCTGACGGATCTGGCGGATATCACACTCTGCGCCCTCTGCGCGGATGAGTGCCACGTAAAGCAGGTTTTCCGCCTGCACGGGCAGGTCACCGTAGCGGTCCAGCAGCTCGTCGGCAATGTCGTCGCGGTCGTATTCGTTTTCAATCAGCGCAATTCGTTTATAAAGCGCCATGCGCTGACCGGGGTAGCGCACGTAGGATTCGGGCAGGTAAGCGTCGTAATCCAGCGAAACCGTGCATTCCGGCTTTTGCTCCTGCACCTCGCCCTTTTGCTCCAGCACCGCGCTTTTGAGCAGCTTGATGTACATATCGTAGCCCACCGCGTCCAGATGTCCGTGCTGCTCGGCACCCAAAAGGTTGCCCGCACCGCGGATCTCCATATCGCGCAGCGCGATCTTGAAGCCTGCACCAAACTCGGCATAGTCGCGGATCGCCTCCAGTCGCTTTTGTGCGATCTCGGGCAGCGCGCGGTTGACGGGGTAGGTGAAATATGCGTAAGCGCGACGCGCACTTCTGCCGATTCGACCGCGCAGCTGGTGTAGCTGAGAAAGTCCCAGCCTGTGCGCGTTGTCCACGATCAGGGTGTTTGCGTTGGGCACGTCCACACCGGTCTCAATGATGGTGGTGCAGACTAAGATGTCGATCTCGCCCCGGATCATCTTTTCCCAGATGTCCTCAAGGGTATCCTTGTCCATCTTGCCGTGCGCTACGGTAATGCGCGCCTCGGGCAGCTGCTTTGCAAGCTCGGCGGCAATGCCGTCAATGCTTTCCACAAAGTTATGCAGATAAAAGACCTGACCACCGCGTCGCAGCTCCTTGCGGATCGCCTCCAGCACGATCAGAGGGTCGTGCTCCAGCACGTAGGTCTGTACCGGCAAGCGGTTACCGGGAGCCTGGTCCAGCACCGAAATATCACGAATGCCGCCCATTGCCATATTCAGCGTGCGGGGGATGGGGGTTGCGGAAAGGGAAAGCACGTCAATATTGCCCGAAAGCTGCTTGAGCTTTTCCTTTTGCGCCACGCCAAAGCGTTGCTCCTCATCCACGATCAAAAGCCCCAGATCCTTGAATTTGACGTCCTTGCCGAGCAGGCGGTGTGTGCCGATGATCATATCCAGATCGCCTCTCTCAAGTCTGCGCAGAATCTGCTCCTGCTGCTTGGGGGTGCGGAAACGGGAAACCATATCAATGTTGACGCCAAAGGCGCGCATACGCGCGGTGGCTGTCTGAAAATGCTGCAGGGCGAGAATGGTGGTGGGCACCAAAAGTGCCACCTGCTTACCGCCCATAATGGCTTTGTAGGCGGCACGGAATGCCACCTCGGTTTTGCCGTAGCCCACGTCACCGCACAAAAGGCGATCCATGGGAACAGGCTTTTCCATGTCGCGCTTGATGTCCTCTGCAGCATCCAGCTGGCTATCGGTTTCGTTGTAGGCAAAGGCTGCCTCAAAATCGCGCTGGAAATCCTCGTCCGGCGGGAAGGCATGACCCTTGACGCGCATGCGCTGCGCGTAAAGCTGGATCAGCTCCTTTGCCATGTCCTTGACAGCGGCTTTGGCGCGGGTCTTTGCCTTTTGCCAGCCGTCCGTGCCGAACTTGGAGAGCTTGACCGTGCCATCGTCGGCACGCGCACCGATGTACTTGGATACCATGTCCAGCTTTTCAACCGGAATGTAGAGCTTGTCAGCCCCTGCATACTTAATGCCGATATAATCGCGTTTGGCACCCGAGGTGCTCAAGGTTTCAATGCCTGTATAAATACCGATACCGTAGGTCTCGTGCACCACGTAATCGCCCTCGGTCAGATCGGCATAGGAAAGGATGGCAGCCGTGCCCTCGCGCTGCTTTTTCTTGCGCGCAGGCTTGTTTTGCACAGAAAGCGTGGCGGTCTTGCCGTCCGGATTGGTGGAGAGCAGCGCAATGCGGGGCGTGATCAGCTCATAGCCAAACAAAAAGCTGCGCCAGACGATGGTGATCTCGTCCTTTTTCAGATCCGAGGCACGCAAGGGGTGCTTGGCGGATTCCACCACGGTATCAAAGCCGTGCTCCGAAAGCATTTCGGAAAGATTTTTGGCAGCGGTCTCGTTCTCGGTCATCACCGCCGTGCGGTAGCCGCCGCGCATGTATCCGGTCAGGTCCTCGCAAAGCAGCTGGAAATTCTCGGCATACGAAACCATGTGGCGCGAGCGGAATCCGAAAATGCCGCCCAGCCGCTTGCCCGACATGCCGTAGGAAAGCGAATCCACGTGCACCGCCACGCCCGCGTCCAGAAAGCGCTCGAATTCCACGGGTGCCTTTTGGTATTCGGCATACGTAGAAGAGATGGTGCCGGATTCCATCAGCTCGGTCACAGTCAGATCCATCTGCTTTGCCGATGCCTTGAGGCGATCGTGCACAGCCGAGGTGGAGCGGATCAGGATCAGCGGCTTGCGGGTAAAGTAATCGGTCAGGGATGCTCGCTCGGGATAGATGAGCGAGACGTATTTGTCAATGAAATGCAGGTCAGCCGAGCCGTCGCCCGTGCCCGACCCGAGTGCGGCAAGCTCGGATGAGAGCGTCTGTCTTGCCTCGTCATCCTTGCAGGTGCGCAGGCGATCCTTGATGGCTTTGGTCATGGCAGCGCGCGCGTTTGCATCGCACAGAATCTCACGTGCGGGGGGAATGGTCGCGGCACTGACCGAGGTCACGGTGCGTTGGGTATCGATATCGAAAAAGACCATGCGGTCGATCTCATCGTCGAACATTTCGATTCGCAAGGGGTGAGCGCCACCGATCTCCTTGCCGTCCTCGTCCACAAAGGTGCCCATGGGCGGATAGATATCCACAATGCCGCCGCGGCGCGCGAATTGTCCTGCACCGTCCACCATATCCACGCGCGCGTACCCTGCGTCCACCAATCGGCGGCAGAGGTCATCCGGCTCAATGCGTGTGTCAAAATCAAGGGTCAGGGTTGCCTGTTGCAGGCGCTTTGCGGGAATGGTATAGCCAAGCATGGCATCGGGGGTGGTGATCACCGCGTCAAAAGCCCCCGAAAGAATGCCGGACAGAACGCGAATGCGCTCGTGCTCGTATTCATGCGAGGCGGAAATGTTATAAAAGGTGAGATCGCGAACGGGATAAAAGGCTGCGGTAATGCCAAAGAGCGCCAGCATATCCATCACGCGCACGCACTCCTTTTCCTCTGCACACACAATCAGGGCAGGGGAGGGGGTGAGGCTGGCGGAGTCCTGCAAGAGCGAGGTGACAAAGGCATCGGATGCGCCCTCGCAAAGCCCGTTGGCGAGTAAAGGGAGGGATTTATCGCGAAATCCTCGTTTGACGGCAGCGAGCAGCTGCTCGTATTCGCCATCCTGGCGGATGGCATCGGTAAGTAAGTTCATAAAAAATCCTTATGTCTGCGGTGAAATAAAAAATTCGGCTACGTCCTCGGGATTACTCCTTGTAAGTGTGCGAGTTGCATTGCATCTGGGCGTCCTCAAATTTGCCGTTCAGCAGCTTGACAATTCCTTCATATGCGGGTTCAAAGCAGGAATACAGCATCTTTTGCTCCTGCTTGTTAAATTCGGAAAGTACCCAGTCCTTCATGTCAAAGTCGGGATGCGGCTTTTTGCCCACACCCATGCGCAGGCGAGGGAAGTCCTCGCTGCCAAGGCGCAGGATGATATTCTCCAGTCCCTTCTGTCCGCCCGCAGAGCCCTTGGCGCGCAGGCGCATGCGCCCTACGTCCAGATTGACGTCGTCGGATAAAACCAGGATTTTCTCGTACGGGATCTTATAAAAATCCGAAGCCTCCAGCACCGCTCTGCCCGAATGGTTCATAAAGGTCTGCGGCTTGACCAAAAGGCATCTCTTGCCGCCAATGGTCGCCTCGCCCACCAGTGCCGAAAACTTGGCACGGTTAATTTGCACGGAGCACTTGGCTGCAATGTAATCCATGCACAAAAAGCCCGCGTTATGGCGCGTCAGCTCATAGTCCTTTCCGGGATTTCCAAGACCTACGATCATGTATTCGATCGGTCCGGTGCTTGCCTGCTGCGTCTCAATTTTCTTGAAAATGTCAAAAATGTTGCCCATAAATACCTCTTTTTTGCAATGACCATAAAGCGAGAGAAAAACTCCCTCGCCATCAAATTCACTATTTCGGATATATTATAAACGAAAAAAAACGCTCTGTCAAAGGTTTTTTGTGCATTGTGCACCTGTTCACGGAAAGTTTACAATTGGGGTAGGAATAATTGTTTGAAAAAACTTGTCCGAAAAAGGGAATTATGATATAATGGACAATGCCGTAAAAGGGTCAGCACCGATTCCGGTGTCGGTTTTTTGCGGTCAAAAATACGATAATAAAAAATTTTTTATAATATGGAGGTATTACCTACATGGCAAAGAAGTATTGCTACCTGTTTACAGAAGGCAACGCCAACATGCGTGAGCTGCTGGGCGGTAAGGGCGCTAACCTTGCAGAGATGACCAACATCGGTCTTCCCGTACCCCAGGGCTTCACCATCACCACTGAGGCTTGCACCCAGTACTATGAGGACGGCAGACAGATCAACCCCGAGATCATGGCTGAGATCAACGAGTACATCGTAAAGATGGAAGAAGTGACCGGCAAGAAGTTCGGCGATCTTGAGAACCCCCTGCTGGTATCCGTTCGTTCCGGCGCACGTGCATCCATGCCCGGTATGATGGACACCATTCTGAACCTGGGTCTGAACGAGCAGGTTGTAGAGGTTATGGCAGCAAAGTCCGGCAATGCTCGTTGGGCATATGACTGCTACAGAAGATTTATCCAGATGTACTCCGACGTCGTTATGGAAGTCGGTAAGAAGTACTTTGAAGAGCTCATCGACAAGATGAAGGAAGAGAAGGGCGTTAAGCTCGACGTTGAGCTGACCGCTGAGGACCTCAAGGAGCTGGCTGAGCAGTTCAAGGCTGAGTACAAGGCAAAGATCGGCGCTGACTTCCCCTCCGACCCCAAGGAGCAGCTCATGGGTGCTGTTAAGGCAGTATTCCGTTCTTGGGATAACCCCCGTGCAAACGTTTACAGACGTGACAACGACATTCCCTACTCTTGGGGTACTGCAGTAAACGTACAGGCAATGGCATTCGGTAACATGGGTGACGACTGCGGCACCGGTGTTGCATTTACCCGTGACCCCTCCACCGGTGAGAAGAAGCTCATGGGTGAGTTCCTGACCAACGCTCAGGGCGAGGACGTAGTTGCAGGTGTTCGTACTCCCATGCCCATCGCTCAGATGGCTGAGAAGTTCCCCGAAGCATATGCACAGTTCGTTAAGGTTTGCGAGATCCTCGAGAACCACTATCACGACATGCAGGATATGGAGTTCACCGTTGAGCACGGCAAGCTCTATATGCTCCAGACCCGTAACGGTAAGAGAACTGCTCCCGCAGCTCTGCAGATCGCAGTTGATCTGGTAGCCGAGGGTCACAAGACCGAGGCTGAGGCTGTTCTGATGATCGACCCCAGAAACCTCGACACTCTGCTCCATCCCCAGTTCGATGCTAAGGCTCTGAAGGCTGCTAACCCTGTTGGTAAGGGTCTGGGCGCTTCTCCCGGTGCTGCTTGCGGTCAGATCGTCTTCTCCGCAGAGGACGCTGAGGCTTGGCATGCTGCCGGCAAGAAGGTTGTTCTGGTTCGTCTGGAGACCTCTCCCGAGGATATTACCGGTATGAAGGCTTCTCAGGGTATCCTGACCGTTCGCGGCGGTATGACCTCTCACGCAGCAGTTGTTGCTCGTGGTATGGGTAAGTGCTGCGTTTCCGGCTGTGGCGAGATCGCTATGGACGAGGAAAACAAGAAGTTCACTCTCGCAGGCAAGACTTACGTTGAGGGCGACTATATTTCTATCGACGGTTCCACCGGTAAGATCTACGACGGTATCATTCCCACCGTTGACGCTGAGATCTCCGGTAACTTCGGCACCATCATGGGCTGGGCTGACAAGTTCC
>SVQP01000048.1 GCA_015065285.1 Oscillospiraceae bacterium | reverse complement strand
CAAGGACTGTATCGTTTTGATGCAGTCCTTAATTGCTTTTTTATGAATAGTTGCCGCAAAAGCGGGCGATCACTGATCGCCCCTACAAGTGTCTGTGCTGTGGCTTTCATACGTAAAACCCAAACAAAAACAGCCGTAGGGGCGATCTGTGATCGCCCGCTGTTGCAAACGCCTCGGGCGCGCATCCCCCTTTCGTGTCATCCTGAGCGAGAAAACATCCCTGTGCGGATGTTTTCGAGTCGAACTTTCAAAAATCTGCAACGAATTGCTGATTTTTGAAAGTCAAAGCGCAAGGATTGCGCTTTGAGGATCCGGGAGGCGGTTTCTGATTCCCTTGTAGGGACCGACGTCCTCGGCGGTCCGATACGCAAGCGGCTGGGGCAAGTATAAAATATGACTTTGGCTAAGCAGACATTGAGCAAACCCATCGCAGATCCCGCGCTGCGCGCGCTTTTGCTCGCTCAATTTCGCGGCTCTGCCGCGAAATATTCGACCCGCAAAAGTTCGACTCGGTCGCTCTGCGACCTCGCTCAGGATGACACACAGTGGGGCACGCGCCCGATGTGCTCGCGTGGCGGGTCGTCAAGGTGCCGACCCCTACCGGGGTTGTTGCCGCAGGCAGGATGCCACATAAAAGGGATAAAAAAAGACAAACCCGAGAATGGGTTCGTCTTTCTTTTTTATGGCGGAGAAGGTGGGATTTGAACCCACGCGACACGTCAATGCCCTACGAGATTTCGAGTCACGCCTCTTCGACCACTTGAGTACTTCTCCGTCTTTTTTTGTACCTTTGTGCGGCACGGGCTATATTATATCACATACTTTTCAAAAATGCAAGAGCTTTTTGAAAAGAATATGCAAAATCGGGGCAAAAATGTTTTGGATTTGGTGTGTATGAATATGCCTTTATGATTGACAAGCCGCGCTTTGATATGGTATAATAACTATGATTGAAATTGAAACAAAGAGGAAATACAAATGGAAAAGCTTTCAACACAGCCCTACAAGGGTACAAGAGATTTTTATCCGCGCGAGATGGTGCTGCGCAACTGGTTCTTCGGCAAGATCCGCAAGACGCTGGAGGATGCGGCATTTGACGAATACGCAGGACCCATGCTGGAATCCTTGGAGCTTTATGCTGCCAAGAGCGGTGAAGAGATTGCCAACGAGCAAACCTACCATTTCACCGACAGAGGTGACCGTCATCTGGCGATCCGCCCTGAGATGACTCCCACCGTTGCGCGTATGGTTTCCGCCAAGATCGGCGAGCTCAATTTCCCCTTGAAGTGGTTTTCCATGCCGAACTGCTATCGCTACGAGCGTCCGCAGCGCGGCAGACTGCGCGAATTCTGGCAGGTAAACGTAGATATTTTCGGTTGCGACACATATGAGGCAGACCTGGAGGCGATCACCAGCGCCATCCGTATTCTGCGCGCATTTGGCGCGGACGAGACCATGTTCCGCGTGCATATCAACAACCGCCGCTTCTTCAACGACGTCATTGCCTCCATTGCAGGCGAGGGCGAGGAGCGCGCACGCAAGGTATCCAAGGTGGTTGACAAGAAGAACAAGATCCCGCGTGAGGTTTACGAAAAGGAAATGGGCGAGTTGGGTATTTCTGCCGAGCAGATTGCCAAGATCGATGCTTTGTACGGCATGAGCGCTGCACAAGCATGCGCTATTTGCCCCGAAAGCCGCGGTGCGCAGGAGCTTGCAAGCCTGTTTGATATGCTGGGTAAGATGGGTCTTGATCGCTATTGTATGTTCGATTTTGGCATTGTGCGCGGTCTGGATTACTATACCGGCACCGTGTTCGAGGTGTTTGACCTCGCTCCCGAGAACAACCGTGCGATGTTTGGCGGTGGCAGATACGACAATCTGGTCGGTCTGTTCGTCAAGAATCAGATCAGCGGTGTGGGATATGGCTTGGGTGACGTTACCTTGGAAAACTTTTTGACCATTCACGGTCTGATCCCCGATCTGTATACGGGTGGCACCAAGGTGCTGGTCACGGTATTTGATGACGTGCCCTACGAGCACTGCGCATGCCTTGTGGAGGCTTTGCGTGACGCAGGCGTGGCAGCAACGCTGTATATCGGTAAGAAGAAATTCGGCAAGCAGTTGGATTGGGGCGTACGTCAGGGCTTTTCGCACGTGGTCATCATTGGCGGCAGCGAGTATGCCGAGGGCGTGGCTAAGGTCAAGAATCTGGTTTCCAGAGAAGAGCAGACAATCAAGACCGACGAATTGGTTGCATTTTTCGCATAAAAACATCTGAAAATCACGGAGGGGCGACATGGTATATCTGTTTTTGGCAAACGGCTTTGAAGAGATCGAGGCACTGACACCGCTGGACGTTCTGCGTCGCGCAGGCGTGCTTGTTACCACGGTTGGCGTGGGTGGCGACAGTGTACTTGGTGCGCACGGCATTCGCGTGCAGGCTGATATTCCGGATACCATGTACCGCGATTCCGCACCCGATATGATCATTCTGCCGGGTGGCATGCCGGGCTCGGAGAATCTGGACAATTCCCGCACGGTGGACGCTGCATTGCGTGCCGCTGCTGCCCACGATGCTTATCTGTGCGCCATTTGCGCAGCACCCATGGTGCTTGGCAAGCGCGGATATCTGCAGGACAAAAGAGCCGTTTGCTATCCCGGCTTTGAGCAGTATCTGCAGGGCGCTTTGGTGACCGATGCACGCGTGGAGCGCGATGGCAAGGTTATCACAGCAAAGGGCATGGGCGTAGCACTTGAATTCGGGCTTGCGCTGGTCGAGGTGCTGTGCGGCAAGCAGGAGGCGGATCGCATTGCCGCTTCGGTGTTTGCGCAATGATCAAACAGGATAAATCCGAGCTTCGCGCACACTATCGGTGCGTGCGAGACGGTATTTTGCCCGAGGAACGGGCATGGCAGGCAAGGGAGATCTGCGAGCTGATAGTATCGTCCGAGGCGTATGCACGTGCGCAAAGCGTGCTGTTATACGCGGCAATTGGCAGCGAGATAGATCTTTCGCCCGTTGCGCATGACGCGTGGGAGAAGGGAAAGACGGTGGCGTATCCGCGCTGCGATGACCGCGAGGGGCGTATGACCTTTTTTGCCGTGCAAGCTCCCGAACAGCTGGTCAGGGGTAGCTTTGGGATCCCCGAACCGCATAAAGAATGCTTGCCTTGGCAAAAGGTGGGCAAATCCCTTTGTATCGTGCCTGCGCTGGCTGTCGATGCATGCGGCAACAGATTGGGATACGGCAAAGGATATTACGACAGATTTTTAGCAAGCTTTGATGGCGTGACGGCATGTGCTGTGTATGAGCAGTGCCTTGCCGCAGAGCTGCAGTGTGACGGGCATGACGTGCCTGTCACGCTTATCATAGACCGAAAGGGGGTAAGGCATGTGAAAGAGCAAGAAACACAGGAGCGCATAGACGACGTGCAGGATACCGTGATCAATGATGGCGATTTTGCATCCGAGCAAGCCTTTACCGCACCCGAGGAGGACTATGGCGAGCAACAGGACGATACCTGGGAGCCGGATGAGGCTGCAGAGCAATCATCAAAGGAAAAAGAAGACGTGCGCTGGCAGCGTTTTATGTACAAATGGAAAAAGATTCCGCTGCTTGGCAAGCTGCCCTTTGATCCCGTACTGCTTCTGGTGCTTGGCAATTTCGTGCTGCTTTTGTTCTCGCGCCTGATTGATACGCTGCTGCTCAACCGCGATAACGAGTATCTTGTGGTGGTGCTGCTGCAAATTCTGATCTTTATCATTCCCGGATATTTGTTCTTGCGCTTCCGCGGAAAGGGCTACCTTTCAAGCATGCGTTTGCGCGCGCCCAAGCCGGATCACATTTTTATCATGGTTGGTGCTACGGGTATGCTGATCACGGGCTGCTTTTTGCTCAGCGTTTTGATGGGAAGCCTGAGCGAGGGGCAGAGCTTTGTGCTGTATGATACCTTTACCTCAAAGCATGACGGCTCAATGGCAGGGGTGCTGTATCTGGTGCTGGCGTATGCCATTTTGCCTGCCGTGTGCGAGGAGCTGATCTTCCGCAGCATGCTGTGCGCGGAATTTGAGGGCAGGGGAGTGGTGTGTGCTGTGGCAGTCAGCTCCATTTTGTTCTCCATGCTGCATTTCAATCTGCTGGCAATGCCGGTGTATTTGTTTGCGGGCGTGGTGCTGGCGCTGACCATGTATGCCACTCGCTCGGTATTCTGCACCATGATCGTGCATCTGCTTTACAATTTGTTCTGCTTGTTCGGACAGAGCGGATTTGCGGATTTTTACGTCACGCAGCGCTCGACTACGCTGTTTTTGATCCTTATGATCGCAGCGCTTTTGCTGTGCATCGGTATCTTCTGCGGCGAGTGCGCAAGGCTTTACCGTGGCTATGCCAAAAACAACGCACAGGATTCGTACAGACCTGCGCAAAAGTTCACGGGTGGGCAGATCGCTAAGAGCATCGGACTTGCCTTTGCTTCTCCCGCAGCCATTGTTTGCGTGCTTTTGTATCTGATTGTTTGTATATTCCGATAATGGAAGATTCCCGATCGCACCGCGATCGGGAATTTTTGTGTGAAATGCCGAATCTTTGAAAATCTATTGACGCAAAGATAGATATATGGTATACTTTTGACATGTTCCCATCCTGTTAAATAATAAGGAGGATATGATGAAACGTATGAAGAAATATCTGTTATCGGGACTTTGCTTGCTGATTACCGCAGTCATGCTGGCGGCAGCCATGACCTCTGTGGTATCTGCGGCAACCGTTGTCAGCGGCTGTCACAGCTCTCAGCCCGGCAGAGTTGCCAAACAAGTTGGCGGAGACTACGGCATTCGCATGGGCTATAACGCCCCCTTTAGCGAGGTCTCGGTTTCCATGCCTACGTGGGCAACAAGCGATTCCTCTGCTTCGCTCAGTCTGTACGTATGGGATACCAATTATGATAAGACCATTGCCGCAGAGCCTGTGGCAACGCAGCATTTTAACCCGCTCAAGGATAATGCGTACAACAAGCTGACCTTTGATCCGGCATTGCCCGCAGGTGAGTATTTCCTGCGCATTCATAACGTTTCCGGTCAGGTTGGCGTATGGGTGAGTGATTTCACCGTTTCGGGTGGCTATTGCTATGCAAACGGCTCCGAATCGCGCAACGACTGGGATATGAGAGTCACCTTTACCGAGTCGGTTGACCAGCCCTTTGCACAGCTTGAGCCACAGGTAATTGCTCCTCCTGCTGAACAGGTTGTGATCCCCGAGGACAGCCTGAGCCATCAGAATACGGTTATGCCCGATACGTGGGTGTTTACCGACGGCCTTGGCAGAGTTTCCCTGACCAATGCGGACGTGGGAGACCCTCGCGATGACAGAACGCTTGCTATGTTCTACTGGACCTGGCACACCAAGGAAACTGCCGCTCAGGGTGCCGTGAATACGACCGAGCTGCTCAAGAAATATCCCGATGCCAAAAATGACTACAACCACAAGGCTTGGGTCGGCACGGGACGCTATTGCTTCTGGAACGAGCCGATCTACGGCTTCTATACCACCGAGGATCCGTGGGTACTGCGCCGCCAGGCAGAGCTTTTGGCAAATGCAGGCGTTGACGTTGTGTTCACCGATAATACCAACGGCGGCTATACCTGGAGAGAGAGCTACCTTGTCCTGTATCCGACGTGGGAGAACGCTATGAAAAACGGTGGCGTTGACGTGCCCAAGATCTCCTACACACTGCCTTTCGGCAACCATTCCGGTGCAAGATCGCAGGCAAACATCATTTATAACGATATTTACAAGCCGGGTCTTTATCAGGATCTGTGGTTCTATTGGGAAGATAAGCCCATGCTGATGGGCTTGCGTAACGCAGTGCCGGACGGTGAGGTCGGCAAGGAAATCAAGTCGTTCTTCAACTGGCGTGCAGGTCAGCCTGAGTATCTGGTGGACAGTACTGCAGCCAAAACCTGGGGATGGCTTTCCACCTATCCGCAAGCATTGTATTCGCCCAAGGGGCCTTCCGGCATCAGCAACGGTTACATTGAGCAGATGACGGTGGGCGTGGCTGTCAACCACAACTACGTCACGCACGAGATCACCGCTATGAACGGTGAGAACGTGATGGGACGCTCCTACACCTCGGAATATCCCGACAGATATGCCAAGGAGGGACCGAGTGCTTCCTTGTGGGGCTACCAGTTTGCAGAGCAGTTCAATTACGCGCTGGAAAAGGATCCTAAGGTCATCTTTGTGACCGGTTGGAACGAATGGCACGCATGGCGTCAGCCCGAGCCTTGGGGCGGAGCCAATTCCAAGGTCAACAACGCACTGGTTGACCAATTTGATAACGAATTCTCCCGTGACCTTGAGCCTACCAAGGGTGAGCTGAAGGACCACTACTACTATCAATTTGTCAATTTCGCACGTCAGTACAAGGGCGCAACTCCCATTCCCACCCCCTCGCTGAATGCAACCATTGATCTTGGCGCAGGTCAGGAGCAGTGGAAGAGTGTAGCACCCTACTTTGAAGCATACTCCGGCAACACGGGTGACCGAAACAGCTCCGGCTACGGCAATCATTTCTACACCGAGACCTCGGGCAGAAACGATATCATCGGTGCGCAGATCGCACGTGACGACGAGTACGTATATTTCAACGTTGAGTGCGCAGCAGATATCACCCCCTACACCGACAGCCTCTGGATGACCCTGTACATCGACTGCGATCAGCAGAATCAGGGTTGGGAGACCTTTGAGTACGTCATCAACAAGTCGGCTGCAGGCAAGGATACCGTGGTGCTGGAAAAGTTCAGCGGCAACGGCTATGCATCTGCCAAGGTTGCAGATTGTGCTTACACCGTGGACGGCAGATACATGACGGTTAAGGTAGCAAAGAGCGATCTGGGTATTTCCGGTAACGATTACACCATCAACTTCTCCTGGACAGACAACGTGCACGATGAGGGTGATTACGAGAAATTCTCCGGTGATATTCTGGACTTCTACATCTCCGGTGACGTAGCTCCCGGCGCGCGCTTCAAGTACAGCTTTGTAAGCACGCAGGAAAATGCAACCGGTGAAAAGCCCACCACCGAGGATCAGACTACCGAGCCTGAAACCGAGACCGACGCTGTGACCGAGACCGATACCGAGACCGAATCCCAGCCCGAGCAGACCACCGAGGCGCAGGAGAGCGGATGCAAATCCGTCACCGCCATGGCAGCACTGATTGTGGCAATTGCACTTGGCGCGATCGCTGTAGGCAAGAAAAAGGATTGATATCAACAGAATAAACAAAAAAACGAAACCGCCCATCGGGCGGTTTCTTTTTTGCTTTTTTATTGTCTGCCGATCTCTTCAAAGGGATCAAAGCCCTCGACAAACGTGGGTAACAGTCGCAGCGAGAAGGAAAATTCCTTTTCGGCAAACTGCCACTTGGGCAGCAGTCCGGGTCCGCAGGAGTTGGAGCCGATGCCGTCCTGACGGTAGTCAAGATTGATCACGGTCTCCTTGAGCGGTACCAGCTCGTCGTTGTGCGCGGTGCTTGCCAGCTGCGCGGTGGTAAAGTGCGAGCAATTGAAGCTGAACGGGCGCGCGGTGGCAAGTGCGGCAATGCCGTGACCTATCAGGGAAGAGAAGCAAGCCCAGCGTGTATCTGCATGCGCGCCGTTTTCCTGCGGCTTGACGTAGGGCTCAAAATTCTCAGCAGCGGTGGTGCGGTATACGCCCATGCGAGCTGCGTGCTGCTTGTCGGCATAGGCTTCCACGGGACCCATGCCAAAGTAGGTCAGATTTTCCGTGCCCTCGGGCATAGTGAACTGCACGCCAAAGCGGGGCAGATGGGGCAGATCCTCGCGGATCTTGGTATCCATATCCATTACCAAGCCGCCCTCGGCATATACCGTGTAGCAAGCTTGCATGCTTGCCAAGGGTGCATGCCCCTCGTTGCCAAGGCTGAGCGCAGCGCAGATTTTGACGTATGCATCGGTCTGCTCGCCAATCTCGCAGGCGGTGCAAAAAACGCGTGCTGTGTGCATGCCAAGCTGCTGCCAAAGGTTGCGGATATTTCTGTCGTTATCGGTGGGCGCGCGCCAGATGGTGGGCGTCATGGGCGAGGTGAGCAGCTGCTTGCCGTTGTCGCAAATGCCGCTGATCAAGCCTTGCTTGAAGGTGTAGGAAGTTTTTGCGGTGCGAACCGTGATTTCACCGTTACCTTCTTGCACGTAAAGGGCTGCGTAAGGCGAAAGGGAAGTGCCAAGCGGCGCTTTTTGCTTGGTGGGCGCATCAATGGCAAACTGCGCAAAGCCAACCTCGTAGCCGGCTGCTGCCCAAGGCTTGTCAGTGTTCTGCGTCAGCGAAACGGTCAGGTAAGCGCAGTCCTCAAGCCAAGCATCCCAGGCAATGGGGAACTCGGCGCTCTGACCGGGACAGACGTCAAGCGCAGGAATATTGCCGCAGGCAATCACCTTGCCGCAGCATTCCAGCTTCCAATGCAGGTCAAGATCGCAAAGCGAGCAAAAATGGCGCAGATTGGTCAGCGTCAGCGTGCCCGTGGTCCGGTCAAAGAAGGCTCGGAAGGGCTTGATGACCTGCTTGTACTCCATAAGACCCGTGTGTACGCGGCGATCGGGGTAAACCAAGCCGTCGGTGCAGAAGTTGGCATCGTGCGGTGTGTCGCCAAAGTCACCGCCATAGCGGAATTTGGGATCGGTATATACGTCGCCAATGGCGCAGGCGTGGTCAATGAATTCCCAAACGCAGCCGCCAAAGAAGCTGTCGTTGTTGTAAATCATCTCCCAGTAATCGGCAAGGCAGCCGGGTCCGTTGCCCATGGCATGGGAGTATTCGCAAAGGAACAGGGGCTTGGTAAACAGCTTGCGGTCCATATAAACGTCCCGGATCTCGGCAAGCTCGGGGTACATACGGCTCTCTATATCAATGTAGTCACACTTGACAAGCTCGCGGATCTCCTCGTCGGTCTTGTCCTTGTAAACGTTGCGTACGTGATCGGAAAGGCGTCTGGATTTGTCCTCACAGTGCACGATACAGCCGGGCATGCGCGCATGGAAATAATCAGCCATGGCTTGCTGATTGCGTCCAACACCCATTTCGTTGCCAACAGACCACATCAGCACGCAGGCGTGGTTCTTGTCGCGCTCCATCATCAGGCGCGCGCGGTCCACGTAGCACTCTCTCCACTCGGGCGCGTCGGTCAGCTCATCCCACCTGCCAAGCAGCGCCATACCGTGGGTTTCCAAGTCTGCCTCATCCACTACGTAAAAGCCGTAGCGGTCGCAAAGCGAAAGAAATCTGGGATCGTTGGGGTAGTGGCTGGTGCGCACCGTGTTGACGTTGTGCTGCTTCATAATCATCAAGTCGCGCACCATGTGATCTATGGGCGTAGTCGAGCCCAGCACAGGGTGGCTGTCGTGGCGGTTGACGCCCTTTGCCTTGACCTTTTGCCCGTTGATATACAGTACGCTGTCCTTGATGGCTACGTGCTTAAAGCCCGTGGGAATATCAATGAATTCACTGCCGCAGTGCAAATGCAGGGTGTAGAGCGCAGGGATCTCGTCGCTCCACAGCTCGGGGTTGTCAATTTCAAGGTGCAGCTTGGTGTGATTTTCCGCAACCAGCGTGCCCGCTGCAACCGTGGAGCCGTCGGGCGCCGAAAGGGAATAGCCAATCTGCGCCTTGCCCGAAAGGGAAAGCTCGCTTGTCAGCTCTGCCTTGGAAAAATCGTCCGAGACAACGGGGTGGTTATAGATATCCGTAATGTGTACGGGATCGCGCAAAAGCAGATACACGTCGCGGAAAATTCCGGACCAGCGGAACTTATCCTGATCCTCCAGGTAGCTTGCATCGCACCATTTGAGCACGATCAGCTTGATCTGATTCTGCCCCTCGTGCAAATATGGCGTGACGTCGATCTCGCTTGTCATGTGGCTGACCTGACTGTAAGCTGCGAATTGGTTGTTGACGTACAGATAGAAGCAGGAGTCCACGCCCTCAAAATTCAGGCACACCGTCTTTTGCAGCATAGCGGGGTGTACGTAGAAATCGCGCATGTAAACGCCGCAGGGGTTATTTTCGGGCACGTGGGGGGGATCTATGGGGAAGGGGTAGGTGACGTTGGTGTAATTGGGCGTGTCGTAGCCGCGCCCAAGCATGGTCTGCCAGGAGCGGGGCACCTCAATTTTGTCGGGGGCTGTGTCGGGAAAATCGGGGAGAGTGACGTCGGGCAGTGCGGCAGGGGAGGGATAAAACAAAAAATCCCATTCACCGCACAAGCTGACAAAATAGTGGCTGGTATCGCGCAAATCACTTGCGGCAGCCTTGGCACAGTGGTAGGGAATAAAATAAGCGCGCGGTGCAAGCGTGCCCTTATGTAAAACTTCTGTGGAAAGATGATAGCCGAGTTGCATGAAAGTGCCTCCCTTTCGGTGTTTTCTTTACGATTATTATAGCATGAATGCGTTTGCAGGTCAAGGGAGAAGGGGAAATTGGAAATAATGAATAATGAATAATGAATAATGAATGATGAATGGCGGTTGCAACGGTGGCAGCAAGCCGTCGCCCTACAAAGAGGGCGGCATATTGTGGGATGCTTTGCCAAAGGTCTTGGCGCTGTTCGGTTCGGCTCCCGTTCGGCTATCTGCTTTGACAGCATCTGCAGGACTGCTTTCGCACACTTGTACAAATCAGGCATGCGTGATGTGTTCAAAATCATGAAAATGGGCTCAAGGACAAAAAAACAGTTTACAAATCGGGCAAGCTGTGATATAATATATTGATAGGAAAATGGGAGGGAAGGCTATGAGACTGGACAAAATGATCGCCTCGACGGGCATTGCGTCGCGCTCGCAGATCGCGTCTGCGGTCAAGGGCGGCAGAGTGCTGGTGGGCGGGGTGGCTGTGCGTCGTGCAGACGTGCAGGTGGATCCGGACGTGGCTGAGGTTGTGTATTGCGGCACACCGGTCGTCTATCGCAAATTCACCTATATCATGCTCAACAAGCCCGAGGGCTACGTCAGCGCAACCGAGGACGGTAAGCTTCCCACCGTGATCGATCTTTTGCCCCCCGAGCTTGGCAAGATCGGTCTGTTCCCATGCGGCAGACTGGATAAGAATACGTTGGGGCTGATGCTTTTGACCAACGACGGTGATACCTCGCACAGACTGCTGGCTCCCAAAAGCCACGTGGCTAAGACCTACGCGTTTTCCCTGAAATTCCCGTTTTCGGACGCAGACATTGCCGCGCTTGAAGCTGGTGTGGACATTGGCGGATATATCACCGCGCCCTGCACGGTTGAACGCACGGGCGAGCGGGAAGGGAAGATTACTTTGACCGAGGGCAAATATCATCAGATCAAGCTGATGATGGAGGCGGTGCACAATCAGGTGACGTATCTTGAGCGTGTGAGGTTTGGTCCGTTGACGCTTGATCGGGCGCTTTCCCGTGGCGAATGGCGATATCTGAGCGATTCTGAGATCACATTACTTCATAAAAAAGATTCATAGGAGGATCAAGATGCAATATCCGATTACTTACTGGTGTGGAATCAAACGAGAGTTTATTTACCGCGCGGACGGTTCGTTTGCAACCGAGGAGATCGACCGCGTCAAGGATGCGGGCTTTACCTTAATGCTGGCTGAATTTGACACGGCAACCAACCTTTTGGTACTGGATGCAGCGCATGAGCGCGGCATGAAGGTGATGGTATCGGACGGCGATATCTACCGTGCTATTGCCGGTGAAGAGCAAAGACGCGCATATCTTGCCGGTGTGGTAGAGAAGTACGGCAAGCATCCCGCGCTGTTCGGCTATCACATCGTGGACGAGCCGAATGCTTCCGCCTTTGACGTGCTGGCAGAGATCCGCGAGATTCTTGCAGAGCTTGACCCCGCGCATGAGGCATATATCAATTTGTTCCCCAACTACGCGTCTCCCGAGCAGCTTGGCAATCCCACCTATGAGGATCACCTGGCTGAGTATACAAGCAAGGTCAAGCCGAGCATCATCAGCTACGACCACTATCATTTCCTCAAGGGTGCGCAAAAGCAGAAAAAGACCTTTGCAGACGCTCGTGAGCAGCAGATCTACGATTCCACCTTCGGCGGTGCTTCCGAGTACGAAAACGTGGATAGAGCAGGCTTCTTTACCAACATTGAGCAGATCAGAAACGAATCCCTGAAAACGGGCATTCCGTTCATGGTGATCATTCTGGTGGTTGAACACGGACCTTACCGCAATCTGACCGACGGTGAGATTCGCTGGGAGGTATGGCAATCGCTGGCGTACGGCTCGGCACGCATTTCCTACTTTACCTATTGGACACCGGGCAAGGACAACACCGAGGATGATGATTTCTGGCATTGGAAGAACGGTATGATTTCGCGATCCGGTGAAACGCTGCCGCACTATCACATGATCGCAGAGATCAACCGTGAGCTGCAGGCTGTGGGCTCTATTCTGAACGAGCAGCAATCGGTTGGCGTCTACCATCTCGGTCAGATGCCTAAGGAAAGATACGTGCAGTATCTGGACGGCGCGGCAGGACCGATTGACAGCATTACGGGAGATCAGCTGACTGTTGGTCTGTTTACGGGTGGCTACGTGTTGATTGCCAACCGCGATTATGAAAACGAAAATGAGTTTTGCTTTGCTGCTGCGGGCGCGGTTGCCCTGTTTGACGCAGAGAGCGGTGAATTCTTGGCGCTTGAGAGCGAGGACGGCATTTATCGCATGACACTTGGCGAGGGCGATGCCATTCTTCTGAAATTTGAAAACTAAAATACCCCAAAATAAAGGAACTTAACCCACATGGATATTATTGCAACACTGAGCAAGGAGCTCAACATTGAAACCCAGAGATTGATTGACACCATTGCCCTGATGGACGAGGGCAACACCATCCCTTTCATTGCCCGTTACCGTAAAGAGGTGACCGGCAGTCTGGATGACACCACGCTGCGTACGCTGGAGGACAGACTGACTTATCTTCGTAACATTGAGAAGAGAAAGCAGGAGGTCAAGGACCTGATCGCAGCGCAGGAAAAGCTGACGCCCGAGATCGAGCTGGCAATTGAGAATGCCAAGACCATTACCGAGGTGGATGACATTTACCGCCCCTTCCGCCCGCACCGCAAAACCCGCGCGAGCGTGGCAAGAGAGAAGGGCTTGGAGCCGCTTGCCGAGGCAATTATGGCACAACAGGATTCCTACGATCCGCCGCTGGAGGTATATGCCGAGAGCTTTATTTCCGAGGAAAAGGGCGTGGAGAATGCAGAGCAGGCACTGGCGGGCGCTTGCGACATCATCGCAGAGGACGTATCCGACAATGCCGAGTACAGAAAGGCACTGCGTCGCCAGACCTTTGATTTTGGCGAGCTGTTCTGCAAAAAGGCAAAGGAAGAGGATAGCGTATACGCGCAGTATTACGAATACAACGAGCCGCTCAAAAAGATCCCCGCGCACCGCATCCTTGCCATCAACCGCGGTGAGAAGGAGGAATACCTCAAGGTCACGCTGACCGTTGGCGCGGACATTGTGCTCAACTATCTGTTCCATTGCGTAGTCACCAATCCCGAGAGCCCTGCCAACAAGTATTTGTCCGCAGCGGTCATTGATTCCTACGAGCGACTGATCGCTCCTTCGATCGAGCGCGAGATCCGTAACGACATGTTTGACAACGCCTGCGAGGGCGCAATCAAGCTGTTTGCCGATAACCTTTCTCATCTGCTCATGCAGGCACCCCTGAAGGGTAAAACCGTGCTTGGCTTTGACCCCGGCTACGTCAACGGCTGTAAGACTGCCGTGGTGGACAAGACGGGTAAGGTGCTGGATACCGCCGTGGTATATCCCACCACCAA
Source organism: Oscillospiraceae bacterium (assembly GCA_015065285.1). GTDB lineage: Bacteria > Bacillota > Clostridia > Oscillospirales > CAG-272 > SVQP01. Next base: position 1,806 of record SVQP01000048.1, on the reverse strand, counting down.
GTCACAGCACCGCATTGAAGAGGCAAAGCGCATTATCAAATACATGATCAAGAAGTACTCGGTTGACGTGGTTGCCATCGGTAACGGCACGGCTTCCAAGGAAAGTGAGATCTTTATTGCGGGAATCTTGCGCGAGATGCCCGAATCGGGTTGCAAGTATATCATCATCAACGAAGCAGGCGCTTCGATCTACTCGGCATCCAAGCTGGCAGCCGAGGAATTCCCGGACTTTGACGTGATGCAGCGCTCGGCTGTTTCGATTGCAAGAAGACTGCAGGATCCGCTTGCTGAGCTTGTCAAGATCGATCCCAAGGGCATCGGTGTCGGACAGTATCAGCATGACATGAAGCAGGCAAGACTGGACCAGGCACTGGGCGGCGTGGTTGAGGACTGTGTAAACGCTGTCGGCGTGGACGTCAATACCGCATCCTATTCGCTGCTTTCCTACATTTCGGGTATCAATATCACGGCAGCTAAGAACATCGTCAAGTACCGCGAGGAGAACGGTGAGTTCAAGTCGCGTGCAGCCATTCTCAAGGTGCCGCGCATCGGTGCCAAGGCATATGAGCAGTGCGCAGGCTTTTTGCGCGTGCCCGAGAGCCGCGAGATTCTGGATAACACCGGCGTGCACCCCGAATCCTACGAGGCGGCAAAGCAGCTGCTTACCATGTTTGATTACACCGAGCAGGACGTGCGTGACAACCGTCTGCAGGGCCTTTCCTCTGCAGTACACAAGAAGGGAAAGGCTAAGGTAGCCGAGGCGCTGGGCATTGGTGAGCCGACGCTGGACGATATGATCCGCGAGCTGGAAAAGCCGGGCAGAGACGTGCGCGATTCCACTCCCGCACCCGAGTTGCGAGAGGACGTGATGGGCATGGAGGACCTCAAGCCCGATATGATCCTGACAGGTACCGTGCGCAACGTCATCGACTTTGGCGCGTTTGTGGATATCGGCGTGCATCAGGATGGCTTGGTGCATATTTCGCAGATGTCGGACAAGTACGTCAAGCACCCCTCACAGGTTGTCAGCCTGGGCGACGTAGTCAAGGTTCGCGTGCTTTCGGTCGATCTTAAGAAAAAGCGCATTTCCTTGTCTATGCTTTTGAAATGATTTTAATATATTAAAAACAGAAAACCCAAAAAGGTGCATCGGATTTTGATAAGCCGAAAATCATTGTGCAATGTGTACAATGGCGCGAATAAAATTTTGGAGAAATAGGCTCTTCCCATTTTGCAGTTTTTTTGGTACAATATAATACAGATTAGAATGTTCTCCGTGTCGGCGTATGCCCGGGAGACGTCCAAAAAAGAAAAAATAATTTTTAGAAAATATTCGCAGGAGGAATTTTTCCATGGCAAGTTTGTCCCTTCGTCACATTTACAAAAAGTACCCCGGCGGCGTAACCGCAGTTTCCGACTTTAACCTTGAGGTTAAGGATAAGGAATTCCTGGTTCTGGTAGGCCCTTCCGGTTGCGGTAAGACCACCACTCTGCGTATGATCGCAGGTCTTGAAGAAATTTCCGAGGGTGAGCTGTTCATCGGCGACCAGCTGGTTAACGACGTAGCTCCTAAGGACAGAAAGATCGCCATGGTGTTCCAGAACTACGCTCTGTATCCTCACATGTCCGTATTTGAGAACATGGCATTCGGTCTGAAGCTCAACAAGACTCCCAAGGAAGAGATCAAGAGAAGAGTAGAAGAAGCTGCAAGAATTCTGGATATCACCCACCTGCTTGACAGAAAGCCCAAGGCTCTGTCCGGTGGTCAGAAGCAGAGAGTTGCGCTGGGTCGTGCAATCGTACGTA
>SVQP01000047.1 GCA_015065285.1 Oscillospiraceae bacterium | reverse complement strand
TACATTACTACAACAACGAAAGAATTTCTCTTAAACTAAAAGGAATGAGCCCAGTGCAGTACCGAGCTCATTCGCAAACAACTTAATATTTAATTTTTGTCTAAACTTTTGGGTTCACTTCAAAGTAGAAGTGGGATTTTTATATTTACCAGCCCTGATCGGGGGTCAGAACCACGGTTCTGTCCGCAAACACCACCGAAATGGTATTCTGATCGGGATCAAAGGTGATGCTTTGAATGCTTGCAAGCTCGGTGCCTGCCACGTTGCTAAGGAAGGTTACGGTAATGGCACCGGTCTGATCGTTGACGCTGCTGAGCATATCGGGATAGGTGTAGCGCTCACCGTCAAAGACGTAGCCCTGATCGCCAAACACAAACATATAGCGATACATCTCCGTACCGATCATCTCATCTGCCGATACCCAGACCTCGGAATACACGCGGTTGGTATAGGTGTATTCCAGCATGATCTGCTCTCTCTCGGTCTGATCGTACGTCCAGCCGATGGTGACCGAATACTGATCGTTCAGGGAGAGCGTATAGCCCAGCTCGTCACCCGATGCATGGCTGAGCGTGATCTCACCGTTTGCATAGGAATAGTTGAGCACCTCGGTCTCGCTGCCGTTTCTGACAATGGTCACAGTGCCGCTCGTTGCCCCTGCAGAAGCAGGCGCAAAGGTCACAAGAATATCCGATGCAGAGTAGGAGCTTGCATTGAAATCATAAATATCCGCCATATACGTGCCATTCAGGATATCCGCAACAGAGGGCTGGGGCTTGACGGTCACGGTCAGCGTAGTCGTAATGCTTGCATCTGCGGTAGAGGTCAGCGTGATGGTGTACGTGCCAACCGCAGTTGCTCTGAAGGTGCTTGCGTTGATTTCGGCAGAACCGTAGGAAATGGTTGCATTCCCCAGCGTGCCGCCACTGACTGCTGCAGTATAGCCTGCATTTGCAGCGCTGGGATTTGCCATAGCGCCAAAGTGCAGTGTCTGACCTGCATAAACCGTGTAGGTGTTTCCTACAGTAGAGCTGAACAGACCGGACTGATCCTTATAATAGATGACGGGAGTCAGGCTTTGCAGCTCAGGGGTGCCCACTACGATGGTCACGGTTTTGGTAAAGTTTGCGGATTTTGCCGTCAGCGTGTACGTGCCTGCTGCCTTGCCCTTGACAAAGATGTGCGAGCCGTCATACCACACCATGTAGGTCAGCTGACTGCTGTTGCCGGAGCAGCTAACCTCAATCATATCGATCTTGGCGGTAGCCGTACCGGGACGCGCGTTTGCATAGTACAAATTCACAGCGGTCTCGGGCGCGACGTAGATCACGTCCCCGTAAAGCTGTCCGTTTTCATCCGCAAAATCAAAGGATTCAAACAGGAATTTTTCGGGACCGTGCTCGTTGATCGCGTCACGCGCACCGATCTCTTGCTCAATTGCTACGTCATATACGTAATCGGGCGATGCGCTTTCATTCGGGTATGCACTGCCATCCGCATATTCCGTAAAGTTGGAATATACCACGGAGTGAATGCTCATACGCTCGATCGCACCGCTGCTTGCAAGCTTGAGCGTCATGCTTACCTCGTAGAGTGAACCGAAGCCGTTATTATAAGCAAAGTACAACTCGTAAGCACCGGTTCCCGCGTTGTAGATGCCGTCTACACCGCCAAATGCATTCTCTTCTGCAAATGCAATCAGATTATACAGCAACGCTTCCACACCATAGGCATCAATGCTGTAGTACAGGAAGTGACCGTTGAAATAGTAGCCCAACATGTTGTCGCCCGAGGCATCCTCGCCCTCAAACATGTCGTCGATCAGACGCACACCAAATACAGTGCCGTCCTCCATCAAGGTAAACCAACGCTTATAAACACCGTCGTCGGTGTGCAGATAGCCATCTCCGAACTCATAGAAAATGGTTTCGGTATTGATATAGGGTTCTTCGGTGAAATAATAGGTATTGGTGTTAACGATCGTACCGCTGCCGATCTGTGCAGCAGAGGAATCCGTGGTTGCCTTGTCAACCAAAATATCCAGCGATGCAACACCACCGCAAACGTCGCACACGTCATCACCGTTGTCGTCCACGTGCGCTGCCTCATCCTTGCGCACACCGCTATGTCCGCAGGTGGACGCATAGTAGTGCGTGTTGACACCAACACTCAGCGTGCTCTGGAAAGTGTGCGTGTGCTGCGCATCGGCATACGCGCAAACGTTACAAATGCCATCACTGTCAGGATCGGTATGCGCTGCCTTATCGTAAGGCTCTATGGTGTGCGAGCAAGAGGCATTGTGCCAATGGAACTGCGCATCATGGCTCCACTCCTGGGCAGGCATATGCCGGCATCCGTCATCCCAATCGCACACGTCGCACTCACCGTCGTTATTTTCATCAATGTGCGCAGATTCGTCCTCTCTGAGCGTGCATCCGCAATTGGCTGCATGCCAGTGACCCAGCGCGTCAAACGTCCAAACGTCCCGATTGTAGGTGTGCTCGTGGTCCAGATATTCGCATACGTCACAAGCACCGTCCCCGTTTTCATCGGTATGCGCTGCCAGATCGGCAGGAGCAATGCTGTGCTTGCAGGTGACGGCATGCCAGTGATTGGTGCCGTCCATAGACCACAACGCGGAATATTCATGCGTGCAGCCATCGTTCCATTCGCAGCTGTCGCACGCACCGTCGTTGTTTTCATCGGTATGTGCCTGCACGCTGTCCTTGAGCGTATGACCGCAGTCCGCATCATACCAGTGGTTGTGATCGTCATACGCATATTCTGTCTTGTAAGTATGGGTATGATCGGGATCAAACCAAGCGCAAACGTCGCAAACACCATCATTATCAATATCCTCGTGCTCTGCTGCCTCCAGCTTGACGCTATGACCGCATGCAGCTGCGTGCCAGTGCCCTTGCGCATCGGACAGCCATGCATCGGCTGCTACGGGGTGCTCACAGCCGCCACTGTGTGCACAAACGTCGCAAAGGTCATCATTGTCTGCATCCACGTGCGCCTCCAGTGCATCCTTGACGTCGTGTCCGCAGGATGCAGCGTGCCAGTGGCTTTGCTCATCCATGCTCCATTCGGGGGCATAGGTGTGCTCATGATCGCTGCCATAGGCGCAAACGTCACAAACGCCATCGTTCTGCTCGTCTGTGTGCGCAGCATAATTCGCCTTTTCTTCGCTATGCTCGCAAGTTGCGGCATACCAGTGCCCGTCCGCGTCACTTGACCAGACGTCGGCATACGTATGCGTATGGGTCTGCTCAGGCGTGTTGTTACATCCTACCAGTGCCAATGCAAGCAGCAGGCACGCGCAGATCAGTAAACAAATCTTTTTCATATCATATCTCCTTTAATCGGTATAGTAGCCACAGGCGAACAACCACTGGTCGTCCTCCATGGCGTCTACCTTCACGTTCGGATTTTCCTCTACCCAACCGTTACCGTCGCGGAACAAAAGCTGGGAGATGCTGTATTCCTGTAAAAAGTCCTTGAGTTCGGGCGTCACGGGGAATCTGCCGTGACTGTTGACCACGTCAGCGTATCCAAGTCCCATCATGTTCAAAGCACCCACGCGGCGGCAATCAACCGAGCAATGCGCGCAGGTGGTCAGGCATGCGCCCTGACATCTTCCCTGCGAAAGACAGGGGCAATTGCCCACGCAGTAATAAGGGCCGAGATCAAGGCTGGGCGGATCTACGATCAGCGCATCAAAGCCCTCGATAAACTGCTTGTAATTCTTGGTACCGGACGCCACGGTCAGCGCCTTGTTCCCCACGTATTCGATCTGCGGGAACGGAAGATCCAAAAATCTGCACGCCACCGTAATATCTGCGTACAGCATAGGACCAAAGCCACCGTTTGCGGCATATTTGCTTTGGTCATACAAGTGGTACACCCCCGTCTCGGGATTGAGCTTGTACAAATCTCCGTCAAAGACATTGCGTCCGTTTTGCACGGTCTCAGCGCCCACGTAGGTGCCGCTTGCGTTATAAAGGCTGCGCAAATAGCCGGCAACAGCCGAATAGCGGCTCTGGTGCATGACGGCATAAAAATTTTGGATCGACTGCGCAAATTCCTTTTCCGCAGTGCTGAACTTGAGCGTGCGCAGCGCTTCATATACTGCTGTGCCTGCCTTTTGCTCCATGCCCACCTTTTGGCAGAACTCCTGTACATTCATCTCGCGCAACTCGTTGATATGCCCAAACATCAGCGCATACATATCGGCAGGCACCTGCATCTCTGCTATCGTATCCTGTCTGTCATAGGTAGAATCCAGCTGCAGTGCGAAATCCACGTATTGCGGAAATTCATCACTTTTGGCATCCAGCTTGATGGCAAAAGTAAAGACCGCACCGATCTCATCGTCATCCACTTTCATGACGTGCTTGAAATTCTTGGTGTATCCGTTCTCTGCTCCGCCGCCATCCTGCTCGTGGTCGAACAGTTTGAACTGTGAGGATCCCACGTACACCATCATAATGGGGTTGAACGCCTGCGCTGCCGTATCCACCAAGGATTCGATAACGTAGGTACCCGACGAGGTGGGAACAAATTCAAAGAAGATCTGCTGCCCTGCGCGCGAGAACTGCGCACGGTAATAGTTGGTCTTCTTGAGTACGATGCAATGGTACTCATCCGAGCCTGCACCGCGCGGTACCTCAACCTTGTGCAGCTCGATCTCCACGTCTCTGCCATCGGCAGTGGCGGTATAAATATTGGGATTGTAGGTAAAGCCTTCAGGCAGCGCGGACAGCGTCACGCGATAGTCGCCATCCAGATACCCGGTTTGCGCCACACCGTTTTCAAAGGGCGCTGTGTAATAGCTGTATCCGTCCGTCCACTGCGCTGCAATATCACCCGTTTGGGTAAATACCTTGCCGTTATAGGTCAGCGTAACCGTATATCCCGGCTCGCCCTGCTCCTCTTCGGTCTCGGGCGGTGTGGTTTCGGGTGTGCTCTCCCCTTCGGGCACAGTACCCGAGGGATTGATGGCGGGATTGTGCTGCGTGCAGGCGCACAGAAAGAGCAGTGCTGCCAGCACAAGCCAGATTGCAAGTATTCTTTTCATCCGTGCTCCTCCCTTCACGCCTTTTTTCCGAGCTTGAACAAGCTCTTGATATCGTTCTTGGTAATCTTTCTGACAATGATATCCACCACGTACAGCACCGCAGCCGCAATCAGCAGCGGCACGGTATAATAAACCGAATAAGTCTCCACGCGGTCCGGATCATTGATAAGCTCGGGCACGCTGCCCTCACTGAGTGTGCCGCGGTCGCGCACGGCATTGTGCAGCTCTGCCGAGTCAAAGGTGACAAAGCTATCATACTCGGGCGAATAGGCAATGTGAAAGACAGACGAGGAAACAAAGGAATTCTTGTCGTATTCATACACGATCTCGATCTGATACTTGCCCACCGCATCTGCTTCAAAGGCATGACGGTAGCATTGGGAATCAAACGTGGGATCGGCATTGATTTCGGTTCCCTCGGGGGTTACGATACGCATACGTACGGTGGCATAAGGATTGAGCGTGGCGGGAATCATTTCCACAAAGGCAAGAGTTCCATCGTAGGAAACGTTGAGTGTATACGGATAATCCACGCGCTCGGCAGGCGTGTTTGCCTTGCCCATTTGCATAAAGAAGCGCGCGCCGTCCCCTTGTTGCCAATCCTTCGCCCAATCACCGCTTACGGTGCTTGTATAAGAGGCAACTCTGCCGTTGCCGTATTTCCAATATGCGTACAAGGGCGCATCCAATACGCTGCCGCTTGCCTTGGTATAAGGCACACTGAGCACGGTTTTTGCGCTCGCCTTTGCCTTGGCATACACGTATCCGTACACGTCGGGCAGATAGGAAAGCCCCTTGAGCGCATCATCCTTTGGGTCTGTCACAGTCACGGGAACCTGCTGCTCAATCACACTCTCGGTAATCTCGTCCGCAACGTCACCAAAGATCAGCTCGTCAAGATCCCGTTCATCCTCCAGCCAATAGTACTTGCCGCGCCCGTAGGTCGCGATCTTTTCCATATTGGCAGTGCCCTCAGAGCAGCTGGTGTTGATGACCGTGGTCACAATACCTGCCTGATAGATCTGCCCTGCAATATCCGCAGCATCATCCGGCTCTGCGGAATAGGACATGCCGTCACTGATCAGCACAACCTGCTTTTCGGAGAAGGGCTGCACCTTCATCTGATTGAAGGCTGCCTTGAGTGCCGCACCGATGACGGTGCCCTGTGTGGGCTGGATGCCCATGATCACCTCGGCTACCTGCTCCTTGTTGGCTGCCTCGGTGGGGGTCTGCTCGATATACACCTCGCCCGAGAACGAAATAACCATGACGTAATCCTCGGGAGCAAGCAGATCCAAAAACCTGACTGCTGCCTTTTTGGTCATGATCAGTCTGGACGCCATCTGCATGGAGCGCGAGGAGTCCAGCACCAAACAATACAGCTTGGGATCGGCATCATTGTTGCCAAAGCGCACGGGCAGCATATCCTCCAGGGCGGAGAGCGTATCATCCACCTTGTTCTGGATATTGGTATCTCCCAGCGTGATCAGGCTCTTGCCAAACAGCGAGACCGCCTTGTCCACGCTATCCACAAATGCGGTATAATTCTTGAGCTCGCGCACGTCCACGTTGGAGAGCACGATCTGGTCATACTCGCAAAGCTGCTCTATGGTGCAGGGCACGTTGGGATCATTGACAAAGGTCACCAGATTGACGTTCTCACCATAGATGTTGCGTGCAGCCTCGGCATCAGCTTGCTTGGTGGTGATAAACAGCACGTTTTGCGAGCCTGCTACGCGCTGCGTAAAGGAATAGGTATTATTATGGGGAGATGTATCCCCTTCAAGACGGACGACCACCCGATAATCAAATTCCCCCTGCACCGACGTATCGGTGGTGAAATTGACCACGTTATAGCCTGCATCCAGGCTGACTGCCTTGTCCTGCAGCTTTTCTTGTCCGCGGTACAAGGAAACAATGGCATCTGCCTTGACGCTGCTTTGAATCAGCACGTCTGCCGTTGTCTTGTGGTCAAGATAGGTCGACGGGGTGTGATCCACTCCGCTGATCTGTACCTCGGTGACGTCGGGACCGACGTTATTGTCCACGTATACGGTATCCAGCGCAATATTCTCGGCATACAAATGCTCCACTGCTGAGATCAGCGCGCTTGTTGCATCGCTGTCGGTCTGCTTGCCGTCGCTGATCAGCACCAATCGCTTAATGGTATCTTCACGATACTGCTCCGCAGTAAATGTAAGGGCGGCGGCAATATCGGTAGCACTGTCGTCCACTACCGCATCCTTGACGCTTGGCAAGGGCTGCTGCTCCCCTGCCTCGGTCACAAGCACGGGCTGCTTGCCAAAGCAAACAAGACCCACGACCGAATTTTCGGGCAGCTTGGTTTGCAGCTCGGCAATATATTCGTCGATCAGGTCAAGATTACGATTGGCGGAATAGGAAACGTCCGCCACCACGTACACCTCGGTCTTAGTCATCACGCTCACGCTTGCCATGCCTGCCAAGGCGGGTGCGACCAGTGCAACGATCAGAATATGCAAAATCAGCGAGGCTATGGTATGCCCGTTTTTATTATCCTTTCGGATGGCGATGCAATATGGCACAATCACTGCCGCCAGCAGCGGGATGGCAAGCAGCAAAAGCCACGGATTATCGAAGCTGATATTTCTCATAGCAATACACCACCCAATCTGCTGCGAACAGCAAAGCCAAGAAAATAAACATCAAAACAAGAGCATCATACGACCCGTCAAAGCCGCCCTCGGTTTGCGTGCCGACCAGACTCAGCTCCTTTTCCGCAATCACGGGATTGCGCTCTGCCTCGGGAATTGCGGCATGCACAAAGAAGGTGCGGGGAGAGCCGCTGACCGTCATGGTCACGGTATGCACGCCTGCCTCAGCAGGCACAAAGCTTGCCACCGCGCTCTCACAGCTCAGATACTGCACCTGCCCCGTGGGGGAATCCACGCGGATGCTGTCGGTATTGGCAAGCACGTTGAGATGAACGGTATCCGTACAATAGAAATTGTTCTGCTCCAGCACTGCCGGGAAGGAAAACTCTGCCAGATTGCGGATCAGCATAACGAAATCCATGCGCATGGCAATGTTGGAATCGTGCAGATCAAAGGCAAACACCGCCAGTCGATTGCCGTAGGTATTGGTGCCCGCAAACACGATGGGATTGCCCTCCAGCGTCATCAGCGTGGCGAATTTGCGATACATGCCGCACTTGACGAATCTGGTCAGATGCACCTCTTCCCCGGTCATATCCGCAGTCAGCGTCTGTACCATTGAGGTGCTGTCGCGCGAAAGCTCCAGCACGCCTGCCTCGGGCAAAGCCACCTCACCCTGCACCGAAAAGCCCAGATCATCCGAGCTTGCCAAGGGGTTGATCAGCCAGATCGAACCGTCCAGCGGCATGGTAGCGGGAGTAAAGGTATCAAAAACGTAAAGCCCGTAGCCAAGATCGTTGTCATATTCCTCGGTTGACTTGACCGTGATATTGGTCTTGCCCACCGCTCCCAACGCCGCCTTTATAAAGAAGGGGCGATCGCTGACCAACAAAATCTTATAAGTATCGTCGCTTTGCGGGTCAAAGAGCACCACGCTGTTATCATAGCCCAGCACGTCACTCTGCGCAATTCTTACCTCAAGCGAGGAAAACTCGCAAGCGGCAGTTGTAAGCTGGAAGGGCGTTGCCTTCTCTCGCTTGGTAACTACGGTGGAGGTTGCAACAGGCTGCTCTGCCCCGTCCACGTAAAGCTCCAGCGTCAGCGTTGCATCCGAGCGATAGGAGGTCACGTTACCATTTACGCTCAGCTGCTCGCCCTGCACGGCATACGTTACCTGACTTAGCGCATAGTTCTGTACACTCTCGTCGCAAAGGCGGATCAGTGTAATATTCTCATGCGTCTGGTATCCTCTGTCGGTCACAAGGTATACCTTGGAGCCACTGTTCTGTGCAAAATATGCCTGCGCGATTGCCTGCGCATCGGCAAGCGTGCTTTCGGAAAAGCTGTATTTCAGCTCGTCAAGCATAGTGCGCGCAACCGCTTTGCTGTCAGTTTGCTCATAGACCTTGGTGGTCTTATCCGCCACGTAGATCAGCGTATAGGTGCTGCCGTCTGCCGAATCCTCGATCAGCGTGGCAATCTCCTGCTTGCCTGCCTCAAAGCGGGTCGAATCCTTGCCGTGCTGCATCTGCATGCTGCCGGTGCCGTCCAGAATGAAACAATAATCCTGTGCTGCGCCCGGCATGGTCAGGATGGGGTGCGCAATGGTCAGCGAAATGGCAATGACCGCAAGGATCTGCAGAATCAGGCTGATCAGACCGGTCAGGTGTGAAAAGGGATTCCTTTTCTTCATAAACCGCTCGCTAAGCCGCCACAGATAGGTGGAGGAAACGGTTTGCTCGGTATACTTGCTTTTGATGATATAGATGATAATGAGCACCGGAATGCCCAAAAGCCCCAAAAGTCCCAAAGGATAAAGGAAGGTCATTTGATCACCTCCATATCCGCAAGGCTGCCGAAGAAGACGTCGCCTATGCTGCGCGTAGCATCCACCATCAAATAAGAAGCACCGCGCGCACGGCAGAATTCCTCAATGCGACCGGTGGCATATGCCAGCGCCTGCTTATAAGCTGCCGCGATGTCACGGTCAATGTTGCGTCGCCACGTGCTGCTTGCATTCTCCGAATCAAACAGGTGCATTTTGCCGCGCAGCTGCGGATTGAGCTCCTCACGGGAAAGCACCTGCAGGCATAGCACGTCGCGCTTTTTATCTACTAAGTAGCCAATGGCGTCTTCATAGTCATGATCTGTCAAAAAATCCGAGATCAGGATCGACATACCGTCGCCCCGCCCCACGTTTGTGGGCATGATTGCTTTGCTGATATAGCTGTCTCCCCAAAACTCCAGGTCATTGAGCGCACCAATGCAGTTGATATACGACTGCTTGCCCACCATACCCGATACCAGCGGAACAACCTCGCTTTCACGGATAGCAAAGATCGAAACCTTATCCATCTCGCACACCGAAAGATAGGCGAATGCGGCAGCTAAGCGCAATGCCTGCTCCGCCTTCTGCCCGTTTCCGTAATCCATGGAACGGCTGGCATCGATATAAATGCGCGTGTGCATCTGTCGCTCATCGAGATACAGCTTTGTATACAGCTTTTCAAAGCGGGCGTAGGCATTCCAGTCGATCTTGGTGATATCGTCGCCGGGCACGTAATCGCGCAAATCCGCGAATTCGCAGGAGGAACCGTAATTTTTACTCTGTCGGTTTCCGCCGAACATGCCCGCAACGTTGTTTTTGAGCAGCGATTGCAACAGCTCCAGCTGGCTCAAAAACGCTTCGTTGACTGTAAATCTGCTCATACGTTTATTCTCTTATTCCCTTATTTCTTCAGCTTCTTGTTCTCTTTGATCAGCAGTGCGATCACGTCGTCCACGCCCAGCTTGTCATTGACTGCGGTGTAATTGATCTTGATTCTGTGGCGCAAAACGGGACATGCCAGCGCATCGATGTCCTCATAGGACACGTTGTAATTACCGTTCAACAATGCTCTGACCTTGGCGCAGGTGATCAACGCCTGTGCCGCACGGGGGGATGCACCGTACTTGATATATTTCTTAGCGGTATCCGAGGGCTTTTCCACCTCGGGGTGTGTGCCTGCAACAAGAGCGACTGCATATGCCATGACCTCATCAATCACCGGCACGGTAGCAGCCAGTGCACGCATTTCCAGAATGGTGGCGCCGTCTACCTTTGCCTCTGCCGTTTCGTCCATGGTGATCTGGGTCATCTTGACAATGTCGATCAGCTCCTCTTGCGTGGGGAAATTCATCAGCAGCTTGAACATAAATCTGTCCATCTGCGCCTCGGGCAGCGGATAGGTGCCGTCCTGCTCGATGGGGTTCTCGGTTGCCAGCACAAAGAAGGGCTCCTCCAAGTGGTAGGTTTGATTGGAGACCGTGACCTTATGCTCCTGCATAACCTCCAGCATTGCTGACTGGGTCTTGGGAGTGGCACGGTTGATCTCGTCTGCCAGTACAAGATTTGCAAAGATGGGACCCTTGTTGAATACCTGATTCATCTTGCCGCTCTCGTCCTTTTCGATGACGTTCATACCGGTCACATCCGAGGGCATCAGGTCAGGGGTAAACTGAATACGGGAGAAAGGCAGATTCAGAATTCTGCCAAGAGATCTGACCAGTCGAGTCTTACCAACGCCGGGCACACCCTCCAGCAGCACGTTGCCGCCTGCTACGATAGCGATAATCACGTTTTCCACAACCTCGGTCTGACCGACCACGTCACGGCGCAGCTCAGCGCGGATGCTCTCTGCCTGCTGGCTGAATTTCTTTACGTTTTCAATATTGTTCTGCATATGTATCTACCTCTCTTTGAATCAATCTTTGTTGGACGGGCTGAAAAGCGCCGCGAAATATGCTTCGATCAGCTCTGCCACCTCTTCGCTCAGCGCACCGTCTACCTTGTGCTCTAAGAAAATGGCATTATAGATGTGAATGACCTCACTGTATTTGACGTAATCTTCACGGGTTGGATCGTAAATGACGTCCTGGCTGCCCAAAATCAGCTCGCCGCTGCCCATGCCACCGTCCGTGATGGTCTGGTCATCGTCGTCATCCTCCTCGTAATCCCCGGGGGTCTGCGGACCCTCACCCTGCTCTTGTCCGGGCAGGTCCTGCACGCTCAGCCCGAAGATCTCCAAAAGTCTTGCTTCTACATGCGCGCTCATGTCTGCATCGTAGCGCTGCTGCACCAGTGCCTTGCCCATCTGCGTGTATGCCACGCCAAAGGCATCAGTCACCTGCATGCGTCCCCAGGTCAGTGTGTAATCCTGTAGCTTTGCCGCCACGTTGGCAAGCGTGTTTGCAAGGCGTTCAAGCTCAATATACAAGGGATCCTGATCGGATGCGCCTGCGTTGCGCAGTGCCATTTTGAGCTCCTCGGAAAGCACGTGGATCGCCACGTCAAATTCCTCGTCCTCGTTGATGCTTGCCGCAATCTTGTCCATTGCCTCGGAAAAGGCTGCCTGATCGCGGATCTCCATCGCGCGTATCAGATCTCTTGCGTAGGGTGAGCCGCCTGCAGATAAAATAGGTGCGAAGCTGCGCAGGGTTACCACGCTGTCCGAAATGGCTCTGACTTGCATGACTGTATCAACCACAAGGCTCTTCATGCGGCTCTGGGTCGTGGTTTCGCGCAAGGCATCCAAAAGCGCTTGCAGCGCATCAACCGTCTGCACCTTGGCACTCTCGGTCATGGTGGATTGTTGCACCTCGCGGATCAGATCCGCCAGCGCCACTGCTTCCCATTCGTCAAGCGAAAAGGGCGGATCGACAGGCGGTGCGGGGGGCTCGGGCTGCTTTGCGGGAATGGCAAACGCCGTTACGGTCAAGCCGATTGCCAGCACAAAGCAAATCACGCAGGTCCATACGTGCTTGATCTTCAGTTTTTTTTGCGGTGTGGCAAGCAGCTTTTGGTCGGTCTGCTCTCTTTGCAGCACCATGATGTCATCCTGTCGGTCTGCAAAGGCAAGCATGGTCTGCACACCCTCGCGCATGCAAAGCTCGCGGTCCAGCTTGCGCGCCAGTCGCTTTTTGTACGGAAAGAGTGCCGCAAACAGTATAGCTGCCAGCACAAGTCCCGCGCCCGCTCCGATCCCTGCAGCCGCCAACGGCGAGAGCGGCAGGATCATGCGCTTATATAATACAAACAGCACGGCAAATACCGCCAGCGCCAAGGAGACGCCCGGTAAAATGCTGCGCCAGAGTGAGGCGCGCAGCATTCTCTGCCGAAATTTCTGATAACCTTTACCCATGTTCAACCATCCTTTTTTGTGATGTGGTGATGGAAACAAAATCCCATTATACATTAATATTATAATTATACCTTTTTTTCTGAAAAAAGTCAACCGTTGCACCTGTTTCCCCTGCCCCTAATCTGATAAAAAAAGCGCACGGTTCAACAAAATATTTATTGCATTATTCACAAATTGTGATATAATTATGATGAAGATATTTCCAATCGGAGGATTCGCATGAAAACAGGCATTACAGACAGTGCATATTTGTACCTCGGCAGTCATGCAGCTGCATTTGCACGCATGAAGCAGCATGGCTACGACTGCACCGATTATCAGGGCTTGGTAGATACCGAAACGCCCTTATTCCAAGAGGATGCTGCAGGCTTTGAGCGCATACTTTCGGGCATTCGCCGCGACGCGCAAAATGCGGGCATTGAGATCTATCAGGCGCACGGTCCGTGGCGTTGGCCTCCGCAGGACTCCACGCCCGAGGAGCGCGAGGAGAGATTTGAAAAGATGTCGCGTGCGATCCTGGGCTGTCAGATACTGGGCTGCCCCAATTTCATCATCCATCCCATCATGCCCTTTGGCGATTGGCAGGATCCCGAGCCCGAAAGACTTTGGGAGATGAATCTGGAATTTTTCTCTCGCCTTTGTAAGGTGGCAGAGGCGCACGATACCGTAATTTGCTTTGAAAACATGCCCATGCTCGCGCTTTCCCTTTCCACACCCGAGCAGATTCTGCGCTTTGTCAAACAGATCAATTCGCCCAATATGCGCGTGTGCCTTGACACGGGTCACTGCGCGGTGTTCGGGCTATCCCCTGCCGACGCGGTGCGACTGCTTGGCAAGGAATACCTGCGCGCTTTGCACGTGCACGACAACGACGGCAAGGCGGACCGCCACATGCTGCCCGGAGAGGGCGTGATCGACTGGGATGCCTTTGCCCTGGCTCTTGCCGAGGTGGGCTGCGATTGCCCTGTCAGCTTAGAGACGGCTGTGAGCGGCAAGATTCCGATCGACGAGCGTGAAGCCCCCGAGAGGGCGCTTGCAGATATGGCAAAACGTCTGGCTGGGCAGATATAAACGGAAGATACCGCAGGAAAAACCTGCGGTATTTCTTTTGTGAGATTTTCAAAAATTTTCGCGAAAAGCTCTTGACAAGCAAAAAGTGCTGTGTTATAATAATCCGGCTGAGAGATACGGCCCGGTAGCTCAGTTGGTTAGAGCGCTAGCCTGTCACGCTAGAGGTCGTGGGTTCGAGCCCCATCCGGGTCGCCACTTCTCACACAATTGCATACGCGGATTTAGCTCATTTGGTAGAGCGCCACCTTGCCAAGGTGGAGGTGGCGGGTTCGAGCCCCGTAATCCGCTCCAGAAAACCAAAAGCCCGATGCACATGCATCGGGTTTTTTGTTTTCTTGCACGGATTACGGGTAGCTCGACCCGCCTTCGAGGTGACACGCAACCAAATGAGTTTGCACGAAGTAATACGTCACCTCGACATTTGGCGCGAAGCGACAAATATGGGTTCAGAGCCCGTAATCCGCAGTATCTCGGCTCGAACCCCGCATGAGCGTCGCCCTGCGACGCTCATGCATGGTTTGCGCCGGATACGTGACAAATTAGGGTGAGTATGGGCGCAAACATGGGTTCTGAGCCCCGCCTCAGCCTTTGAACTGATTTATTACCCATCAGTTCAATCCTCCTTCATACCAATCCTGCTCAAATTGCAGCCCTTGGCACTTCTTGAGATCCTCCACAGCCTCGCTTCTGCCGTTTCTGATCGCCATTTTGAGCCACCAGATCGCATTTTCATTGTCTTGCTTGACCCCTTTACCGTCGCGGTAAAGCACGCCCACAGAATGCTGCGCGTATTTATCGCCCTGTTTTGCAGCCTTTTCGTACCAGTAAAACGCCTGCTCATAGCTTTGTTCCACGCCCTTGCCGTTTTCATAATAATCTCCAAGATTATTCTGCGCACGCGCATGCCCCTGCTCTGCAGCCTTACGCATCCAATAAGCGGCTTTTTCCAAGTCCTGCTCCACACCGATGCCGTTGGAATAGCAATGCCCCAAATTGGTCTGCCCATTAGCATTCCCTTGCTCGGCAGACTTGGTGTACCACAATACCGCCTGCTCGGGATCCTTCTCCACGCCTTCACCGTAAACAAAGCAATATGCATATCGCCACTGCGCATCAGCATCCCCCTTTTGAGCTTTTATGCGGTGATGCTCTGCTACTTTTTGGAGCCAGAACAGAGATTTTTTCTCGTCCCGCTCGACGCCCCTTCCCTCCGCATATAAAAGCCCCAGTTTCTTCTGCGCATGAAAATATCCCTTATTTGCTGCTTTCATATAGTACAAAACAGCCTTTGACATATCTTTTCTGTCAGTTCGGGTAGTTTCATAATAACGTCCAAGATTATGTGCTGCCTTAGCACTGCCCAAAGCCGCGCACGCATGCGCCCAGCCGAAACGAACATGCCACGAGAATTCTTCAAAAAAGCTCATATTGTTCCTCCTTGCAATCATGCTATTTCACCTTTATAGACGCAGAAAAATGCGAAAAGTGTACAGATGTGAGAGATTTTATACAATATTTTTATCATAAATATGATGCATTGTCAAGGAAATCCGTTTGTTGGTAAGGGCAGACGTTCCGGGCAGCCCATGATTCGTAGGGGTTGACGTCCTCAACAACCCAAAAGTACAAGGCTTGGGCAGGGCTCTGAACATTTTGCCGTAGGGCGGGGGCTTGCTCCCGCAGTCTACAAGCATCAGTTCCAAGGCTTAGGCGGGGCTCAGAACCCATATTTGTCGCTTCGCGCCAAATGACGAGGAGGCATATTACTTGGCGTAAACCCATTAGGATGCGTGCCACCTCGATGCGGGTGAGAGCTACCCGTAATCCGCCCCAGAACACAAAAGCACCGATGCGATTGCATCGGGAAAGTTCTTTGTGCAAGCTACTAATAGATATTGGAGTACCAAAACAAAACATTTTCAAATCAGTTCCAAGGCTATGGCGGGGCTCAGAACCCATGTTTGCGCCAAAGCTCACCCAAAATCACCACGTATCCGGCGCAAACCATGCCTTACGTCGTGCAAACGACGTAAGGCGGGGTTTTGAGCCTGGATACGTGCCAAATAAACGAAACACCCTAACGCGATGCGTTAGGGTGTTTCGTTTATTTGGAGCGGATTACGGGGCTCGAACCCGCCACCTCCACCTTGGCAAGGTGGCGCTCTACCAAATGAGCTAAATCCGCATGTGGTGCCTCCGGTCGGAATCGAACCAACGAC
>SVQP01000046.1 GCA_015065285.1 Oscillospiraceae bacterium | reverse complement strand
ATACATACATTACTACAACAACGAAAGAATTTCTCTTAAACTAAAAGGAATGAGCCCAGTGCAGTACCGAGCTCATTCGCAAACAACTTAATATTTAATTTTTGTCTAAACTTTTGGGTTCACTTCAGAAGTCCTTGGGATTTTTTCTTTACATTAATATAATAAGGATTTACAGCGAGAAGAATCCGCCGCGGTCGTTATCGTCCTTATCGTCCTTATCGTCCTTTTTGTCCGCGTCCTCGCCCTGGGTTGTTTCTTCGGGCTGCGCGTAGGGGAAGGGATTCTCGTTTGCCTGCTGCTCAGCCTCGCGTCTGGCTCTTTCCTGCTCCGCCTGCTCCATCTGCTCGTTCGCCTCGCGGCTCTTGCGCAGCTTTTCCTCGGCAATTGCAATCAGCTCCTGCTCGTCAGCCCCTCTGTCCATCAGCGCTGCAAACTGGTCACCGTCCATGACCTCATGCTTGATCAGGAAATCCGCGATCATGTGCATTTGTGCTACGTGCTCGGTCAGAATGGTGTGTGCGACTGCATAAGCCTCGTTGATGATCTTGCTGACCTCTTCGTCAATGAGCGCGGAGGTCTTTTCGGAGTGGTTGGGAGCGCCGGAAATGCTTCTGCCAAGGAATACCTCGCCATCCTCAGAGCCGTAGTGAATGGGTCCGAGCACGTCACTCATACCAAGCTCGGTGACCATGCGACGCGCAATCGAGGTAGCTCTCTGGATATCGTTGGAAGCGCCGCCCGAGAAATCACCGTTGATGATCTGCTCGGCAACTCTGCCGCCCAGCAGCATGGCAATTCTCTGCTTAAGCTCCTCTCTGTAAACACTGAATCTGTCCTCGGTGGGGGGATTGAGCGTATATCCCAGTGCATCGCCGCTGGGAATGATCGAGATCAGCTGTACGGGGTCAAGGTGCTCAAGCTTGTGTGCGATAATTGCGTGACCCGCCTCGTGATAAGCGGTCTTGCGCAGGTCGCTCTCCTTGATCTTTCTGCTCTTTTTCTGCGGACCGGTGATGATGCGCAGATACGCGTCGTCGATCTCAGCCATGCCGATCAGGGTCTTGTTTCTGCGGGCAGCCAGCAGCGCTGCTTCATTGAGCAGGTTTGCAAGGTCCGCACCGGTAAAGCCAACCGTGCTTCTTGCCACGCGGGCAAGATCCACGCTCTCCTCCAGCGGCTTGCCCTTGGCGTGCACCTTGAGAATGTCCTCTCTGCCTTGCAGATCGGGGTAGTTGACCGTGATCTGACGGTCAAATCTGCCGGGACGCAGCAGCGCGGGGTCAAGGATGTCGGGGCGGTTGGTGGCTGCAATGACGATAATGCCCTCGTGAGAGCCAAAACCGTCCATCTCCACCAGCAGCTGGTTGAGCGTTTGCTCGCGCTCGTCGTGACCGCCGCCAAGGCCTGCGCCTCTGTGGCGACCGACAGCGTCGATCTCGTCGATAAAGATGATGGATGCAGGTGCCTTACGTGCGCTTTCAAACAGATCGCGCACACGGGAAGCACCGACACCGACGTACATTTCCACAAAGTCCGAGCCGGAGATCGAGAAGAAGGGAACGCCTGCCTCGCCTGCCACTGCCTTTGCAAGCAGCGTCTTACCGGTACCGGGAGGGCCCATGAGCAGAACGCCATGGGGGATTTTCGCGCCAAGACGGGAGAACTTACCGGGAGCCTTGAGGAATTCCACAATCTCCTGCAGCTCCTGCTTTTCCTCGTCCGCACCTGCCACGTCCTTGAACAGAACCTTGTTCTTGTCGTCCGGAGCGGGTGTTTTCACGCGTGCCTTGCCAAAGTTGTTGATCTTATTGCCCTCACTGCTTGCGCGCTTCATGGCGATGATATACAGCACCACAAAGACCACGATGATCAAAAGGAAGGGAATATAGGAGACCCATGCAGGCAGCACAACGATCGGCTCGTTGATCACCTCTTCGATCAGACCCATCTGAGAGAGCTGAACGATTCTGGGAGCCAGATCGCGCTGGAAGTATTCCATATCGGCGATCTCATAGCGCCAGACGGATCCGTCGTATTTGGTATAGGTCAGGGTATCGTAGCGGAAGCTGATCGTGCAGCTCTGCACACCACCCTTGTCGTATTTGCCGTCTCCGTCCGAATCCACGGGCACGTCATAAAAATCGGCAATGACCTGACTGTAATCGTTTACATCGGTGACCTGCTGTTTATTGCCGCCCTGGAACAGCATGATCACCACAAATGCGATCAATGCGATAAAGACGACGTAAAAAATGATCACCTTTACGTTATTCTTCATTCAAAACCTCCGTTGGATGCAGCATGCGCGTCATGCTGTAAGTACAGTATATGCCGGGTTTTACGAATAGATCTCCGGCTTCAGAACGCCCACGAAGGGCAGATTTCTGTATTTTTCGTTGTAGTCCAGTCCAAAGCCCACAACAAATTCGTTGGGGATGACTGTGCCGCAGTAATCGGGAACGAATTCCACCTCGCGGCGCTCGGGCTTGTCGAGCATGGTGCAGGTCTTAACGCTGCCTGCAAGTCTGTTGGAAAAGAGCTGGGTCAGTCTTTGCAGCGTTCTGCCGCTGTCCACGATGTCCTCAATGATCAAAAGATCGCAATCCGGCAAATCGTCGCGCAAAAGGTCGGTGTGAATACGGATCTCGCCCGAGCTCTTGGTGCCCGCACCGTAGGAGGAGACCTTCATGACCTCAATCTCCAAAGGAAGCGTGACGCGCTTCATCAGCTCGGTTGCAAAGGGAATGGAGCCCTTGAGAATGACCACGAAAACCAACTTACGGGGACTGTCTTTGTAGTCCTGTGTGATCTGCGCTGCCAGGCGGTCTATGATGTCGGAGAGCTGCTGTTCGGTGATAAGAATCTTTTCAATATCATTCTTTATCATGGTATGCCCCTTTTCATTCAAGTATCAAACTGATTTTGTAAATAGATGCGAAGGCAAAGTGCCTTTTCGGCTTGCTTTGCACAAGATGCGTCACGCGTGCAGATGCCGGGCACGGCAATCACCCCGTCGGTATCGCACAGCAAGGGAAGCCTTGCGCGTAAACAAAGCGGCACGCCGCTCTGCCCGTACAGCTTGCGGATCCTTTTGTGCATGCCACCCTGCAGGATGACGTCGCCCTCTTTTATGGGACGCAAAAAAGCCCGTCCTTTTATTGTATCAAATCTTACGTGCAGTTCTGTATATAAATTGTAAACATTTGTAGCAAAAGCCGTGACGGTTTCTGCATTTTCGGGGAATTGCGCCCAAACGGCAACGCCCGCCTCGGGAATTTGCGTCCATCCCGGCTGCAGCGGTACCAGATAGGGCTGCGATGCAAAAGGATCGGAGCTGCCAAAACGCAGCGCATCGCGATCGATCACAGCACAAATACCGCAAGGGAAGCTGACAGATCCCGGCTTGCCGGAGCTGATTTGCTGCTGTGTCGCATCCAGGTGCACCGCCTCGGGCATGCCGTATCCGTTGCCCTGCTCAAGCGAGTATGCCGTATATGCCAGGCGGATCAATCTTTTGGCAATTGCGGGCGGCTGCGTGCGCAAAAGCGTGATGGGCAAGCCACCGTGCGCTTGGTGCTCGCGGTATAGCTGCGCGGCAATGGCGTCCAGCGCGTCGTCATCCTCTGCTGCGGCACGGCAAAGCCTTGCCACGGCGTGCTGGGGGTGCGCAAAAAGCGTTTCCAGCTCGGGGATCACGCGATTGCGGATGCGATTGCGCGCGTAATCGTTGCATGCGTTGGTGGCATCGGTCACAAAATCAATGCCGCGCGTGCAGCACTCGTTTAAAATCTCCTGCTTGGTCAGATGCAAAAGCGGTCTGAACACGCAAAGCGTACTGCCGTCAGGTGTGTCGGGCAAGGGACCCGACGCGGGAATGCCGCGCAGTCCTTGCGTGCCCGTGCCGCGACAGATGCGGAACAGCACTGTCTCCAGATTGTCATCCGCGTGGTGCGCGGTGGCAAGCAGGGGAATTTTGTATTTTTGCATCAGGCGCGCAAAATGGCGGTAGCGCGCGTGCCTTGCGGCTTCTTCTACGCTCTGACCCGATGCCCTTGCCAGCGCGGGTACGTTGACCCGAACGGCAAAAAAGGGAACGTGCAAAGCGCGGCAGGTCTGTCTGCAAAAATCCAGGTCTGCATCCGCCTGATCTTTGCGAATGCCGTGATGCACGTGCACCGCGTAAAGGGGAGCGCCGAATTTTTTTGCCCGATCGTACAACAAATGTAAAAGCAGAGAGGAGTCCGCACCGCCCGAAAAGGCAACAAGAACGGGGGTGTTCTTTGCATATCCTGCGGGCAACGTAAGGTCAAGCTTATCCATGGCCCTGGTCATCCGTAATGGTACGGAACTTGGTATATCTGCCCACCCAACCCATCTTGACCGTGTTGGTAGAGCCGTGACGGTTCTTGGCTACGATGACCTCGGCGGTGGAATCCTCAGGGGCTTCCTCTCCCACCTTGTAGTATTCGTCGCGGTACAGGAAGATGACTACGTCCGCGTCCTGCTCGATCGCACCCGAGTCACGCAGGTCGGAAAGCATGGGCTTTTTATCGGTTCTGCCCTCGGGACCACGCGAAAGCTGTGCGCAGCAGATGACGGGAACCATCAGCTCCTTAGCCATGATCTTGAGTGCGCGCGAGATGTCACTGACCTCTTGCACGCGGTTATCAATCTTTCTGTCGGATTGCATCAGCTGCAAATAGTCGATGACCACAAGTCCCAGGTTGTCCACGCGGCGCAGCTTTGCCTTCATGGCGGTAACCGACTGACCCGACGTGTCGTCGATCAGCACGTCACACTTGGCAAGGTGACTGGTTGCCTCTGCGATCTTTCTCCAGTCGTCCTGCCCCAGCTCACCGGTACGCAGCGCGTAGCTGTCCACCAGCGCTTCACTGGAAATGACACGGTTGACCAGCTGGTCCGCCGACATTTCCAAGGAGAAGATACAAACCTTCTTGCCTGTCTGAGAGGCAACGTTGGTTGCAATATTCAAACAAAAACTGGTCTTACCCATACCGGGACGTGCACCGACCAGAATCAGGTCGGATTTGCCCATGCCTGCCAGCACGCGATCCAGACCCGAAAAGCCGGTCGAGGTACCCTGCGATGCATTTTTGTTCTCCTTGAGCTCATGCAGGTGCGCGTATACGTCACCGATGACCTCGCGGATGTGCTTGAAGTTTCTGGTATCTCTGCCCTGTGCGATGGCGTAGATGCTGTTCTGTGCCGATTCCAGAATGCCGGCAACCGAATCCTGCTCGGAATAAGCCGCCTCCGAAATATCGCTTGCCACCTCGATCAAGCGGCGCAGCGTGCTCTTTTCCTTGACGATGCGCGCATAGTCCTTGATGTTGAGCGCATTGGGCACCACCTCAGCCAGTGTGCGGATATAGTCCTGACCGCCGGATTTGTCGTAAATGCCCTTGTGCACCAGCGTATCGATCAGGGTGACGATGTCGATCTCACTGTTTTGAGAGAAAAGATCCTGGAATGCAAGATAGATCTGTCGGTGCTCCTCCAAGTAAAAGTCATCCGCCGTCATCAGATCGGCAATTTCGTTGAGCGCCTTGGGATCGATCAAAATAGAGCCAAGCAGGGATTGCTCGGCAATCAGGGAGAAGGGTAGCTTGCGTACAAGTTCCTCGCTCATAAAAGCCTCCTTGAAATCAAGATGATGTTATGCGCCAACCGTGACCTTGACCTTGCCGGTGATCTCGGGGTACAGACGCACGTCGTAGTTGTAGGTGCCGTATGCCTTGATGGGATCGGGCATGACGATCTTTCTCTTGTCCACGGTAATGCCGTGCTGCTTTTGCAGTGCCTCGGCAATATCCTTGGACGTAATAGAGCCGTAGAGTCTGCCGTCCGCACCTGCGTTGACCGAGAATTTGACCACAACCGCTGCCAGCTTTTCAGCCGTCTGACGAGCCGCAGCCTTTTCGGTCTCAATTTTATATTGCTTGGAAGCTTCCTTGTTTTTCACTTCATTCATGGCTTTGTTGTCAGCTACAACAGCCAGCTTTTTGGGAAACAGGAAATTGCGGGCATAACCGTCGGATACGTCCACGATCTGATCCTTTTTGCCCTGACCCTTTACGTCCTGTAAAAGAAGAACCTTCATGATAATACCTCCTGATGATGTTGCGAGGGGATTATTTGCCCTCGTCGGATTTGAAATCGTAATCAAAATATTCGTCAATTGCGCCCTTGAGCAGCTCGCAAGCGCCTGCCAGCGTGGTGCCCTTGACCTGAGCGCCCGCCATATCGAAGTGTCCGCCGCCTTGCAGCTTTTCCAAAATCAGCTGCACGTTGATCACGCCCTTGGAGCGGCCCGAGATGACCACGGTATCCTCCATGAGCACCATGGCAAAGGAAGCCTCAATGCCCTTGAGCGAGAGCAGGCTGTCTGCTGCCTTGGAGGCTGCCACGCGGTCCTCGGGCGTGGGCTCCTTGGAGGTGGAGAGCCAGGTGATGGCGATCACGTCGCGATAAATGCGCGCCATGGAATCAAACGCACTTGCAATGCGCATGTCCTCCAGCTCCTGGTTGAAGAACTCGCGTACCACGCTTGTATGTGCGCCTCTGGAGTAGAGGTAGTGCGTGATCTCAAAGGTCTGCGCGCCCGCATTGCGGGTAAAGTTGTGGGTGTCCAGCATAATGCCCGAGAGCA
Source organism: Oscillospiraceae bacterium (assembly GCA_015065285.1). Lineage (GTDB taxonomy): Bacteria > Bacillota > Clostridia > Oscillospirales > CAG-272 > SVQP01. The sequence continues at coordinate 9,848 of SVQP01000046.1, read as the reverse complement.
GCAGGTTTGCCTCTTCCTTTTGCAGGCAATCGGCATATTCACTTTGCTGCATCATTTCGGAAATGATCTCACTGGCAGAGGATTTGGTGGGCTCAATGTAGTTGAGGAAGGGGGAGAAATCCGGCTCCTTGACCAGTCTGTGGTGGTCGATCAGAGCAATGTGAGAAACGCTGCCGGGCAGGTCGGGTGCTTCGAAAATAAAGCGGTTGTTGGCATCCACAACGATCAAAAGGGTGTCCGATGTCACGGCGTTCATGCCCGCCTCGCGGTCAATGAACATCTCGCGATACTCTTCCATGCCCGCAAGGTGTGCAAAGCAGGTGCGGAAATTGTCGCATTTGCGGTCCATGACAATGCGCACGCGAGGCATCTCGGCAGGGGAAAGCTCCTGCTCGGCAGCCTTTGCTGCAAGCACGCTCATGGTAAATCTTGCCGCGCCCACGCAAGCACCGATCGAGTCAAAGTCGGGGTTGGCGTGACCCATGATCAGCACGTTGCCGCATTCACGGATCTTGGTGGCAAGCACGCCTGCGCTGACGCGCGAGTTGATCGAGGAGTTGCTCTCCAGGATCTTGTGCGTACCGCCAAAGTATTCCAGCGTACCGCCCACGTCGCGGCGCAGGGCAACCTGGTTGCCGCCTCGGGAGAGGGCAACCTCAAGTGCTGCGTAAGCTGCGCGCTCCTTTTCCTGCATAGAGCCGCGGATGGCGGCAATGCCCATGGAAACCGATACGGGGAAGGTGTTATCACCGATGCGCACGTCCATAACTCTGCTCAGAATGCCAAAGCGGTCGGCAATGCAGACCTCCAGCATTTCCTCGGAGAAAACAGCCATATATTTGTCTCTGTCGTATTCGCGGATCATACCGTTCAGGCTTTGTACCCAATCGATCAGGATCTGCTCTATGCGCGTTGCTGTCTCGCGGTAGCTGGCGCGCACGAATTGAGTCAGCTCCTGCAAATTGTCAATGGCAATGTAAGCCACAACGGGATTTTCTCTGTCCGCACGTTCCTTGATCTCAAGCAGACTGTTGACGTCACGGAACACGGTAAAGAAGTATTCCTCACCGTCTATTCGCATGGGATAGCTTTGCAGCTCGTATCTCTTGCCGTCGCCAAGGCGCGTGATGGGGCCGTCGGGCAACAGATCGGAATCGTGTGCCGATGCCTTAGCGCCGTGCGCGGAAACAGCGATGATATCAACGGGAATGGGGCAGAACTCGGACAGGCGGATGTTACACACGGGAGAGTGGTAGCCCAGAATATCCTGCAGAGCGCTGTTGATGATCTTGACCACACCGTCGCGGCCGATCACTGCATAGGGCACGTCAATGACGTAGCGGAACATATCGTACACGTCGGTGTTGACCTGATCCGCTGTCATCACAGCCTCGCGCAGGCGAGCGTGACGCGCCAGATAGATGGCAAAGAGAATGCCGGATACAAAGATGAACACAAGGGCGGCGCCCAAGCCAAACCAGGAGAGCGAGAGCGCGGGGTGATTCAGATATCCGATCACCGTGCATGCGCCCAACAAAACCAGTCCTGTGGCAAAGCTGACCGCAAAGGGCACGCGCAGATCGATATGCAGCGAGTCCTTTTTACCGGCATAATGCCCGTTTTTATGATGCTTGGAGTGTTTTTCCATATCATTGACCTCCGTTTGAGCTTTTCATTTTTCGCTCTATCCATCCGGCAAGCGCCTGCATGATCACGCCGAACGCGCCAAAGAACGAGAGCATGGGAATGATGCCGATGCCAAGGAATATGACCGCGATGAGATACGTGATGATCATGGGCCATTTGAAGGTTGCGCGCTTGATGTTGGCAATGATGCCGAGTATGCCGGAAACAGAGAGCAGCGGAATGAGCACCAGCAGCACGTTGATGGCAATAAACGCCACCGTTTCTCCGCCCGGGAGAAGCGCGCTGATCAGCATGACCGCATAGCAAAGAATCAAAAATACCGCTGTGGGAAGCGAGGGGGCATATTCGATCAGGTGGCGGGGGTAGCTTTGCTTGGGCAAGCCCCTGACCAGCAGGGCGGTGTAGCCGCGCTGCGCGATAAAGGAGAAGATCCAGAGCAGCATGATGGCTGTGCCGGGCGCAAAGCCAAGCGTTGCAGATGCCACCGAATCACAAAATTCTGTCATTTTTTCGGGTGTGACCTCTCCGCCGAACATCTGGGTGATCTGAGCCGCCCATTCCTTTGAGGCCTCCATCATCAATGTCAGCGCCTGCGCATACTGTGCGCTTGTCCACGTGTGGACGTCCTTGATCACGCCCTTGATGCCTTCGACGCTGAAGGGCATGCCGGCAACCAGCAGATCGACTGCCAGGAATATGAGGATGGCAATCGCCAGCACGGCACTTGTGGTGCCGATGGTGACGATGACCGAAATCTTTTTTCTTGTACAAATGCCAAGCGCGATGGCTGCGAACGCGGGCAGCAGGGCGAGCATGGCGAGAATGGGGCTGCTTGTCAAAAAGAATGAAAGCGCGTATGCGGCAATCACGGGCAGCGCGTAAAGTGCATAGACGTATCCGCGCGCATCAGCCAAAAGGGCAGCGCCTGCGATCGAAGCACCCAGCAGCGCCAGGAACAGCACGCTAAGGTAGGGGCTGAATACAAAGATCAGCACAGTGGCAACCGCGGTGCACACCAAAAACACGGGCTTGCGGCACAGGATCAAAAAGAAGATCGCACACAGCACAAGCGTTCCGATTCCGATATATGCGGGAATCGTAAAGCCTGAGAAGGCTTGTTCGGGTTGCAGTTGATTAATATAGTAAGGCAGCACGGGGATAGTGCCCGAGCAAAGAAACAAAACAATGCAGCAAAAGATGCGAAAGGGTACCGGGAGCGGTGCTCTTTCTTGCACGGTAGGAGGATTTGAGATATCCATTGTACATCTCCTTTCTTGAAGATTGCCCGAAAGTGAGCATACGGGCACAATCATACCATTATAATAGTATAACATATAAAAATGCGTTTGTAAACAACAAACCTGACAAAAACAAGAAAATCAAGTGAAATTTCTCGGAAATATGTGTGAGAATGCGCGATTTTGAGAAAAATTTTTGCAAAAAATTCAAAAAATATTTGCATAAGGTATTGCAAACGGCAAAAACTTGTGATATAATGCTCATGGTAAGATATCATGTTGGAGTGGGTTGAGCAAATCCACTCCAAAAATTTTATTATCCCAAGGGAGCCTTGGCTCCAAAAAGAAAGGACAAAAAGCATGAGTACAGCACAAGGCGCAAAGCGCCCCGGCAGTATCGCGCAAAGGGTTTGGGAGATCGTCCTGCCCACAGCGGATGAATTGGAATATATTCTCTGGGACGTGGAGTTCGTCAAGGAGGGCGCGGATTATTATCTGCGCATCACCATCGATAGCCCAAAGGGCATTACCATTGATGATTGCGAGCGTTTCCACCGTGCGATCGACCCGGTGTTGGACGATGCAGATCCCATTACGCAGGCATATATTCTTGAGGTCTCCTCTCCCGGAATTGAAAGAGAGCTCAAGACACGCGAGCACGTAGAGATGTGCCTGGGTGATACGGTAGAGATCAGACTTTATTCCGCCCTGCACGGTGCAAAGGTGCACCGCGGCATTCTTGCGGGAATGACCGAGGCGGGCAACGTGCTCGTCGATCAGGACGGCAAGGTGCTGGAGTTTGACGCGGATAAGATCGCCAAGCTGCAGACGGTATACGATTTCAGCGCAAATTGAGAAAAGGAAGGAACCGAAAAACATGAACAACGAATTTTTCGCCGCTCTTGACCTGTTGGAAAAGGAAAAGGGAATCCCCAAGGCGTACATGATTGAAAAGATTGAGGCGGCGCTTCTGTCCGCTTTCAAGAAGGAATACGGCAACGGCACCAACGTCAGAATTCATATTGACGAGGTCAAGAAGGACGTGCGCGTTTATCAGCAGCACGAGGTCGTTGAGGTGGTTGAGGATCCTCTGACCCAGATCTCCCTGCCCGATGCAAAGGCGATCAGCAAGAGATACACCGTCGGCAAGATCGTGGAAACCGAGGTCAAGCCCAAGAACTTCCGCAGACTCAGCGCAGCCGCTGCAAAGTCGGTCATCATTCAGGGCATCCGTGAGGGTGAGCGCAGAGCAATGCAGGAGGCTTACGAGAACAAGAGAGAAGAGATCATTACCGCAACCGTTGATAAGGTGGATTACGAGACCGGCAACGTGCTGCTGGCAACCGACGACGGCAGAGCAGTGCTTCGCGCAGAGGAGCAGATCCCCGGCGAGAGCTTCTACCCCGGTGATAAGATCAAGGTATTCGTTCAAGAGGTCAATAAGGAATCCAGAGGGCCCCTGGTCACGCTGTCCCGCGTGCATGCAGGTCTGGTTCGCAGAATGTTCGAGCTGGAGGTTCCCGAAATCGCTGACGGCGTTGTCATCGTCAAGGGCGTTTCCCGTGAGGCAGGCTCCAGAACCAAGATCGCGGTATTCTCCAGAGATCCCGACGTTGATCCCGTAGGCGCGTGCATCGGTAACCGCAGCATGCGTATCGACAGCATCGTTGACGAGCTGCGCGGTGAAAAGGTGGATATTGTCAAGTACAGCGAGCAGCCCGAGGAATACGTGGCAGCTGCTCTTGCTCCCGCACACGTGCTGGACGTTGTGATGACCGGTGACCGTGCTTGTCGCGTGCTGGTAGATCCCGATCAGCTCTCCCTTGCCATTGGTAAGGAGGGTCAGAACGTCAGACTGGCAGCAAGACTGACCGGTATGAAGATCGACATCAAAGCAGAGTAAAACATATATGGAACAAAAGGCAAAAAAGATTCCCATGCGTCAGTGCCTTGGCTGCAACGAGCACAAGCCCAAGCGTGAGCTGATCCGAGTGGTCCGCACACCCGAGGGTGAGGTGGTTGCGGATACCACGGGAAAGAAAAACGGCAGAGGCGCATACCTTTGCCCGAGCGGTGAATGCCTGCGCCGTGCACAAAAAAGCAGGAGATTGGAAAGAGCATTGGAATGTGCCATCCCGGATGAGGTGTTTGACGGTATCGCGCAGGTGCTGGCAGCACAGGGAGAGGCAGAGTGAGCGGCACGGACCGCCTGCTGGGCGCCATCGGCATGTGCAAAAGGGCGGGCAGATTGATCTGCGGCGTGCCCCTGATCTGCACAGAGATGCGCAAGGGCGGGCAGGTATGCCTGGTGCTTGCGGCATCCGATGCATCGGATAATACCAAGAAAAAGTTGAATGATAAATGTAGCTTCTATGGCGTGCGCCTTGTCTTTCTGCCCTACACGGCAGAGGTACTGGCACAGGCTGTGGGCAAGGATGCGCCCATCGGCGCAGTTGCAATTACCGACGCGCAAATGACGTGCGCGGTACAAAAGCATCTGCCGCCAAAGGACTGACGGGCGAATACGCGTATATGCAGGGTGCATATACAAACCTCAGGGTATTTTAAGGAGGATTTGAGGATTTATGGCAACAAACCCGCAATTCAAAGTTATGCAATTGGCCAAGGACCTGGGCTTGAAGAGCAAGGATATCGTGGATCTCTGTGCCGAAAAGGGCATGGACGTGAAAACGCAGAAGGTGCTCGAGCCCGGTGAATTCGACCTTCTTTTCGACGCGCTCACCAAAAATCGTCAGGTGGATAATATTGACGATTACTTAGACGGAGTGACCTATATTCCCTCTCGCCTTCCCAAAAAGGAAAAGCCCGAGGTGGATGCAGCACGCATAGCGGCAGAAAAGGCAGCAGCGGAAAAAGCAGCGGCAGAGAAGGCAGCAGCGGAAAAAGCAGCGGCAGAAAAGGCGGCAGCAGAGAAGGCAGCGGCAGAAAAGGCAGCGGCAGAAAAAGCAGCGGCAGAAAAGGCAGCGGCTGATAAGGCGGCAGAAGCTGCTAAAGCAGCAGAAAAGGCAGTTGCAGACAAGGAGGCTGAAGCCCTTGCAGCGCAAAAGGCAGCGGCAAGAGCGGCAGCCATTGAAAGAGCGGCAGCCATCGAAGCAGCGGCTCGTGCAGCAGCGGATAAGAGAGCGCAGGCTGCAGGTCAGCGTCCCGCACCCGGTGCGCAGGGTCAGAGACCTGCACAGCAGGGTCAGCGTCCCGCACAGGGTCAGAACGATCGCTTCAACCGCGACGCTCAGCGTCCCGCACAGGGTCAGAACGACCGCTTCAACCGTGACGCTCAGCGCCCCGCACAAGGTCAGAACGATCGCTTCAACCGCGACGCTCAGCGCCCCGCACAGGGTCAGAACGACCGCTTCAACCGCGACGCTCAGCGTCCCGCACAGGGTCAGAACGACCGCTTCAATCGTGACTCTCAGGATCGTGGCTTTGGCGCGCAGGGCAGAGACAATGCACGCGGCAATTTCAATCAGGGCAATCAGAGAAATAACAATTACAATAACCAAAGAGGCGGCGATAAGGACGATTACGTGCCTTCCGCTCCCAGAGAAAAGTTCCAGGTACAGGCAATCGTGCGCGGTCAGACCCCCAAGGGCGGTGACGGTCAGCACAAGAAGGGCGCTGTACGCGTCGTAGATACCAGATCCACCGAGGTCGATCTTTCCAAATACGACGAGAAGCTGGATACCTTCGTAACCGAGACCGACAGAGACTTGCGCAACGGCAACCAGCGCGGCGGCAAGAAGCAGCAGATCGGCAAGCCCGCAGGCAAGAACCAGAAGGGCGGCAAGAAGCAGCAGCCCGTGGTCAAGCAGATCGTGCGCGTAGAGATTCCCGAGGAGATCTCTGTTGGCGAGCTGGCAAGCAGACTCAAGGCAACTGCAGGCGAGGTCATCAAGAAGCTGGTCGGACTTGGCGTTATGGCAACCGTCAACCAGCTCATCGACTTTGATACCGCGGCAATGATCTGCGAGGAAATGGGCGCAGAATACACCCGTGAGGTGGTTGTGACCATTGAAGAAAAGCTGTTTGATCAGACCGAGGATACCGATGAGATGCTGCAGGGCAGAGCGCCCGTTGTGTGCGTCATGGGTCACGTTGACCACGGTAAGACCTCTTTGCTGGACGCAATCCGTCATGCAAACGTCACCGCAGGCGAGGCAGGCGGTATTACGCAGCACATCGGTGCATATCGCGTTAAGATCAACGATCAGGACATTACCTTCCTGGATACCCCCGGCCACGAGGCGTTTACCGCCATGAGAGCGCGCGGTGCGCAGGCAACCGATATTGCCATTCTCGTTGTAGCAGCGGATGACGGTATCATGCCCCAGACGGTTGAGGCAATTAACCACGCAAAGGCTGCAGGTATTGACATTATCGTAGCAATCAATAAGATGGATAAGCCCACGGCTAACCCCGATGCGGTCAAGCAGGAGCTGACCAAGTACGATCTGGTGCCCGAGGAGTGGGGCGGCGACGTGATCTGCGTTCCCGTATCCGCACTGACCAAGATGGGTATCGACGATCTGCTTGAGAGCGTGCTGTTGGTCGCAGAGGTCAAGGAGCTCAAGGCAAATCCCGACCGCCGTGCAAAGGGTATCATCATCGAGTCCAGACTGGATAAGGGTCGCGGACCCGTAGCAACCGTGCTGGTTCAGAACGGTACGCTGCACGCAGGCGACGTGGTCATTGCAGGCACTGCAGTGGGCAGAGTCAGAGCCATGACCGATTATACCGGCAGAACCGTTAAGGTGGCAGGACCTTCCGTGCCCGTTGAGATCACGGGTCTTGCAGAGGTTCCTCAGGCAGGCGACCAGTTTGCCGCTGTTGAGGATGAAAAGATGGCAAGAGAGCTGGCAGAGCAGAGAAAGGCAGAGGCAAAGGAAGAGGTCTTCAAGGCAAATTCCAGAGCAAACCTCAACGATCTGTTCGCACAGATTTCCGAGGGCGTCAAGGACCTCAATATCATCATCAAGGCAGACGTGGACGGCTCGGCAGAGGCAGTCAAGCAGTCGCTGCAGAAGCTGACCAACGAAGAGGTCAAGGTCAACGTCATTCACACCGCTGTCGGCGGTATCAACGAGGGCGACGTTATGCTGGCAGCGGCATCCAACGCCATCATCGTCGGCTTCAACGTGCGTCCCGACAAGTCCGCGCTGGATAGTGCAGAGCGTCAGGGCGTCGATATCCGCACCTACCGTATCATCTACGATTGCATCGAGGAGATCTCCGCTGCAATGAAGGGCATGCTGGCACCTCAGTTTGTTGAGGTATTGCTGGGTCACGCACAGGTCAGACAGACCATTCACGTACCCAACGTCGGCTTTATCGCAGGCTCTTACGTGCAGGATGGCAAGATCACCCGTCAGTCTCAGATCCGCGTTGTGCGTGATGGCATCGTGATCTTCGAGGACGAGATCGCATCTCTGCGCCGCTTCAAGGACGACGTCCGCGAGGTTGCTGCAGGCTATGAGTGCGGTGTTGGTCTGAAGAAGTTCAACGATATCCGTACCGACGATATTCTCGAAGCCTTCATCATGCAAGAGGTTGAGAGATAACGATCAAAAAACAAAGGGGAGCGCAATAGGCTGGTTCTCATAAAGAAGTTTGCTCATAAGAGTTAAATTTGATCTACAGAAACAAATAGATAACCCCGACAGATTTCAAAAGATCTGTCGGGGTTATCTTATATTTCAAAAAACATAAAATCTTGATCTCGAAGTTTAATAATTTTTTGTTCTCCTGCCTCGATTAAAGTCCTATAGTCTTTTTCCCTCAAATCCGAATAATGACATATTAAAATGCCGTCAAATAAACATAATCCGGAAAAATCCGTTAAGCCATATGTGTCAACATCATACTTGGCTACATGTTGAATAGAGCGAGAAGCAATATGCGCACCGGCACTACCGCCGATATACATTGCTCCGCGAGACAAGCAGTCAAGTATCACCTTTTCCGCTCTTGATTCTTTAATTCTTTTCAAGGTTCCAAAAGTGTTTCCACCGCTGATGTATATAACATCTATATGAGTATTTACATCAAATTCAGCAGGAGAAAAATAATTAAAAACATATATGTTTTCTTTGGAAAAACCAAATTCCGAAAGACGCTGATAAAATTTTATGCTTTTTATTGCTTCTTCTGTGGCTTTTTCATTTGGAAAGTACAATATCTTGCATTGATCAACCGGACATGGTAAATTGTCATATATGTATTTAGCGGAATCACTATTCCTGAAGTCGCATGATGATAATATAATTTTTGCCATTGATATATCAATCCTTTATCTCGCTAGTTTCGCATTTGTATTACAAATGCATCGGGCTATGCCCATACCCCTATTCTTGTTTTGCTTTTATCGTTTTTAATGAGGATATTAACATCCTTCGTATTGCACCGCAATCGTTCTGAATAGACTTATATATTGCTTCTTCGATACAACCCGTTTCATACAAAAGCTCAAGCCAATATTCTGTTTCATAGCATTCCTTTTGAGCAATTTCAAGTTTAGATATAAAGTCCCTTGTACCTTGCGCATATTGTGCTTCGTGAATATTGGCACCGATAGAAGTGCCGGAACGTAACAATTGGTTTACAAGCACCATTTCTTTGTGTTCCGCCTTCATATTACGGCAGAGGAAAACAATACTTTTAGCAAATTCCTTTGCTTTATCTCTCATAATACTGTTAGACATAACATCACCTCTAAAGATATTATACAACAAAACTGAAAAATCGTCAAGTTATATTCCGACTGCGTCGGAGTGATATTATTGCTGTCGCAATAGTGATATTGAAGCCTGACGGCTTCAGTGATATTTTATTCGCCCCTTTAACTTGCAAAGCAAATATCACTCGGCGAAAGCCGAATATCACTGCGAAGCAATAGATCTCGCCGCAGGCGAATAAAACTGCGAGACTTCCTTATGAGAAGTCTCGCAT
>SVQP01000005.1 GCA_015065285.1 Oscillospiraceae bacterium | reverse complement strand
AAATCTGCTGCGTCAAAACTGCTCGCACCCGCCGGCGAATGCATTTTTGATAGATTTTGGTGTGATTTTGCGAAGCAAGATACCAATCTTGCGAGTAAAAGCACGCCGAAAGATGCGAAAATGCATCGTCGTCGGGCAATTCGGTTCGACTCCCGTTCGGCTACCTGCAAAAGAGCTTTGGCTACAAATGCCTGCGCAGTCTTTACTGGATCGGTGTGCAAACCGCTTGCCGCTTGCTTGTCAAATTCACGCATGGCTTGCGCATCTATGGTCGCGAAAACCTGAAAAAGCACAAGAAAGCTTTGAAATCGGGTGCGATCACCATTGCAAATCACGTGTTCTATTTCGATCTGCTCTGCGTGCTGAGCGCCATCAGCCCGCATCTTGTCTATTTCCCTGCCTGGAAAACCAATTTGGGTGGCTCCAATGGTCCTTGGATCCGCTTATCCGGCGGTATTCCCATTCCCGATGGCGATATCCGCTCTATGATGTCCTTCAACAAAGCCCTCAAGGACGTGCTGGAGAGCGATAAATGGCTGCATTTCTACCCCGAGGGCTCGATGTGGTTTTACTATCCCGATATCCGCCCCTTCAAGCCTGCGGTATTCAAGCTGGCTGTCAAGTATGATCGCCCGATCATTCCCATCTCTATGTCCTTCCGTCCGCGCAAGGGACTTTGGCGGCTGTTTGCCAAGACCCCTTTTGTGGATCTGCATATCGGTGAGCCGCTCTTTCCGGATAAAGGTCTCTCCCCTGCCTGCGCGGCAGAAAAGCTGCAGCGTGATGCCTATCACATCATGCAGGTCATGAACGGGATCCATCCCGGTGACCCCACCTATAATACCGATCAGGACCCCGATCGGTATCAGAAAACCATGTAATTTATGAATCAAGTATTCGACGTTGCCATTATTGGCGCAGGGCCATCCGGCTCTGTGTTCGCCAAGGAGCTTGCCATGCGTCAGCCAAGTGCGCGCATCCTGCTTGTTGACGGTCAGACCGACCACAATGCCAAGCCCTGCGGCGGCTTGCTTTCCCCCGATGCGCAAAAGGTGCTGGCAGAATTTGAATTGACACTGCCCAATGCAGTGCTTGCCGATCCGCAGATCTTTTCGGTGCACACCGTGGATCTTAGTACCGGTATGACGCGCTTGTATCAGCGCCACTACCTCAATATGGACAGGCTTTGCTTTGATCGCTGGCTGCTCTCCCTTTTACCCCCGAGCGTTACCGTGCTGTGCGGCAGATGCACCAAGATCGAAAGAGGCGAGGATTTTTCGCTGTGCGTACATACAGAGCAAGGCACGCAGCAGCTGCACGCTCGCGCTATCGTGGGTGCGGACGGCGCTTCCTCAATCGTCAGGCGCCGGTTCTTTACCCGTCAGCCCTACAAATACCTTTCCATTCAGCAATGGTTCGAGGGCAGCGACCCAGCCATTCCCGCCTATGCCTGCATTTTTGACAAAGCCACCAGCGACAGCTGCTCATGGTTGATCCGCAAGGATCAATACACCATTTTCGGCGGTGCGTTCGCAAAATCGGGTGGACGACAAGCGTTTGATCAGCAAAAGGCGCGGCTGGAGCAATATTTGGGCGTTTCGTTCGGGCAGCCTATCAAAACCGAAGCGTGTCAGGTCTGCTCTCCCCGAGGCATGCGCGATTTTGTCACGGGCAAGGACAGTGTATATCTTTTGGGCGAGGCTGCAGGATTGATCAGCGCAAGCTCGTTTGAGGGCATCAGCTCGGCAATGCTTTCCGGGCGCATGCTGGCGCAGGCATTTGATGCCAAGACACCCGAGCAAATTGCCAAAGCATATCGCAAGGCGACAAAGCGCCTGCGCTTCAAGCTATATACCAAAACCTATAAGCGGCGCGTGCTGTGCTCCCCTGCTTTGCGTTTTCTGATTATGAAAAGCGGTGTGCAGAGCGTCAAAATCTACAGGAGGAATCCATCATGATGATTGAAACCAACGTCACCAAGCTGCGCGACCCCTATATCGTGCAGGCAGACGGGATTTATTACGCTTACGGCACCGGCTGGCAATGCTACGTCAACCGCTCAGGGCGACTTGACGGTGAGTGGGTCAAGTCTTCCGTATCTCCCACCGTGATCGTGCCCGAGGACTTTGAAAAGCAAAACTGGGCACCCGAGGTGCACGTGGTAAACGGCAAATACTACATGTTCACGACCTATTATTCCTCAAAAACACAGCATCGCGGCTGCAGCGTTTTTTACTCGGATACCCCCGAGGGCCCCTTTGTGCAGATTTCAAACGGACACTTTACCCCTGCCGATTGGGATTGCATTGACGCAACACTTTATATTGACGATGACGGACAACCCTGGAGCATTTTCGTGCATGAATGGACCTGCCGCCCGGATCACGTAGGGCTGATGTCTGTCGCAAAAATGTCAGCGGATCTGACGCACCTTGTAAGCAACCCCGTGGATCTGTTCCGTGCGGATGAGGCGCCGTGGGCGACTGCAGGTGTGACCGACGGCTGCTTTTTGTGGCGCACTAAGGGCGGCAAGCTGCTGATGATATGGTCTAACTTTGCCCCCGACGGCTATTGCGTGGGCATTGCCGAGAGTGAAAACGGCAGACCCGACGGCAAATGGATCCAGAGAGAGAAACGCCTTTACGGCAAGACCGACGCGCACTACCCTTACGATGGCGGACACGGCATGATCTTTGCCGACGTGGACGGGCAGCTGTACCTTTCCATGCACTCCCCCAACGATCCCGTCGAGGATCGCGACACAACCATGGTATTCCTACAAGTCAAGGAACAGAACGACGATCTGATTCCGATTTATTAAAGCAAAAAACCCGAGCCTTACGGCTCGGGTTTTCTTTTTACGTATCAATTATTCAAATACGATACCGGTAACGGACAGCAGATAACCCAGTGCGCCAAATGCGTTTTCAGAGTTACGGAAGTCAAAGGACAGGTAAAGCTGACCGTTGTAATCGATTTCGCTGATGTCGATTTCTACAGTAGTGATTTCCATAAAGCTGTTGGAAATCTCATAGTGCGCGGTTGCAACGATTGCATCCTCTGCGGGAAGCAGCTCAAATGCACTGTCGGGCTGTATGTCGGAAGGAGCGTTCAACAGCAGCACTCTCTTTCCGGTAGCTTCGTATTCACCTGTGAAGTTCGAATCAGGCATCAGTCCGTCAGCTGCGGTTGCGTAAGTAACAACAACCTTGCTGTACTGGGAAAGGTCAACCTCACCGATGTTGATCGAACCGTAGTGAAGCGTAACCAGATATTCATCCGCGCCGATAGCGGGAGTGGTCGGGAATAAAGCGTTTGCACCGGTATAGATGGTCGGATAGCTACCGGTAACAGTCACACCACTCAGGTCAATCGTCAGAGAGTTATCAACCTTCACCAGCTTGAATTCAGCAAAGATTTCCTCATTGCCGTCCACATCCTTTGCTACCAGAGCAATGGTATGTTCACCTGCCTCAAGTGCTTTCACGGGAACGTCGGAGAACATTCTTGCTGCGCTGTGTGCATCGGGCGCGGTTGCTGCCAGGTGATCCATCACGTCCTGACCTGCAGGTGTGGAGAAACCTTCGGGATAAACGGCAGCTGCACCGTCAACCGCATAGCCCAGAACGCCTTCGGTTTCGGTGAAGAATGCAACCCAACCTGCAACCTTCAGGCAGTCAACACGGTGGTCAATGTTTGCAACCTTGTCCCAGGCAGCGTAATCGGTAGCGGTTGCAAAGTAGAGGTTATCCATATCGATCTCGGTGCCGTAAACGTTGCCCATAGCGTCAAAGGACATGGATGCCACGACCTTTACGGGCTCGGGAGGCTGTTCCTCGGAGGTGGACTCTTCGGTAGTGGGAGCCTCGGTGGTGGGCTCTTCAGTAGTAGGCTCTTCGGTAGTAGGAGCCTCGGTGGTAGGCTCTTCGGTAGTGGGAGCCTCGGTGGTGGGTGCTTCGGTAGGAGCATCCGTTGCGGGCGCTTCGGTGGTACCGTCGGGAGTTTCGGTGTTGTTATCACATGCAACCAATACAACCGAGAAAACCATGCAAAGTGCCAGTAAAACGATCAGCTTTTTCATGTTTTGATTCCTTTCAAAATCTAATTTTATTTTTTTGAGTCTATGCCTTATAAGGCTTGCATCATTCTAACATACGCATCGATTTTTGTCAAGCATTATTTTGTTGATCGGACGATCTTGCACCACACAGCGCTGTCGCAATCCGGGAATTCTACCGTAAGCGTGCTTCCCTGCAGTGTCACGGCATTGGCAGCGCGCGCGGGATAAACGGTTTGCAGCGTTGCGTGCTCTCCAACGTATTTGGAAAGGTTGATCGCAGTGCTTTGCTCCTTGCCCGTTTTCCAGATCGAGAGCATCAGTACACCGCTCTGCTCCTCTTGCATACCAAGCGACAAAATGCCCTTGTCCGCCATTCTGCAAAGACCTGTGGGATATACGGGATGCGCCTTTGCGATCAGATCGCGGTTTTGCTTGTAAAGGTCGATCGCCTCGCGCATCAGTGCCAGATTCTGCTCATCCGCGCAATCGATATGACCGGAAAGGTAAATGGCACCCGGCATGGTCTGTACCATGTTGAACACGGTGTTGTGACCGTCTGCAAACTGTGCGGAAAATTCAGGGCTTGGCACAAAGGAGACTCGGTGATCAATGGCTACGGGATAAGGATAGCCCCAGATGCCCACGCGCTCGGGCGGCATGCAAGCAACAAGCCCCTGCACCACGCTGGGCATGCGCTCGTAATATTCTTGATCGCTGACGCTTTGCATATAGAAATGCTTTTCGCTTGCGTGGTCTGCTCTCATGCAGCCTGAGGAGCAATTCTCGATCACCAGATCCGGGAAGGCAGCGCACACGCGATCGATCAACGCCATAAACGCCTCCTGATTGCGTCGCAGCTCCTCGGGAGAAGCCTGCCCGAGCTCACCGTCAATGCCGATGCCGATATTTTGATTATAGTCGTTTTTGATAAAGCGAATGCCCTTGTTGTAAAGGCGCTCGAAGATCGAGAATACGTGCTTACAAACCTCGGGATTGCGGAAATCAAGGAAAGCGCGCGTTTTGCCGATCACCTTGCCGTGTCGCGTAAGTCGCGCGTTCGGAATGCGATCCAGCACCTTGGTGCCCGCTACAACGCTCTCAACCTCCAGCCAGCAGCCGGGCAACATGCCCTTTTGGCGAATATAGCGCAGAATGCCATCAAATCCACCTTCACCGAACAAAGCGTCGTTCTGGTCGTAGTCGCCAAGTCCTCCGCTCCAGTCCTCATCCTCGCCAAACCAGCCTGCATCGATCACGAAATATTCACAGCCCACCCCGGCTGCCGCATCGATCAGGGGGATCAGCTTTTCTTTGGTAGGCAGTGCCCACAGGCAATTCATGTAGTCGTTGAAGCACACGGGAATCTTTCCGCCCGGGAATGCGCGCTTCATGCGTGCACGCTTGTAGGTGTTCAGCGCGGTAACCGCCTCTTCAAAGCCACCCTTGACCTTGCCGTAGATGGCAAGCGGTGCGGTATAGTTCTGACCCGGCTGCAGCTCATAGTACCAACCATCGTGGCGGTCGTGGCAGCCCGAGAGCAGTACGTCCAGCCAAAGATCACCGCGATAACCGCCCACGCTGACCTCGATAAACCAGGAGGACGAGGTGGCTATCTCGAAATACCAGGTCTCGCCAAGCTCGGTATCCTCCAGCATGATCATGGGATAATGGCGGCAGGTGGTCCAGGAACCCACGCTGCCAATGCGCCATGCGCGCTGGGTGTTATGATTGTAGGTGGGGTACACGCCAAAATCCTCAATATAGCCGCTTCTCCACTGCCCTTCACCCTGCCACGAGGAGTCGCACGTATGCAGCACAAATCTCTTTTGGTCAAAGGGCTTTCCGCCTCTTCCGATCCCTGCTATGTAGCCCGAGGAAATTCTGTCAAGCACCAAGCTCTCTTCACCGCTGTTATATACGGTGGTGATGCTCTCGCAGGTATTCTGATCAAAAGGCAGGCACTGCACCGATACCGAGCCTTGATAACCTGCAAGACGGTAAGTATACGTGTTGCCGTTCTGCTCGCAGGGTTCAACCGTCATAGCTTCTGTTGCGCGGCTGTGATAGTCGTCGTTATGCGCAGCATTAACGCTCAGATAATAAAGAGGGTGATTGGATAGCATGTCAGGTCTCCTTTTCGGTAATACACTAATCATACTATACAATCACCCTTTTGTCAAGATTCAGGGGATAAAATACGCTGCCAGCGCGCTGCCAACAGCGCCAAGCACAGCAGATGCGACGTAGGCGATCACGTGCTCCAAAAGCAGCCCCGGCTTTTTCTCCAAAGCCGTGATTCTTGCCTCCTGCCGCTGGGCGAGCTGATCGTATCTGTCCACCATTTCGGTCAGCTTAATGGTGCACTTTTCCAAGGAATCGATCTGTTGCCCGTGCTTGGTCAGCCTTGTCTCTATTCTTTCATGGCGCTCGTCGCACAGCACCTCCTTATAATTCGTCTCTCTTGCTTGCATCATTGATACTCCTTGATCAAAGAGAGGATGCGATAGTCTCCCGTACCATCAAGCCGAATGCCCAGCGAATGACATGCGCGCGGCTGCAGCGGTACGTACCAGAGTTGACTGCCTGTAGATTGCAGCTCAGCTCGTCTCTCCCAATCCTTGCCATCATAACTGACAAACAGCGTTAAGCTGCAGCCCTGCGCACAGTATACGCGCACACCAAGGCGCACGGGAACGATCTGACCGCGCGCGTCGTCTGTCAATGGGTGAAACTCCACGTACGAGGACGACTCCCCCTGAGCGCGCCCGTGCCCGGTGCGATCCTGCCCCAGAATATAAACGATATGGTCGGCACAATAGGCATATACGTCTCCGTTCAGATAAGCAAGGTGCAAAATATTGGCTCCGTCCTCTGTATGCCAGGCATTGGTTACGGTATCGTATACGTACAAGGCGCGCATGCCGGAACCATCCACAGCGCTCAGGTAATATCTTCTGCCGTCACTTGCAGCAACGCCGTTCGACAAATGCTTACCAAGCGCCTCGGAAATCACACTTGCCGTGCTGCCACTGCATCGAACCACACCGTTCTCGGACAGATACAGCATATCTCCACCCACCGAGCAAAGAGACGCTGCGCTGCCCGCAGCAACACCCGAGAGCACCGTTTCAACGACCGACACGTTATCGGGCTGATCACCGTACACCTCCAGCATGCTGTTGCTTTTGAAGAATACAGGGTGCCCTGCGTGCATGATGCAGGCGGTGAAATCTCCGCCCGAGGGGAGGCTTTTACAATAGCTGCTCTGCGCATCACCGTCATAGCGGAACCAGTTATCCACAAGTCCGGGGGCACAGGCATAGATCGTATCTCCTGCATAGCCCCAAAGGCGATCACCGCAAGCACACATGCCTTGCATGGCAGGCGCGGATTTGCTGATGATGCAGTTCATCATGCTCTCGGGAACGAATGCATGCTCATCAAAGCGCAGATCGTGCTCCTCCACGGCTCGAACGGTATAATAGCCGTCGTTATAATCGCTGCCCTTAATGCAAACCGAATCCCCGGGAGAGAAGAAATCAAGGAAATTAAAGTCGATACAGTGCAGCGTATTGAATTCAATGGACTGTGCTTTGCCCTCCTCGTCCACAAAGCTCTGATTCTGCACCATGGCGTTTCCCAGCAAAAGGCTTGCGCCAAGCGAGCGCAGCTGCATACTTTTCTGATCCAGCGCCTTGAAATCGGGCAGGATCAAAAGCTCACTGCCAAGCGCCCCGAACACCTTGGTGCTCTGGCTCAGCCGCCCCAATGCCTCGGTCTGATTATACCCCTTGGCACGCAAAAGCTCACCGTCGCAGACAAAATACAGCCCATCTGCGCAGCACATGCCCTGCACGCCCTCGGAAAGCAGCTGCCAGACCCGCCGTGGCGGGCGGGAGATCAGCGCGGGATATTCATATCCGCACACGTTCTCTCCCGCAAAATAGCTGCCCTGCTTTTTGCCTGCTCTGTGCCACAGCCCTTTGGAAAAATCATCGTCAATCTGACGGTGGGTCTTATTCTTTTCAAGCTCGGGCAGCATCACGCATCCCTCTCTTCCAGCTTGCGGCGCAGCTCACTTGCCAGGTTTTCCTCCGAGACGTGGGAAAGCACGTATTCCAGATCCCTGACCAGCTTATCATAGCTGCGAGCCAGCAGCACAACAGACTCACCAAGCGGCTTTGCATGCACGGCATTCTCCAGCCCCTTGTTGCCAAGCACCACCCGTGCCATCAGCCTGCCCCCCTGCTCTGTCCCACAAAGCGATTCTGCTCTGCCTCCATAAGCTTTGCCGCCTTGGAATCCTGAATTTCAGATTGATCCAGCACAAGGGCAAATTTGCGCTTGATCTTGACCCATTCTCCCCTTTTGATGACGCAGTTTTTTCCGTTAATCGCTACGTACACGTCATCCTTGTAGCGGTCGTTATCCTTGAACAGCTTAATGGCAATGTATTCCTCCAAATAAGCCTGCTCGGCATTCTGTTGTGTCATACTGCCTCCTTTCCTATGCTACCGCCCTTTGATTATTCCTCTTGGTTAAAGGTAGATGCGGTTTCGATTCTGATCATGAATGCTTCCACCAGACGAACCGTGACCTTGGTTGCCTTCCAGCCCACGGTTGCGCGCTGATTGAGCGGATCGCAGGTGCCGGCGCTGCCCAGCTGCTTGACGATCAGCTCAAGTCCACCGCCCGTGATCTCGGTGGTGCCGTAAGCATTCTCACCAAATACCATGGTGGCATACACATCGCGACCCATAGCGCCTGCCTCACCGGGATAAATCACTGCATTATCCTGGCAGGAAATGCTTGCCTGGGTACTCTTGGTGCTGTCTGTATACAGCGTCATGGAGCTTGCGGTGTTTGCACCCACGTATGCGCGGGTGGTGCCGATCAGCACGTATCTGCCCACAAGCTTGTTTGCTTCCACGGTACCACCGTCAAAGTTAATCATACCGGAGCCGCTGTAGCCCGAGGAATTGTTGACGCTCAGCGTTCTTGCATCGCTTGCCAGATCCTCTGCGTGGAACACCTTTGCCTCGCTCGACTCGATAAAGCGCACGCCCTCGATCTTACCGATCTCACCCTCCATAATGTTGGAGGGATCTGCATACTGATTGGGCGTTTTCCAGTTGGGATCACCCATCAGATCGTAAGCGCAGTCAGGGTGCACGATGGCAATGTAGCTGCCCTTGATCTTTTCCGCGTTCTGATTCTTGAGGAATCTGACCGCACGACGAATGGCATCCACGGAAAGATAGTGGTTGCCGCTTGCCTGACCACCACTGAGCAGGTATCTTGCAGAAACGGCATTCTCACCGTACTGCACGTTGGTACCGCCTGCCAGCACCTCACGGGTGATGGTATCCAGCGTTCTGCCTGCCTGAGAGCCAAGCAGCTTGGTTGCCATGCAAAGGTTGTTGTCAATGGCAGTCAGAATCAAAAGGTCTGTCAGCTCCACGTAGCCGCCGTACTGCGCCACGGTTGCCTCCAGCACCTCCATGCTGATGCTCTGTCCTGCGGGCGTGACACCCTCTCTGATGGGAGTGGTCAGCTTAGGCAACGGATTATAGCGACGGAACTGCACGGTCTTGCCCCCGTTTGCGGGAATGGCATGCTTTTGTGCAAACATGTCGTGTACAAGGGCAGGCTCTGCGTGGTCGATCAGATAATCGGAATAGTAGGTCTTCATCTCCTCGGAAAGACCCATGCCTGCGGTGTATGCGGTGGTGGTACCTGCCACTGCATTGACAGTGCCTGCGGTACCCATTACGTTGGTATCTGCAGCAAAGCGCTGCAGATCAATCATTCTTTCTTTCATAACGTTTCCTTTCTAAAATGTGATATGTTCCCCCTTTGCTGCGCGCTCTGCAAGCACTGCTCGCTGCGCGCGCGTCAATCTGGAGGCGCGCCCCGCATCCTGCACGCTTCCCTGCAATCCGTTCTCATGCGGTCTTGCATGGCGGAGCTGCACGGAGCCCATCATCTGCGAGGCGGTTTGCTCTGCCGCTTTTTTGGCGGCAGCAGCAGTCAGGCTTTCAAGATTTGAAAGCTCGTATAGGCTTGTCAGAGAGACCGTGCCGCTCCCGGCAAAGCTTTGCAGCAAATCAGCAAAGAAAGAATTGTCTTTTGCACGCTGCAGGTCAAATTCCGGATATTTTTCCCGCACCGCACTCTCCTCACTCTGCCAATCTCTTTGTACGGGGGTCAGCAGCTCTGATATGCGTGCAGGTACTTGCTCGGGGTCCACCCCCAATGCCTTTGCCGCCGCATCCAGAAGCGTAGAGCTCTCGCGCTCGGATCTGAGTCTCTTCTTGACGATTTCGGAGACGTGCTCGGTATACAACGCATGGAATCTGGGAGATGCGATCATCTCCTCCCATTCCCGTCGTGCATCCTCGCGGCTCTCGGCGACAGAGCCATTCTCGCCCGCAATGCCGGTCTCCACAGGCACCACGCGCCCGTCGTCAGCCGTGGAATTGAAGGTTTGTTCGACCGTTTGATTCATAGATTTCCTTTCTCACGGACCTATGTATGCCGTCCGTGCTCAGCCTTATATATAAGAATTTCTCATTGTCACAAATTGGGGATATCTGTCTGCAATGGCGGCAAGTCCGCAAGCAGCCATATCATAAGCCGCGTTGCGCTCACCTACCGTGATCATGGCATATCCGTCCGCAAGGTCTGCCTCTGCGCTGCAATCGGTATCATATTCTTCCAGATACGCAGCCAAGGATTCAACCACTGCCGAAACCGCTGCGCAGACAATATCGTCACCGCTCGCGTAGCCCGCATGCCCCACCACCTCCAGGCAGTAGCCGCGGCTATCGCGGTATGCACTCGCTTCAATCATACGGCATGCCCCTCTCTGACCATCTGCTTGACCTTGCCAATGCCGTCGAAATCCATCATCTCCAGCATGATCAGGGTCTGCTGCCGCTGCTCGGGCGAGAAAGCGCCCTTATCGTAAAGCGCCATGGCAAATTCGTTTGCCGCCTCCTGCGTCAAGGGGTTTGCCACACGTGCACGCACTGCCACGTCAAAAACCGGCTTGCGCATGTAGGTGGCACCGTTTGCCTGCAGCACCTCCTTTTCCAAAATGCCCGCGTTATCATATTGCAGAAACTCGTAGCCGTTTTCGCGCGTGATGCGGAAGGTACGCGCGCCGGAATAAAACTGTCTGATCAGCTCAATGACCAGCTGCACCACGCCGATATAGGCGCGATTGGATGCCGCAATGACGTCGCGCGCATTCTTGTTGCCTGCCTCCTGCAGTGCCTTGATGGCAGTGGCTGCGGTAATGCCGCCCGAGAGCGAGCCCTGAGAGACGTCGCGGTTGCCGGTGGTTTCCTTGAGCTCGTCGATCTTAAGCTTTTTGAGCGTCAGCAGCCCCTGGTCAAAGGTGCCTACGCGGATCTGTTGCAGCTTTTCCTCTTCAATATCGCCTTCCACCTCCACGATGCGCTGATCCAGATCCAAAAAGTCCTCTTGATTAACGCCAAGGCTCTTTTTCGCCCAAAAGCGCACCTTGCTTGCCCAATCCGCGTATTCCATGAAATTGGCATCCAGGCGATCAATATAGATCTGCGGCTGCTTGGCAACCGCAATCATGCCAAAGCCAAAACAGCTGCCCTGTTCGGGATACATGATATCCAGCACGATGGGATACATGCCGTGATCGTACCAGCCGCGATTTTTGTAAACGGGATCGTTTTCAGAAGCGTACAGCACTACACCGTCCGCAAACTTGCAGTAGTGCAAAAGCTCCCTGCCATCCACGGTTTTCTTGTAGTACCAGTCCACCACCAGCGTCTTACCGTCATCTGCGCCAAAGAAAATACCCTCGGGATCGGTCTTGAAAGTATTGCGCTCAAAATAGGCGGGATAGCTTTGCTCCAGCTCCTCGGTATCCACCTCGGCAAGCAGGAACAAATGCTTACTCTGTTGCAGGTCGCGCACGCTCGGATCAAAATAGAGATTGCTCATTTCCACGCGGCGCACGTCAATATCGCCAAAGCCGTTTTCCAAACGGTTATTCCAGAATACGCCAAAGGCACTGACGCCATGCTTGAGCTTGTACCACATATGATCCGAGTACAACGCTTCAAAGCCGCAACGGTCCAGAATGACCGGAATGATCTGCGAGAGCATTTCCGCCTGCTCCCGATCGCTCTGCTCGCGCGGCAGGCAGGTGCAGGTGGGCATATGATCCATCATATCCGCATGGCGATTGGCAATGCTGTTGAACATCCATGCCGAGCAGCCAAGGTCTCGCACCTGTGCCGGTGCCTGACTTCCGTATCTGCCCTGCCAGTAGATCTCATCACTCTGCAGCCGTGAATCCAAGGGGCGTCTTGCTGCACGCCAATCGCGCAGTATGCGCGCTGCCTTGGCAATCTCCTCTTTGGTAATGGGAAGCCGTTCGCTCCCCTTCTTTTTGAATATATCTTTGATTTGCATATAATCTCCTTCAGTTTTTGAGTGGGTCGTAGGTATACGACACCGTACTTTTGGGTGCGCTTTGCCTTTTGATGGGGTGCGCCATGGCAACGTAGCGACACTCGTCGTAAATGTGATCCTCCCCGTCTGTGTTGACATCCTCTACGTTCGAGGAATCATAAACCAGCTCGGGAAAGGTGCGGATAAAGTGCGTGCAGGTGGAAAACACGTAGAACATGGGAATCCCCTTGGCATCAAACTGTAGCCGCGCGTGCATCTGCGCCTTACCCGCAATTCGGGAGTTATCCGCTCTGTCCCAGTAAACGCCCTCGCGCTCCATCAGCTCGGCAATGCTCTCGCCGCCGTTCTTTTGTCGGATGGCAGGGTCTGCCACACCCGAGATGTAGCGTCCGCGCAGATTGGGGTCATCCGCCTCTATCTCGCGAATACGCTTTGCCAGCATCTGAGCGCCCCAGCGCACGCCCTCGTTCGGAGTGCCGCTGCAGCCGTACAGCTCGCGGATGCGAAACATGCGTCCATCCTGATCAAAGGCATACCAGCCAACCGAAAAGGGTCTGGTATATCCCCAGTCAAAGCCACGGTATACGCGCCAGGATTGCGGAATGGCAAAGGGCTTTATGACGTGCGTGCCTATGCCATCGGCATAGTGCTCGGGATCATTGCGCCACTCGGTAAACACCTGACCTGCAAAGCAATCCCAGTCACCGTACAAAAGCGCTCTCCTCTCCTTTTCGGGCAGTGCCGCAAGTCGCGTCAGATACCCCGGATCGTTTTCAAGCAGGATCTTATTGTCAAACACGGTGGACGGCACGAAAATGCGCGATCTCCAGCGCGTTTGCTCCTGCCCGTCCGGCAGACGCACGCAATGCTTTTCCCAGATGGTGGTCATAGGCTTTGCAGGTGTGATAAATCGCGCCTTGACCCAGCCGTGCCCAATGCCGCCCGGATTTGCCTGCGCACGCATATAACAGCGCGTGCCCGCACCGTTGGGGCGATTTCTGGAAAACAGATAGGAATATTCATCCCAGGTAAATTGCGTCAGCTCGTCAAAGTCGATAAAATCATATCGCTTGCCCTGATAGTTGAGCCTGTCATCGGTGTGCTGCAGCGATCCGAAATAGATCTTAGCACCCGACGGAAATACCCAGACGTGCTTGGAATCGTTATACCGCGCTTGCGGATATGCCGCGCGGAAGATCTCAGCAGAACGGTCGGTCAGCTCGGACAATTGCGGATAGGTCTTGCGCAGAATCAAACCACGGTAATATGGAATATGCACCTGCCGCAAGGATTCCGCCAAGGCGCAGTCACTCTTACCACCGCCTGCAGCACCGCCATACAAGGCTTCATCCTCAAACCTTGCCATAAAGGCTGCCTGACGCGGCTGCGGCGTCCAGATCACGCGCTCGCTCATGCGTCCTCGGGCGGCTCTTGCGCGGGCATGACGGGCGGCAGCTCCACAACGCCACCACTTTCCCCGTCTGCCTCGGGCTTTTCCTGCCCCCAATCCTCTCCGCGCCGATTCTGCAGCCAGAAGATCTCGGCACGCGTATCAGCCGGCACGTGCGTCTCATCAATGCCGGTTTGCAGCTCCTCGTATTCCAGCACCTTTTTGCCCGAATCGGGGTCAAACTCGGTGTGCTTGAGCTTGTAGGTCTTCTTGACCGGTGCGGTATAGCCAACCGCCCTGCGGTGCAGCGCCTGTATAACGGCAAAATCCGCATTGTCCTTACCGAATGCCATCGCTGCAGCAATTTCGGGATACCGCTTTTGCCAGCGCCGCAGCGTGGAGAGTGAGATACCCATGCAGGCAGCGATCGCGGCAGCATCCTTGCCCATGCAAGCCATGCCGCGCAAAAGTGTCAGACTCTCAGGCGTCAGCCATTTCGCTACGTCCCGCCCCATCGCTCTCTCCCATAAGCTCCAGCATAATGATAAAGTCCTCGTCGGCATCCTCGGCATGCACCGCGTATTTGCCGCATGCCTCTCTGATATCCGCCTTGGAGATGCGCAGCTCCAGCCCCGCATCAGTCTTGTGCGCGCACAGTGAGAGCAAATACGCCACGTACGCGGCATAGATCTTGCCTGCCTGCTCCTGTGCCTGCACCAGCTCCTCAAGTGCCTTGATGCGCTTGTCTCTCCAGGCGATCATATAGGCAATCTTGCCCTCATCCTGCAATTTTTCTTTTGTTTGTGTCTGCACTGCAATATTTCCTTTCATAAAATTGATCCATGGTCTGCTTGATCACGCAGCTTTCATATCCGTCCGGATGGGCGCAATATTTGTAAACGATATCGCGTCTGGCTTGCTTGTCGGGAAAACGAAAGCGCGCGCATTCACAATAGGTGTAACCGTCACCCTTCTCTCTTTGAAAATAGGGGCAAGTCCCCGCAATCGGCATAAAATCTCCTCCTTTTGTTCCGTAAAGGTTGCTTAACTGTTTGCGCAAAAATGAAAACCGACGCCAAGTCATCGGTTGTCCGAGTGGTTGTGTTTGCTTAACTGTCATGAGTATATCACAGCATTAAGCAAAAGTCAACCCCCGTATAAATAAAATTTCCTTAACTTTTTTGTGCAAACCTCTTGACATTTGCTAAACTCTCATTTATAATAAAACTATCAAAACCAAAGGAGTTTCAAAATGGAACTGACCACTTCCTTTACCGATAGACTGCGTGCCGCAATGGACGCACGTGGCATGCGTGCCGTGGATCTTGCACACACCACCGGACTTTCCAAGGCGAGAATCAGCCAATATACCAACGGCATCTACGTGCCCAAGGCGGACGCGATGCACAAGCTGGCGCGCGCGTTGGACGTTTCCGATCTGTGGCTGGAGGGCTATGACGTGCCCATGGAGCGAGGCACGGGGGCTCTGCCTGATTATCCCGATATTTTCCCCATTGAGCGCCGCCGCATCCCCGTGCTTGGCGAGATTGCCTGCGGCAAGCCCATCCTGACCGATGAGGAGCACGATAGCTTTGTCATGTCAGGCACCAATCTGGACGCGGATTTTTGCCTGCGCGCTAAGGGAGACAGCATGATCGGTGCAAGAATTCAGGATGGCGACATTGTATTTATCAAAAAGAGCGACATGGTGGCAAACGGTGAGATCGCGGCTGTGGTGATCGAGGATGAGGCAACGCTCAAGCGCGTTTACTACTACCCCGAGAAATCCAAGCTGATCCTGACGCCCGAGAATCCCAAGTATGAGCCGCTGGTATTCATGGGTCCCGAGCTTGACGAGATTCACATTCTGGGCAAGGCGGTTGCATTCCAATCCGAGATCAAATAAGTATGGAGCTGTTGCCAAATGGCAGCAGCTCCCTTTTCACATCTGCTTTCGGATCTTTTCCAAAGCGCCCTTTTCCAGTCGCGAGACCTGCGCTTGTGAGATGCCGATCTCCTCGGCAATCTCCATCTGCGTTTTGTTTTTGTAAAAGCGCATGGCAATGATGTTGCGCTCACGCTCGGAAAGCGCGCGCATCGCCTCGCCCAGTGCAATGTTCTCAATCCACGCATCATCACCCGAGGTGCGGTCGCTGAGCTGGTCGATGACGTACAGCGTGTCGCCGTTTTCGTTATAAACCGGCTCGTAAAGTGAGATCGGCTCCACCACCGCCTCCATGGCGCGCAGCACAGCCTCTTTTTTCTCGTTGATGCGCGCGGCAATCTCCTCGGCACTTGGCTCACGCTGATTCTCGCGGATCAGCTCTTCCCTTGCCTGCAAGGATCTGTATGCCAGATCGCGAATCGAGCGACTGATGCGAATGGTGTTATTATCGCGCAGATAGCGGCGGATCTCCCCAATGATCATGGGCACGGCGTAGGTAGAAAACTTGACGTCAAGCTCTGTGTTAAAGTTGTCCACCGCCTTGACCAAGCCAATGCAGCCCACCTGAAACAAATCGTCCATGTTCTCCCGTCTGCTCGAAAAGCGCTGAATGATGGATAGCACCAAGCGTAAATTGCCGCAAATCAACTCCTGCCTTGCCAGCACGTCGCCCTGCTTGGTGCGCCGAAGAAGGTCGTTTTTTTGATCATCGGTCAGCACAATCAGCTCAGATGTGTTGACCCCACATATTTCCACTTTGTTATAATACATATAAACTCCCCTTGACGTGGTCCGTCAAGGGGAGTTTTGCCCATTTACGCTATTTGTATGCAGTTTTCGGAGTTGGGGTTTTTTGGCTAACCCCTCGATTTTCTGTATATACGCATTAATGCAGCATAAACAGGATTGGTGGCTTCGCGGTACAAACGCTTCAGTCTTTGATCAAACAAGCCTTCCCGGGTCATAAGCTCCTTTGCTTGCTTTGCATAGGATTTCAACTTATAATCACGCGCATACAGCAGCAGATCTCTGCCATACTCATACGTTACGATTCGACCGTACTTTTCAAGCTCGGAAGGATCCTTGAACGCAATGCGCTTTAAGGTCTCTTGCGGAATGGTAAGGTATGCCTGCAGCTGCGCAAGTCTCTTTTCTGCGCTCAGCTTTTCTCTGGACATGCTGTTCGGGAACAATAAATAATTGTAAACGGGCATGGCAATAAATCCGCGCTGATAATGATAATACATAGGCAATAGCATTTGCCAATTCTGCCCGTGGCGCGAAGGATATATCTCTCTTGTAGGATTGATCTTCAAAAAATCCGACGTGCGGATCATATGACAGCCGCAGCAAAAAACTGTATTACGGTGTAATGCATTCTCAAAATGCGCCGGAGCTGACTCAAAATCAACGTTGTTTCCCAAAATCCCGACTTGTTCAAGGTCCGGCACACGTCTGACAATCGCCTGCCCCGTCACAATACCAAACTCGGGATGCTGCTCTAAATACTCTGCGCGCACCTTGATTGCATCCGGCTCCAAATAATCGTCCGCATCCGGCCAGCACAAATAGTCGCCGTGAAATGCCTTCAATCCGGTCTGTATCGCTTCCCCTACGCCTCGATTCTCTTGCGTAATGATTCTGAACGCAATTCCACTTGCCTCGAATTTCTCGCGGTAGGATTCCAGCACCTCGGCAGTGTTGTCGGTAGAGCCGTCGTTGACAAAGATAAACTCAACATTCTGCCAGGTCTGTGCCAGAATAGAATCCAGCAACCGATGCACCACAGCGCCACAGTTATAGCCCGGGGTGATGATGCTGACAAGCGGTTGATTTTGCATTTCGGCTCTCCTTTCTTTGATATGATTCATGATTTTATTTGCTTGGATACAAGGTATCCGTATACCGTCTGCTGTCCGTCCTTTTGCTTTTTGTACTCCTTATGGCGGTCCACCAGATGAATCTGCTGCTTGGAAAAAATCTCCTCCAGCAGCTGCTCGGTATATGCCTGTTCAAAGCAGGCGTTAAGCAATCTGAAATGCTCGTTATTCACGGGTATTGCGTCAAGCTGTTGTCTGACGGTACTCAGGTTACTGTATGCCGTCCAAATAATATAGTCACATGCAAGGTATTCCAATGCCCTGTCATGCTTGCTCCAAAGCTCCATCAAGGATTCTGTCACGTAGGAAAACAGAATATGATTTGTTTTGGAAAACCATACTCCGCCAACCCAGCGCCCTCTGGAGGCATCCTCCAATGGGTGCCCCTCTCTGTAGAATCGCGGTGTATATAACTCGTGCGTAAATGCGGTTTGGAACACGCCGTCGTTGAGATAGACGGCAGCATCAATCCAGCAGCCGCCATACGTGGCAAGCAGCATATAGCGAACCATATCGGAATAGTTGGCAGCGCACATCTTTCCCTCTTGGTACTTTTTAGTCACAACCTTTGGAATATCCACAAAGGATTGATAATTCTCATAGGTCAGAAGCACCACCTCGGTATTGGGCGGCGCGATCCGAAGCAGGTTTTCATAGCAAGCGCGGCACCATTCCGGCATCGCATCCTTTCCCTGAAACCAGCACATGAACACGGGAATCTTATCCCCAAAATCATGCTTTTTCTCAAATCTTGCGACCTGATCCTGCTTGTATCGCTCGGTGACCTCGCGCAGCTCCTTTTCCATTTGAATGGAAATGGCATCCACGTATCGCTCCACAGAAATCAAGCCAAGCTTTCTTCTGTATCGGATCATGGCAATGCGCAGCCCGAATTCACGGGTATTTGCGGGGATCTCTCCAAGCCCTAAAATGGCATCCCGAATTTTTCTGAACAGTTTTTTTATCATATTCTCTCCTTGCACAATGCCCGACTCATGGCAAGCGCAGATGCAATGACCGTATCCATGTCGTAATACTTGTACTGACCAAGTCTGCCGCCAAACCAAACGCGCGTCTGATTTTGCGCAAGTGCCTGATACTTTTGTAAAAGCTGACTGTTCTTTTGGTCATTGATGGGATAATACGGCTCTTCTCCCGGATGCCATTCCGAGCTGTATTCCTTGGAAATCACGGTTCGGGGCAGCGCCTTTCCCTGCTCGTCCAAGCCATGGGTAAAGAATTTATGCTCGATGATACGCGTCCAAGGCGTTTGGCTGTCGGTATAATTGACCACGGCATTGCCCTGATAGCTCTCCATATCCAAAAGCTGCTCTTCAAAGCGCACCGAACGATAAGAGAGCGGCCCGTAACAATAATCGTAATATGCGTCGATCGGTCCCGTATAGATCACGCGATCCGCAAGTCCCTCAAGCTCTTGCTTATGTGCCAGATAATCCACGCCAAGGCGCACCTCTATGCCTTCGAGCATATTTTCCACCATGCGCGTATAGCCGCTCTTGGGAATGCCTTGATAGACTGCATTGAAATAGTTGTTGTCATAGGTAAAGCGCAAGGGCAATCTTTTGATAATAAAGCCGGGCAGCTCACAGCAAGGGCGCCCCCACTGCTTTTCGGTATAGCCCTTGACCAGCTTTTCATATACGTCACGTCCCACCAGACTGATCGCCTGCTGCTCAAGATTTTCGGGTGTCGTAATTCCCTCATGCTCAATCTGCTCCCGGATCTTTTGCCGTGCCTGCTCGGGGTCACTTACGCCCCACATCTTTTCAAAGGTGTACATATTAAACGGCAGCGAATAAAGCTCTCCTTGGTAATTGGCAATCGGGCGGTTGACAAAGTCATTGAAGCTTGCAAAGCGATTGACGTATTCCCATACCTCTTGGTCGTTAGTATGAAAAATGTGCGCACCATACTTGTGGACCGTGATCCCTTCTACGTTCTCGGTATATACGTTGCCCGCAATATGCGGTCTTTTTTCCACAACCAAAACCGAATAGCCCTTCTCTTTTGCCTGCTGCGCAAACACCGCGCCAAACAAGCCTGCCCCTACGACCAGATAATCATATCGGCTCATATCAGTTCCTCTCATCATTTCGAAAGATCCAATACGCGGGAAAAATCTCCCCGCTCTCCATCGCGAATGCCGCGCAGCGTTTCGCGCAGCTTTGCCCATTTTTTCTTTTTTGCGTAAAGCGCAGATATGATCAAGCCTGCCTTTTTGCGCACACGCCATCCAAGGCTCAGGTATTGCTTTGCATAATGCGCACTGTTGCGCGCCATGCAATAGGTTTTCCAAAGCGGCAGCTCGCTAATGGCAATCTTCTTATGAAAAAATCGCTTGGTTGCCACCACGTAGGCGGGATGATAGTACAAGGAATCCACCACGGTATACAGCTGCGCTCCGGCAGCCTTGCTGCGCAAGGTGTACTCGGTCTCATCCCCATAAATGAAATATTCGCGTCTGGTATATCCGATCTGCTTGATCAGCGTCGTGGGGATCAGCGTGCCATTGAACGGATTGACCGCACCGCAGTACAGCCCATCCTTGGCGTCTGCCGTGATTTGCCTGCCGTCAAAGCTACGGTCTAAGCTAAAGCTCAATCTGAGCGACTCCGTATCGCAAATCACAAGTGAATTGAGAATAAACAGCTCGTCCGCAATGCGCTCGCGTGCCGCCATAATACGTTCAAGCGTTGAGTCCTGCACGGCATAGCCGTCATCATCCATCAGCCATACGTAATCATAACCCTGCTCCACCGCCATTTTCGTGCCATCATGAAAGCCGCCTGCGCCTCCGCTGTTGTGTTCTGCATAATGGTAGGTCACGCGCTCACAAAGCAAATTCTTCTCTGCAAGTGCGCCCTTTGTGTCCTTCGTGGAGTGATTGTCGTAGATCAGAATATCCAAAGGATAGGTCTGCGCCAGCAAATGCTCCACGCATCTGCAAAGCAGCTCCGGGCGGTTATAGGTTACAATGACTGCACAGATTCTTTCCATAGCAAACCTTCCTTTCTTTGGTCTTATAATTTGTGCATGATCTTATGCACAAAGCAAAACAGCGAAGGAGATAATCCGAACAAGCCGAGCTTTACGCGCTGCTTGACGCGTATTTTGCCTTTGATTTGTTTTCTCTTTTGGCGCAGCAGCAAAGCAAGCTCTGTCCTTTCGCGCGACCATGCCTTGCCATCTGCCCACATGTCGTAATAAATGCTGATCAGCGTTTGCTGCATGAACAGCAAAAAGTCGTTGTATACGTCGGGGTACTTGCCGTATATCGGCACGTACGCGTCGTAAAGCTTGGTCACCGAGAGCTGCGAAGCGCGGAAGCTGCCGCGGCAGGCACTCTGCTCAGTCTGTACGTAATGGTACAAGGGGCGCGCGTCAAAGAAGACCTTGCTTGCTCTTGCAATTGCCATTGCGGCAAACAACGTATCCTCTCCGCGGAAAATATCTTCTCTGAAACGCAGTGCGTCCGCGTCATGCTCTCCCATAATCAGCTCCCTGCGAAACAGCTTATTGCAGCAGAACTGCACACCGTTGACCATTTGCCAATACGTGCCCTTGACGTCATACTCTCCGTATCTGTCTGTCGGGAAGGAATGCACCTGCTCGCTGCCATCGGGATACGTGATGAAATGCTCAAAATTGACCACCTCACACGCATGCTTTGTCGCCAGCCCCAGCAGGTATTCATAGGTGTCCGTTTCCAGATAGTCGTCACTGTCCGGAAAATGAATATAATCCCCGTGTGCGATCTCCAGTCCGCGATTGCGTGCACTCGATACGCCCTTATTTTCCTGATGGATACAAACAATGCGCGGATCTCTCTGTGCATACGCATCGCAAACGGCACCGCTTTGATCGGTCGAGCCATCGTCGATCAGAATGATCTCCAGATTCGAATACGTCTGCCCCGTGATCGAGTCCAGGCAACGGTAAAGATATTTTCCCGGATTGTATACCGGAATGATCACCGAAATCAACGGATTCTCCATTGTAGCATCCATCCTTTCCCCCTGACGGGTTATTTTTTGAAAATTTTGATCACTCTGTACTTGATCCTGCCAAGCATGCCGTACGCACGGCGATAGAGTGATACACGGTTGATTTTTTCGACGCACGTGGCGAAATCTTCCTGATAGCCTGCAAAGAATGCGCCTCGCTTACCGCGTATCTTTTTGACTGAGGTGATCGCGGAAGCATTGTATTGCAATGCTTGCTTTGCATCGGTTTTGATGCTTTGGATCTTGTCCGAAACGTCTTCAAGCAGTCTCTTGCCCTTCTCACTCTGCAAAAGCACAAGCGAGACACCCGGCTCCGCATCAATTTCGGGATGCACGCGTTCAATGCCCCAATAGTCCGCCAACGTCACGTCACAATTCCGCTTGGCGGTCTTGTTAACGCAATTGTAGCAGGAGGGGCGCAGATCAAGATTACTCAGAAAAGCCTTCATATAAGCATCTTGATCACGCTCTGTCTCGTACGTAAGCGCATTGCCCAGTTCAATTCTCATGCCATAGAGTTTCCAGCCCTGCTTCTTATCTCTGAAGTTGACCGCACCTACAGCATCCGCGCCGCCATGCACCTGATCAAGATATGCGTCCCACGCGCGCTCGCTTGGCACACCGTGGCACACAATATCCTGCAGGATCAGCTTATCGTAGTCCTTGCCAAGATAGGCGCGAAGTCCTTGAATCTGGCAGGG
Organism: Oscillospiraceae bacterium; assembly: GCA_015065285.1. Classification (GTDB taxonomy): domain Bacteria; phylum Bacillota; class Clostridia; order Oscillospirales; family CAG-272; genus SVQP01. The sequence goes on along the minus strand of SVQP01000005.1, from coordinate 63,150 downwards.
TGTGCCCGAAAAGTACACCCATCGGTCTGCCTCCAGAAATTCCTTGGCGCGGGCATAGCAATCCCCCACGTCGCTTTGCACGTACTTGGAGGTGCGCAGCAGCGGCAATTGCTCAATTCTTTCAATATAGCGGTGTCGCACGTGCCATTGGTCGTCAAAGCCTGCACCGAACACCACGCCGCCGCGCTGCAGAATCTCCCCTGCCAGCACAGAGAACAAGCCGCCGGACGAGCTCTGTGTGCGGATCTCTGTGTCCTTTGCCCACGCAGCCACTGCCTCGGGGTATTCGTCCGTGCAATCAAGTGCTCTGTTATGAACGTGGCAAACGCTTTGACATTTGCCGCAACCGATACACGCATCCGCGTTCAGGCGCGGGCGATAAAAGCCCTCGGCATCCTGCTCCCACGCAATCGCCCCAACAGGACATGCGACCTGGCAGGCACGGCAACCGTTGCAATAATCGTGCTCTGCCAACGTGGGCATTTTGTTCGTGCGCTCAATCTCTGCAGCTGCATGCTGCAAATAGTCAATGGCGGCTTCCCTATCTTTGTCAAGAATTTCTCCGACGCCGGTAAAATCCATTTGCAAAACATCCCTGTAAGGCACGCTTTGCAATCTGCGGTCAACGCCCACGTGTGCCATAATACCGGTAATACGTGTGTTCATGGACTTGCCGTCGGTACGCTCAAACGTAACAAAGGGGGTCCTGAAGATCAGCGAGAACGCCACACCGTGGAAGGAATCCGTGCACACCAAGGATGCGTGATCCACAAGATACACAAATTCGGAAGGACCGCAAGTAAAATATTGCGGCTGCTTACGGTCTGCAATGCTGACAATATCAAGGTTGTTCTCATTTGCATACCGCTCGATGTGACGGCGGTATTCCTTGGTTTGCTCACCCAAAAAATAGCACAGCAAATATGGCTTTTGCGGCATGTCTTCCAAAGGTGCGGCAATCTCTCTCCAGTCCTGCGCACATGTCCACAGCGTGGGATCCTGCAGCACACGGGCTTTTCTGCCCGTCAGACTTTCAATAATATCCGCGCCACTTTGCTCGCGCACACTCAGATACGGAATGCCATTCAGCCCCGCGCGCATATAAGACTGATAATACGGTGCTACGCTGTCAATGCCAATGCTCGGGGAAAGCGCCACGCGCTTGTGCTCCGGCATAAAGCTCATATAATATATATCGGTATAGTGATACGCGGGATTCCAGATCTGATCACTGCCGCAAACCGCAAAATCATACCGGTCAAGCTCCCTCATAGGGAAATTGCTTGCACCGACACAGTAATCGGTCATATGCACGTGCTTGCGGTCAAATTCGTCAAAGCGATCCTGCCTTTGCTGCTGCAGCGCATCCTTGATCTGATAGGTTTGCACGCGCTTTCTTGCCAAAAAGCGCTTGATATGCCCCGGCGTCAGCTTTTTAAGAAGTGACTGTTCGGGGCGCACTGAATCATCCCAATGATCCCCGGGGCGCACTCGCAGCGTTGTGCACGTGTATCCGAGATCGGTTAAAAAATGCTCCGTAGCATAGTTCTGCAGTCTGTTGCCGTAGTTATCCGAGGCAGGCATGGTCACGATCAATACGTTTTTACTCATCCCCTACCTCCTCAGAAAAGTGTTGTAAAGAATTCCTCGGGCGAAATCTGCCCGTAAACAATATCACGATTTGCATACAAATAATAAGCAAAGTACATGATCATGGCAATACCCGAAAGCGCCATGCCGGATTTTTTCTCCAGACGATTGAAAATATAGGGCAGCGAGAGCATCAGCGCAAAGCTGAAATACAGTGCCACACGACCAATCAGGTTTGCCGTGCCAAACAGTGCCAAGAACATGATACCGAAGCACAGAATGGCAACGTTGATAAAGGTATGCTGATGCTTGTCCTCATCCTGACGCACGCGATCCAGAAAGATCAGCGAGAGCAACGGGGTCATGGCATATACCAGCACGCGGAAGATATTAATGCCCGCACCAACGAAGGATTCCTCAGAAAAATCATCCCCAAGTGATTCCGCCAAGCCAAGCATCATCTGCAGGCTGGGCTGGAAGAAGATCGCAACGCCGCCGATTACCAGCGCAATAAACAGCGTGTTGATGCCCCAAGGCTTGCCCGTCAGCAGCGGGAGCGCCAGATACAACAGCACGTAAGGGTGAAACAAAGCTGCCAGCAGCACTATCAGCACTGCCAAAAAATACTTCTTTTTGTGATACAGCGGAATTGCCCAAATGGCAATGGCAATGGCAATTGACTGCTTGATTGCCGCCAACGAGAACAAAAAATACCCCGACGTGACGTACAAAAACGAAGACATAAAGAAATTCGAGGAATACAGCTTGACAAAAAGCAGCACCGGTGCAATGCTCAAAAGTGCGCACAGCATAATAAACAGATGTGGGTTATCGGTCACGGTGCGTGCAGCTGCCTGCAGATAAGCAAATCCGGGGCAATCGCCAAGGGTCATCTCCTGACCTATGACTGTGTCCAGCGCAGGGCCGTTCAAAAAGCCTTCGATATAGTTACCGGTATCGTTATAGCGCGTGCGCAAGCCGCACACAAATACCAGAATGAGGATCAGCGCAATACTCCAGAATTCAGGTCTTGCATAAACCCCATTCTCGGTAGGAGCCCATGCTCTGCCCTGTGCCACGGCAAGGCGCTCGGAATGCTTTTGCGAAAAATAGCCAAACAGCATGCACACTGCCAGCATGATAAGACAAAAGATCATGCGTCCTCCCCCTTTCGTCCGTATCTGGCTCTGTGCAGCATGCGATAAACAAACTGCGGCACAAGACCTAGCACAAGCGTGGGAATACAATACAACGCATAATACACGGGCAGATGCAGTGCCTTGATGGCAAACAGCTGCACGCGCGCCTGATTGACGCGATATCTGAACTTTCTGCGCGCTGCGGCTGCTCTATCCTCGCGTACCAGATACAAGGGCTCTTGCAGATTGTAACCGCGATAGCCCGCAGCATACATCTTGACCCACAAATGGTAGTCCTCCACGCGCAGCAGCTTTTGATCCACACTGTAGCCGCCAACAGCCTGTAGTGCCTCGCGGCGCATCATCACGGGTGCGTGACAGAAAGGCGTGTCGCGCTTGAAATCACGCACGCTTGGTTGTTCCTTGGGGAAATTTCTGCCCCAAATGCCCTGCTCGTCAAACATAGACATGGCGCTGCTGACAAGTGCATATTCGGGGTGACTTTCCAAGAATGCCAGCTGCGTGGCAAAGCGGTGGGAAAGGCACTTGTCGTCGCCATCCATGCGCGCGACGTATGTGCCCTGCGCATGGGCAAGGCAGTTATTGAGCGTTTGATTGAGCCCCTGATTGGAAGGGTTTTGCAAAAGCACGATGCGCGCGTCTTTCTTGGCATATTGCTCTGCCAGCGCATACGTGCCGTCAGTTGATCCGTCATCGCACAGAATCAGCTCAAAATCCGGCTCGGTCTGAGCAAGAATGCTTTCAATCGCCTCGCCAAGCGTAGCCTCGCAATTATACATGCCCATCAGTACGGATATTTTCATGCGTTCCCCTCCTTTCACGGGTATTTTCAAGAATTAAAGATTTTGATAGATTTGTGCAAGCTCGTGCTCGACTCTCTCGGCACGATAATCCTGCGCGCTTGCGTGCGCTGCTTGCGCTACGTCAAGACAGTGCTCATTGTTTTGCAGCAAAGACAAGATTTTTGCAGCATACGCCTGTGCATCGTCCGGCTGCACAAGGTAGCCGTTTTCCGCATCCTTGATCAGCTCGCGGTGTCCGCGATTGACCGATGCCACCACCGGCACACCGCAAAGCATGGCTTCAATGACGTTCATAGGCAGCCCTTCGCGGTAGCTGCATGCCACCAGCACGTCGCTCATGCCGTACCATTCCTGAATTTTGGTTGTGTAACCAAGCAATCGCACGTGCTCCTGCAAGCCCAGAGACTCGATCTGCGCCTGCAAAGCACCCTGCTCGGGTCCGTTGCCCGCAATACACAAAAGCGCATTCGGCTGTGCCTTGATCACCTCTTGCATAGCGGCTATGGCGGTTTTCTGATTTTTATTTGGCAGCAGCTCTCCCACGCAAAGAATCACCCTTTGCTCAGGGGTAATGCCGTTTTGCTGTCGCAGCTGATCCCTTTGCTTCTCGGGAATGGGATAAAAGCGGGTTTGATCCGCGCCCACACCGTGAATGCGGCAAACCGTGGTTTTTCTGAATTTGCGCGTCGCCAGCGCAAAGTCCTCGTCCGTAATGGTCAGCAGTCGGTCTGTCCAGTGTGCGCACAGCCACTCAATGGGATAATACAACAGCCAATTCTTTTTGGGCGCGCCCTTGTAGAAGTGAAAGCCGTGTGCCGTGTAAAGCACGCGCATGCCCTGCTTGCGCGCTTTGCGGCAAGCAAGACGCGTCAGCACACCGCCCACCGGTGTGTTGCAATGCACTGCGTCATATTTCTGCTCTTCAATGATGCCCCTGAGCATGCGGTATGCCCCCAAATTCTGCTTGGAAAAGGGCGAGCGAGCAAACGGCACGTCATATACTTTGTCCGCAAAATCCAGCACAAGACCGTTTTTCTCGGCAAGATTGTCTCTTGCCGCCACGTGGATCTCGTATCCAAGTCCGTGCAGCACCCGACACAGTGGCTTATGAAATTGACAGATATGGCTCTGCACCGTAGCCGTCAGTAATACCTTTTTCATGCGTTTGCCATCTCCCCTTCCAGATTGCGGCTGACAATCTCAAGCAATCTTTGAGCAACTCCATCACCCGCATAGGCGTTATGGGGGGTGATGATCACGTTTTCCATCTCCCACAGAGCAGAGGTCGCAGGCAGCGGCTCTTGCTCAAACACGTCAAGCACCGCACCGCCAAGCTTCCCGCTCTGCAAAGCGGCAATCATATCCTGCTCGCACAACACACTACCGCGCGACAGATTAACCAGCACGCAGCCCTTTTTGCAGGCGGCAAGCATCTTTGCATTGAGCACACCGCGCGTCTGCTTTGTCAGGGGTAAGGCGCAGATAACGATATCCGCATCTGCCACCGCCTCGATCATTCGGTCAAAGGCATATATCCGATCAAAGCCCGCCTCGGCAGCACCGTCTCGGTTGACACCGATGACAAAACAGCCAAAGGCAGCCAATACTCTTGCGCATGCTCTGCCATAGTTGCCGCAGCCAAGCACGCATACGCGCTTGCCGGACAGCTCGCAAAGTCCTCTTTGCTTTTCCCATGCGTGGTTCTGCGCGCTTGCAAGGAATGCTTTTCCCTTGCGATACAGGGTCAAAATCCCCCACAAGGTAGCCTCCGCCATGGGAGAAGCATACGCGTCGCCTGCGTTATATACACGCACACCGCGACTTTGCAGCTGCTCTTTCGGCACGCGGTCATAACCCGCGGCAGTCAGCTGCACGAATTTCAGGTTGGTGAATGCAGCAGCATCGTGATAAGACAAGAGCGCATTGCAAATCAAACCGTCGTATATCTCGGGGCGAAGGACGGCTGCCTTTTCATCCTGCGCATAGTCGAAGGTCACGGTGGGAAAACGCTCTGTCAGCGCCTTGTAAGGACCAAACGCGCCCGTTACTAAGATTTTCATGCTCTCTCCTTTTCCGCGACGATGCGATCCACGCATTCGCAAACGCGTCTGTGATTATCGGCAGCAAGCTCTGCCGTCATGCTCTTTTGCAATAATTCTTCTCTTTTTCTGAGTGCCGCAATCTGCTCTTGCATGATGCGCGAAAATTCATCCAGCGCAATATCGTTGCGGCAAAACGAGCGCGACAGAATCACTGCATCCGAGCCAAGTCTTACGTGCTCGCCAAGCACGTATGCCCCCGGTAACAGTCCCGTATCCATAGCGGCAATTCCGCCAAAGCCAAACGGCTTGCCTGCGCTGTGCATAGCGCTTGCCAGTGCATCCACCGTGCCGTCCGCCAAGGGGCAAAAGATGAAGGGCTGCTTTTTGGAAAGGTGCAGGTCGTTGAGCCCTACGTAGAGCTCGTCCACGCCCTCAAGCGCCAGCACGTCCTGCAAAGCATTCGCTGCCTGTGCCGTTTCCAAAAGCGGCATGGTGCGAGCCCTGCCTCCAACCAGGGAGACAAACTCGCGCACCTCGTCCGCACTTGTCCACATGGGCAGCATGACGATATCCGCGCCCGCCTCGATCACGGCATCAATCTCGGCGGCACTGCCCTCGTACAAGGGATTGACTCTGACCAACAGCTCTGCAGGTGAATGGACAACGCGCCGCACCGCGCGCACGTCATGTACAGTATGGTGCGACTTGACCGTATCCATGCCGCCCTGACGCTGCTCCTTGCCGATATATTCCAGATCGACAAAGACGCGGTCAACGCCTGCGCGAACAGCAGCGACTGCATAATCGGGGTGATTGGTGATGTACATCAGCTTAATCATTTATGTACCTCGCTTGCCTCATCAGCGGTCTTTTCCACGTTGGCATTGTCCTTGTTGCCAAGCACGCTGCCCACGGTCATAAACAAAATTTTGAGATCCAGCCACAAAGACATATGCTCGGTATACCACACGTTCATCTCAATGCGGCGATTCCACTCCACAGCCTTTCTGCCATTGACCTGCGCCCAGCCCGTAATGCCGGGGCGCACCGAAAACATTTTGAATTGCTCGGGGGTATAACGGTCCACGCTCCATGGATGATAGGTCAGGGGTGGGCGGGGTCCGACAAAGGACATTTTGCCGCGCAGAATATCCCAAAGCTGGGGCAGCTCGTCAAAGCCCAGGCGCAGGATCTTGCCCATGCGCGTCACGCGGGGGTCGCCCTTCATGGAGTACACACCGCTGCCCGTGCCCTCGGCATTCTGGCACATGGTGCGGAATTTGTGCATGGTGAATTCCTTGCCATCCTTGCCAAGTCTGACCTGCTTGAAAATGGCAGGACCGGGAGAATCGATTCGGATCAGAATTGCCAGGATCAGCAAAAGCGGCCACAGCAATAAAAGCCCTGCCAAAGAGAGCAAAATATCCAAAGCGCGCTTGATAAACCGATACATGGGCATACTCCTCCTGATTATAATTTTACCATTATATTATAGCGCATTTCCCTTTTGCTGTCAACGATTTTGCACAGCCTGCCCCCATTTCGTCACCAATTGAGTCCAAATGTTTACAATATTCGCTTGAATATGCGCGCGCAGAATGATACAATGGCACAAACGGGATGCATGGAGGTGACAGAATGAAAAAACCGATCAGAATTTTGCTGATTGTGCTGGGTGCTTTGCTGTGCGCTGCCCTGCTTGGCGGTGCTTGTATGCTGGGCGCAAATGCGTACGTCAAGCAGTCTACCAAAAGTCAGATCATCTCTGTCGAGCAGGCTGCAGAGCTTGCAGACGTGGACTGCATTATCGTGCTTGGATGTCTTGTCAAGGCAGACGGCACGCCCAGTGATATGCTGGAGGATCGCTTGTTGCGCGGCATTGCGCTATACAGCGCAGGCGCTGCCCCCAAGCTGCTGATGAGCGGCGACCATGGGCAAGAGGAATACGACGAGGTCAATACCATGAAAGATTTTGCGATCGCGGCAGGAGTGCCCTCCGAGGACGTGTTCATGGACCACGCAGGCTTTTCCACCTATGAATCCATCTATCGTGCCAAGGAGATCTTCGGAGCGAACAAGGTGCTGATCGTCACACAAGAGTATCACCTGCACCGCGCACTTTACATAGCCGAGGCGCTTGGCATGGAGGCTTACGGTGTGGATGCCGATCTGCGTTCTTATGCAGGTCAGACCAAGCGAGACGTACGCGAGGTGCTGGCGCGCATCAAGGATATGGGCTATGCGCTGTTCAAGCCCCAGCCTACCTATCTTGGCGATCCCATTTCCCTTTCGGGCAGCGGAGACGTGACCAACGACAAATAAAAAGAGCAAGAGAGATCTCTCTTGCTCTTTTGTTTTATTCAACCGTCACCAGCACTGCGCTCTCGGCAGGCAGTACGAATTCCACGCGACTGCCCGAGCCCAGCGCGTGCACGGTCTGCTTGCAGTCCGCATCCAACGCGTGCAGCTTGGCATTTCCCGAAAGTCCTGCCCAGGAAAGATCCACCGATTGCTCCTTGGCAGCAGGATTGCATAAAAGCACTGCACCGCTCTTGCCGTCACATGCTGCCAGCATATCTGCGCAATCTCCGCTAATTCGCACGCAGTTGCCAAGGCGATAGAGCTTGTTGAAATACACAAATGCATAATAAGCATACGTCACCGTGCGCTTGTTGGCATCATACACGCCCGCATAGGTCGACCACGGCTGCGCGTCATAATAGTTCATCACGCGCACGTCGGTTGCGTGCATGCGGCACATCATTTGTGCAATCATTGCCATATCCAGTGTTGTCGCGCGGATATCACGTCCTACGTTCCACTCGTTCAGGTGCATCTCGGTGTGTGCATAGCCGTAATCATCCAGCGTTTTTCTTGCATATTCGGCAAAGGCAACGTTACTTGCCACGTCCGCATAGGAGTGCCAGGAGAAGAAATCCAAGGGGCAGTTTTTCTCTCTGATATGCGACAGAAAGCCGTGGAAAAAGTCAATAAAGCACTCGGTTCGCTCAGAGCTGTTTGCAGCTTTGACGTAGCCGCCCAAAATGGCATAGAATCCACAGCTGCCGTAGCCACCGATCATCAGATCGGGAAAGCGCTGCTTTAAGTAGACCGATGCAGTTTCGTACAGAGCATAAAACTGCTCGGGAGTTCCCTTCCACATGGGGTTATCCTTGACGTCGGGCGTGTTGTCCGGCTCGTTCCAGATCTCCCAATAGCGAATGCCGAAGTGATAGCCGTTCGCCCAGCCCTCGTTATAGTGGCGGATGATACCCTCACAGATCTGCGCCCACTTCAGATTATCACGAGGCGGATAGATGTTGCGCGGCTTGATAAACTGCTCAGGCTCAATGCTGCTACCAAGGCGATAGACTACCTCGCAGCCCTGTCTGTACAGATCTGCGATCAGCCAATCGGTAAAAGCAAAATCATAGCCGGCAGGATCGGTGGGATCCTTTTCAAAATCAGGAAATACGTTGGCAATATCCACGTATCTGGCTGCGGCATAGTGCCCGCCCATATCGTGCAGGCGCACGTAAGGAATGCCCGCCTGGCCAAGCTTGTTGCGATAGCCCTGCTCGCAATCCGGCTCGGGCGCATTATTGACACCGTGCATAGGCTTGATCTTACCAAGCACGTCGGAGAAATCTACTTTTGCGCGAATCATACAGTAACCGCCTTTCATGAGATACTTATATTATATCTCACGAATCGGTTTGTGTCAAGCGTTGTGTGCATTCGGAAATTCTTGCGCGCAGCGCTTGGCGCTCTGCAATCACGTCCGCGTATTCCTCATACTCTGCCGCTCCCTCCGCGATCTTGATGACCACGTAGTCGGTCTCTGCCAAGCGTTTCTTGCACGCGTTGATCTCCCACGCGTAATCAATGTATTCGGGGGTGTTATCCTCAATCACTTTGGTCGTGACCGTATTTGTTTTAGCATCGCATACTATGATTTCCTTGATCATTTCGAATACACCTCCACCGTTGTTCCGTTTATAAATGCACCGTCATCCATTCCGATTCTGGTCATATCGTCTCGGTTCATATAGATATGCATATAGCCCCTGACGTGAAATGCCACGGGAATCTCGCTATTCGATTTGAACGATAAATAATCCTGATCCGCGATGACCAGCACGTGCCGTTCCTCAATAAATTTCATCTCGACCTCTATGTAGGCACTGTTCCATCCTCCCGTGTTACCCAGCCACAAGCTTCCCCACTGATCTGCCGAGGTGCTTGAGTCAAAGGCAATAACGCCAAGCTTTCCGGATTCGCTTGCTCTTTCGTAAGGCATACAATAACGGTAGCCCATTGACATCCTGCCCTTGATCACAACCAGCAGTTCTTTCAGATTCGGGAGGTCTTTGATGACCAATTCCATTTTTTTGTGCACCTCAAAATGGAATTTGCTCAGATCCATGGTGCTGACCTCTGTAAAAGTAACAGTTGCGCCGCCATTGGTCGTACTCAGTGTAAACGTGTTTTCATCCACAACACTTACGTAGTAATACTGCGCAATTCTTCCGCTTCCGTTGGTTTGCCCCAACAGTAAGCCACCGGGAAGATACCTGTAGGGATATCCTACATGATATGGTTCATTTACCACGGCAACAACCACCGTCCCGTTGGTCAGTCCGTGGGCTTGTGCCGTAAACTCTCCGGTTGCCAGATTCACCCCTATGGGATGCACCTCATGATTTGAGGTATGGGTATACGAATAAATCTTCTTACCGTAATTTGGATTGCTTGCATGCATTACGCCCCGGTCATCGATCACCAAGCCTTGCCCTGCCAGGCTCTTATCCAAAACCCTGCCCATAAAATCGTCAAGCTGTTTGCCTGTAAAATTATTTGCTTGATATGTATTCGCCATATAGCCTCCTTGTTTGGTTTTGCATACATATCATAGCACGTCCCAATCAAAAAAGCGTCCCCATATAGTCTTCCACCACGTCGTGCAGCGTGCAGGGGCTCACACCGCCATATACCACGCGCAAAAACAGCTGCTTTGCCGCATCCTCGTGCGTGCCAAGATCGCACGTCACGCGCTCACTCTCTTCAAAAAGCGAAAGATGATAACGCACACCCATCCCATCAGGTTGCGCCAACAGCTCCGCCTCAATTCTGTGCGCGCCTGCAAAATACCGCGCATAGCACACCTGCATATCCGTTTTTTGCTCTGTCATGGCTGTCCCTCCAATGAAAAATTTGCAATAACGCTTCCATTATAGCATCCGCCCCTTGTCGATTCTTAAGGTTTTTGCGTAGCAATTTTCATGATTTGCATAGTTTTTTTCGTACAGATCAAGTATAGCAGCAGCCAAAAAGGTTCTTTTTTGTTGTCATGCCACCTCATATATTCATTGTTCGTTCATTTACTTTAGCATTACAAAGTCAAAAAACAAAAAATCAAAGGCGTTTTGCCCCTGCTTGAACAGTAGCAAAACGCCTTATACTATATGGGTTTTTTGGAATTATTCGTCCTTGGCTGCCACTGCGTCAACCTTACCGTCGCCATCGGTATCCACACCAACAACGTCCACAGTGCCGTCACCGTCAACGTCAACACCAACCGCATCTGCCTTGCCATCGCCATCGGTGTCGATCACAATTGCATCTGCCTTGCCATCACCGTCGGTATCAACAGCAACTGCCACCGCAACGGGATCCTTGGCTGCCTTGGAAATGCCAACCAAACCAACGATCAGGTTGATGATAGCAAGGATCACGGTCAGCGCACCTGCAACGATCAGCGTAATACCGATCAGATGCTGCAGAACAGTGCCCAGTACACCGCAGATCAACAGTACCACCAGCAGAACGCCGAGAATCATCTTGATCAGCTCCGCCTTGAACTGCAGTGCCTTCTTCTCTGCCTTGACAATGCGAATGATGGGCAGCACGATCAGGTACAGCGCAATCAGTCCGCACAGAACCCAGCGCAAAACGACCATTGCCTGGTTAATGATGAGGGGCATGGAGAGGAAGTTAACACCGAAGTTGATCAGTGCTGCGATGACACCGTAAATAGCCAGGATCACACCGACCACAATGGTGATAATCGAGAATACCAGATCAAATTTGCCCTTCTTTTGCTTGATGCTGACAATGCCGCCAATCAGGTTGGGGATGGAGGTCAGAACCAGCGAAATACCGATCAGCGCAAATGCTGCATTGAGCATCACACCGAATACTTCGGGGAAAATGCAGACAACAATGCCAAAGCCGATCAGCAAAGCACCGAACAGCAAATTGATCAGAACCGAGATGATAATGTTGGAAATGACAACTTTTTTGTTCATAACAAACTCCTTTTATGTAATAATTTTTGGAAACTATTGAAAATCCTGCGCGCTCACGCCTGCGGGCAGGTCAAAGGGCAAATCGCCCGGCAGCTCATCCTGCTGCGGCTCGGGCGCTGCTTCCCTGTTGCGCTTCTCTTTTTGCCGCTTGATCGCCTTGGAAAGCCCTGCCAGTGCCGCGATGAAATACGCAATGGCAAGCACACCCACGATGCAACCCAAGACTTCTATGATGATGCCTGCGAAATCGTCCTCCATATATCGGATTACTGCAGCAAACGCAGTCAGAAACAGCATCAGTGCGCCAAGCAATGCCTTGTACAGCTCCACGCGATACAGCAGTGCCTTTTGCTCTGAGCGAAACGTGCGGATCACGGGCGCTATGATCAGATAAAGCGACAGCGGCACAATGACGATACGCGGCAGGCGCATCAGCTGCTCAAATCTTTCAAGGAGCATATTATACGTATCCGAATCCATCGGTGTACCCATATCATACAAGGCTTCCCAGATCTGATCGAACACGCGACCGCCCGATATCAGAATGATCAGTGTGCCAATCGTGAAGCAAACAAGCAAAGCACCGACTGCCACATACCCAAGGGAAAACAGGAAATCCGCTTTTCCTCCTCGCCGTCTGAGCATCTGCACAAAGCTCAAGATCAGCTGTGGAACAACTGCCAGCGCAAGTGTCACACCGATCAAGGACAGCATGACGTTATAAAGCAGATCCATAACGCCGCCGTCATAGGTATAAAACACGATCAAGCCACCGCCAAAAACCAGTACAGTGCCCAATGCCAAAAAGCAAATCAGTACCAAGATCGCGGTAAATACTACGGTAATCTTATTCATAAGCTCTCGTTTGACGCGTTACGCGAAGGGATCCTCGTAAACGCCCGCAGGCAGATCCTCGGGCTCAGGCAAGTCCTCGGGCTCAGGCTGCTGTTGCAGTACCGGCTTGCGATCCTTCTTGATAAAGACGCCAAGCGCCAGAATCAGCACACCAAAGAACAGAGCCAACAGGATATAAAGCGACGGGATCAGATAATTCATGACGTTTGAGTATGCTATGTATACATCAATACTGGCATTTGCCATGATGCGATTGATCACAAATTGCACAATCAAAACCGGCAGAGGGAGTGCACCAATGCATGAAACACAGAGCTTATGCAGCTCTGCTTTGATCTGCCACCACTTTTTCTTGGCAGTCAGCACGCTGAGCAAGAATACCAGCAAAAGAGCAAGTGCAAGCAAAAATACCAGAATCACATACGTCAAATTGGCTCCGCTCATAAAGGAGAACCAATCCTCGATGCTCATGCCAAACACATCACCCGATTGCCAGAGCACCTCATACATAACGTAATTATGTACTCCGTTCAATATAGTATCGAGCAAGCAAAGCACTGTCCACGCACCGCTAATCAGTACAGACAGAATTGCAAAGATCAAGGCACGAACGCCCTGCTTTTTTCTGATCTGACCGATTCCGTTGATCAAAAGCACACATGCGGGCAACAGCACGGCAAGCGGAACAAAGATGCCGCTTGGCAACACAAGCAACGTTCTGACGAGTGCCGAGATGCGCATGCCAAATTCATCGATTAAGAAATTGAGGATATGCGGGATCAACTGATTCAACAAAGAAGCAATCGCATAGGCGAAAAACATCAGCGAGCTGAGAATTGCGGAAATTCTGATTGTTGCGCGATTCATGGTTTTGTTCCTTTCTGATATTATAATTCTTTATGTTACTTATAAAAATCCTCTGCGCTCACGCCTGCGGGCAGATCCATGAGCCAATCTTCTGACAGCTGCGCTTCTTGCCGCGCGAGCGTGGCTTGCTTTGCTTGCTCGGCTCGCTCTGCCCGTCGCCTGATTGCTTTGGATAGCCCCACAAGCCCAACGATCAACTGCACGATTGCAAAAACAACAACCACAACCGCGAGCACTTCAATGACAACGGCAACCGGGCGGCCGACAAGGTCGATCACAGCGCCCAAAACAGTCATGATCAAAACAAGCAGACCAAGAAACGGCTTGCATATTTCCACGCGGTACTGCAATCCCCTGTCCTTGGTAAAGGTCATGCGAAGTACAGGTGCAATCATCAGATAGAGCGATGCGGGAAGTGTCAATAACCAACGGATATGGCGCGGAAACCGAATAACCTGCTCCACCATATACCATTTATCATCAATGCTTACACTCTCACCCGACAACCTCAGCTTGAGTTCCAGAAATACGTTCACCATTTGCTTACTGAACATCATGAGCAGCTCTGATACTATCCCGAAACAGACAAAGACAATCCCGATCAGCACAACGATTACCGAAAGAATCATATCCGCCTTCCCTTTGTCGCTTTTTTGAAATTGAATAAAGCTTGAGATCAAAAGCGGAATCACCGATATGACAAGCACAATGCCAATCAGGACAAGCAACACATCATAAACCAGATCCATCACACCATAGACATAAAAATATGCGAGGCTGCCTCCGAAAAACATGATAGTCCCCAAGACAAGCAAAAGGATCATTGTGAGTATCGCGGATGAGATAATTGTCGATTTATTCATTACAATTCCCCTCTTCATAAAGCCCTGACAAAAGTGTCCGAGCTGTTTCAACATCAGGAGATATTTATCAAAGGTCCGTTATCTTTCGGTTACTTTCAATTTTTTGAATGACACGCTCTGCAAGAACTCCTTCAAGAGACTCTCCCTTTTGTATACGCTCTCTTGCCAGCGTGGAGCTTATGTGTGCATAGGCGGGATCGGACGGCAAATACATGGTTTTTGCGCGCGGATTATGCGCAAGATTCCACGCGGCATGAATTTGCTCATAGGCAAAGTCAGATTCGTTGCGTACGCCCTTGACGATCACGTCTGCGCCCAGCTGATCAAACGCATCGATCAGCAAGCCGCCCTTGGTAATCACCTGCACGCCGGGGATTCCCTCGCAGGTCAGGCGCGCAATCTCCACGCGCTGCTCGGTATCAAACAGATACTCCTTGACCTTGGCATCCTTGACGTATTTGGTCATGTCGTTGTTCATGACCACCACGATCACCTCGTCAAAAATCTCGGCAGCTGCCGCTATGACCTGTCTGTGCCCCAGTGTCATGGGGTCAAAGCTGCCCGGAATCAGGGCGCGGCTCATGCCTCTTCCTCTTTCTGCACGGGCGTGAGCACCGTGATAAAGGAGGATGCGTGGTGCGTTTTGCCCACTACGGTATAACGATCGCACAGCGAAAAATGCTTGCCCCAGATATTCTCGTCACCCGATTCGCAGATCACGCGTGCGCCCGGCTTGAGAAGGTCGTAGCGCAGCAGCAAAAGCAGCGATTCGGAAAGCGCATCCGATGCGTAAGGGGGATCGAGAAATACAATGTCGTATTGCTCTCTGCCCTGTCTGCTCTTAAGAAAATCGGCATAGTCCGACTTGACTACAAAGCAATCGGGCGCCAGCTTGGTCTTGAGCATGTTTTTGTAGATGACGTCCACGGCAGGCTTGGATTTATCCACAATGATTGCGTGGCGCGCACCGCGAGAGACTGCCTCAAGTCCCATCTGACCCGAGCCGCCGAACAGATCCAGCACGTCTCTGCCCTCTATATCAAATTGAATCATGGAAAATACCGCCTGCTTGACTCTCTCGGTGGTCGGGCGCGTATCCGTGCCCTCCAACGTATACAGCTTGCAGCCTCTGGCTTTTCCCGTAATAATTCTCATCATAGCTCTTTATCTCTTTTCCTTGAAATGTTGAATGATGGCATCGGCATCCTTTTCCCCGATCCCCTTGATCGCCATCAGCTCCTGGCGTGAAGCGCGCTTAACTGCCTGCAATCCGCCCGGCATTTTGAGCAGTGCCGCTGCCTTGGCAGGTCCGATGCCCGGGATCTTTGTCAGGCTGGAGGTCACCAAGGTCTTGCTCTTGGCTTTTTTCATGGTGCCCACCGAATAACGGTGCACCTCCTCCTGAATGCCGTAAATAAACTGAAATACCGCGTTTTCCTTTGCAATACTGATCTCATCCTGATCGGTGCAAAGTGCACGCGTTTTATGAAAGTCGTCCTTGACCATGCCATAGATCGGCACGTCCACGCCCATTTCCCGTGCCAGCTCGCGAACCACGCCCACATGCCCCTTACCACCGTCCAGTAAAATCAGATCGGGGTATTCGGCAAAGCTGCCCTCGGCATCATTCAGGTGCGCAAATCTGCGCGCCAGTGCCTCGCGCATGCTGGCATAGTCGTCTGTTCCCTGCACGCTCTTGATCTTGAACGAGCGATAATCCCGCTTGGAAAAGCTGCCGTCCTTGGTTACGATCATACCTGCAGTCAGGTGCTCCTTGCCAAGGTTGGAAATATCGTAGGATTCAATGCGAGAAGGATAGCTCTCCAGCTCCAACAGGTGCGCCAGTCGCAGCAATACGCCCTCCCGGCGGCTCTCTCGCGTCGCGCTCTTGTCCGCCACCTCCTTGGCGTTTGCAGTCACTGTCTCGCACAAGGCGCGCAGCACACCGCGCTCGGGGGTGCGGATCTCCACGCGTCGCCCCGCAAGTCCGCCCAAAAATTCGGCAGCCGTTTGCCTGTCCTCCTCCTCGGGGTTAAACGAGATCAGAATCAGGCGCGGAATATCCGATCTGCCGCGATACAAATCACAAATGAACGACAAAAGCGAATCCTTGTCCGTAATATTCTCTTTGTCAAACAAATAATCCTGCTTGTCGGTGCAAACACCGCCACGCACGAAAAAGACCGAAAGTGCGCTTGTAACACCGTCGTCGTAAAGTCCGAATACGTCGTATTCGTCATCCGGCGCGCCCACCACGCTTTGCTTTTGAGCAAGGCGATCCAGCGCTGCAATGGTGTCGCGGCAAACGGCTGCCGCCTCATATCTTTCCTGCTCGGCAAGCGCCATCATGCGCTCGGTCAGTCTTCTCTTCTCAGCCGCAGTATTGCCGCGCAAAAGCTCCTGCGCCGTGTGGATCTTCTCCGCATACTCCTCGGGGGTGACCTTGCCCGTGCAAACACCGCAGCATTGCTTGATCTGATAGTATAAGCAAGGACGCTCCTTACCGATCTGCTCCGGGAATTTGCGCTTACAGGAAGGCAGCTGCAGTGCCTTTTGCAGCGAACCGATCACGGCATACACCGTGGAAACGCCCGAATAGGGCCCGAAATATTTGCCCTTATCCGCGTCTCGCTTGCGCGTCATGACCACACGCGGATACGTCTCATCTGTGATCTTAATGTACGGATAGGACTTTGCATCCTTGAGTCGGATATTATATTTTGGTGTATACTGCTTGATCAGCGTATTCTCAAGCGATAGCGCCTCGATCTCGGTCTCGCACAGAATATAATCAAAGCTGTGCACGCGCTCTACCATGCGCGCAGTTTTGGTGCTTTTTTCACTGTTCTGAAAATACTGGGATACGCGGTTTTTGAGCTTACGGGATTTGCCCACGTAAATCACCTTTCCCGCAGCATCCTTCATGATATACACGCCGGGTGTTATAGGCAGCGAGTTTGCTCTGTCCAGCAATCGCTGCATTCTATCCTGATTGTCGGACATCGCTCTCTCCTCCCTTCAAAATGGCAAAAAACGGTGCGGGACATGTGTTTTACGTGTCCTCCACACCGTTTTCATACAAGCGCTCAAGCTTATTCGGAAAAACCGGATTCGATCAATGCCTGCAAGCCCTGCAGTGCAAGCTCTTCATCCTGTCCGTCCGCACTCAGCGTAACCGACATTCCTTTTGCAATTCCCAAGGACAAAACGCCCAAAAGGCTCTTTGCATTGACCTTACGCTCATCCTTCTCTACCCAGATAGAGCATCTGTAGCTATTCGCCTTCTGAATAAAGAACGTAGCGGGTCTGGCATGCAAACCGCTTGCGTTGGTGATAACAACTTGACAAGACTTCATATATTTCTCCTGTTTCCTATTAATAGTCACAATGATAGTTTTAACTATTATAAGTATAACAAATGAACCCGTGAAAATCAAGCGTCATTCTATAGGAATTTTTGACAACCCAGTCAATATTTTTTCGTCAATATGCACAATCCGGTGAAGCTTATTTGTAAATTACTCCGATTGCACGTCTACGATCTCGCCGTCCTTCTCCTCATCTTCGAATGCGGGGTCCTCGGTTACCTTGATAATCTTGGTAATCTTGACAGAAACACTGACCGTATCCGTATAGATCTCCAGAACCTGTCCGGGGGTCAGCATATACGTTCCGTCCATGACCAGCGTTCCCTGATCAAGCGTGCCGGGATTGCTGCGGAATACGCCCTTTACCACAAGCTCTTCCGTATCATTCTCGCCATTGCGCACAGAAACGGCAGAGCCCTCTGCGCTCTCCTTGTGCACTGCCAGCTTGCCAATCAGCAAACCGGTTTGTGCATCGTACACAGAATCACCGCTCTCCAGATACTTGGCATATTGCTCCTGTGCATCCAGAATTTCAAAGTAGACCATGTGAGCCTCACCCGGCTCATCGCTCTTGTAAGGATCATAAATAAAGCAGCGGTATATAATGCCCGCAAGGCAGGCGGCGATCAGAAAGCCGACAAAAATATCTACGAAAACACCGCCTGAGGTCAAGCGCGTTTTGCTTTTTTCTTCTTTACTCATTGTCTGCCTCCTGTACTTGCAATTCCACGATCAGCGCCTTGCCCATTACGCCGCTGAAGCGACAGAGATACTCTTTGCCAACCGCGATCTTGGTATCCTCCACAAAGTAACCCAACGTATAATTATAATTTGCCGTGGTACGCACAGTCACAAGAACGTCCGTACTGCCGTCATCCTTGAAATCCACCGAGGTAGACAGCACGCGACCGATCGTGTGTGTGCTCTCTTCCTCTGCCAAGAAAACGTTCGAATCCGGTAAAATCACGCAATTGTCCTCCTGATCCAGCACGAGCGCGGGATCCACGTCACGCAGCAAAAGCGTATACGTAATTTCCATCTCTGCATATCTGGTGGAAAAATACTTGCCAAGCGAATACAAGCCGTACACAGCCCCTGCCACAACGGCAAGCAGCAATACCACGATCAGAATATCCACAATAAGCGGAATTCCCTTTTTCTTGGGCTTTTTGACTTTGGGGGCTTTGCGCACCTTTTTCTTGACCTCAACAACAGGCGCTGCCGCTGTCTCGGGCGCAATGCTGGACGCCTTTTGGTCGTCTGCAATTATCTGATTCTTTTTATTATCAGCCATCATTCTTCCCTCTTACATTTATTTTGATCGGAACGCGATATCTGCACGCTCTTCTGTTGCAATATGAGTATTGATCGCGCGATCCTGCGTGTCATATTGGGTGCGAACACTTGCCACCGTCAACGCAATGACCAGCCAAAGCAGTGCAAATACACTGGCGCTATTCCAGAAATTGCATGCAATACCCATACAAAGCACGCCAGCTACGCCTGCAAAGCCTGCGGCAACGCGTGCCTTGGTGATCTTATGGCCGCCCCAATGCAGATACGTCAGCACGCAAATACAGAACAAAAGCAAAACCGCAAACAGCATGATCACAGCGATCCAGCCGCATTCAGCCAGCAGCTGCACATATGCGTTTTGCATATCGGTCACGCCTTCCATGCCGCTGGGGGCATATTGCGGAAACACCGCATGCACGGCATGCTCGCCAAGTCCCGTACCCAGCATATGGTCCTTTGTCATGCTCAGAACCGAATTCCAGAGCGCACTGCGGTCTGCCATGCTGCCCGCATAGCCGTACAGCACGTCTGTCATTGCCTGCACGATCTGAATATTACGAATGTTGAACAGGCGATCCAGCTCCGAAAACCAGGCAACGCCACACGCAGCGGGAAACGCCAACAGAATGGTTGCACTGAGCGATTTATAGCTATACGTAAAGAAGAACAGCAGCAAGGCAACGCCAAGCCCGACCCAAACGCCAACCTGCATGGCAATGACCACCGAAACGCAGCCGGCAAGCAGCCAAAGGGTTTTCCATACAAAGCCGGTCACGGTGCGTTTTGTGCTCAGATCGGCAAGCATGAGCGGAATCAGCATCAAAAGCATACCGCCTACCACGCTTCCCTGCCCAAAGTAGATTGTGTACCGTTCAAACAGCACGTCCATCATGGAAAGATCCACACGCATCAGCAGCAGCTTCAAAAAGCTGATGATATCCACCAGCTCCAAAAGGCTGATCACGGAGAGGAACGCGCCCGAGATTGCCAACAAGCCGTAGCATCTGTTGAGCCACTCGCGAGAACGGATCAAATTCACGGTTGGGAAATACATACCGATCAGCAAGGTGTAGCCAATGCCGTAAAAGAGGGATTGGATACCGCCCTGCGAAAAGATTCCGTGCGTTGCAAACACAGTGCCAAGCAGCAGCACGGCAAAATCAAGAAGTCGCACGTGAATCACGCGCTTACCGCGAATCAACTTATTGATAAAGCTGATAAGCGTAACGGCTGCAATGCCCACCGCACAAAGCGTGGGCTGCCCTGTTACCCACCACAAGGAAAAGGTAGCAAGTGCAAGCAGCACGCCTGCCTCGGGAATATACAGTACAACCAGCAAAGCTGCCAGTAAAAGAATGAGCAGCGGAACCGTTGCGGGATGATAAAAGAAGGTCAGCGCACCAAGCGCTGCGCCAAGCAGCAGCGCCAGATACACAAGCACCGTATTGCCGCGCTCGCGCTTTTCTTGCCCCAAGGGCTCCAAGCCGAGATATCCACGCAGCAGCTTGCCAAGCACGCGGCTGCCAAAGGCAACGCGATACAGGCTCTTACCTGTACACAAAAGCGGCAACGAAGCAACCGCCAGCACAATACCGGTTATGCCCCAGATAATATCGTCACCCGCATAATTGACCGAAATGCGAGGCGCAATGAAATACACCACCGCACTCACGGCACCGTAAACGAACAGGAAAATGCCGTATACGTTCAAGGGACAATAAACTAAGAAACGAACAAAGCGCGCTGCCAAGCCAAGCAGCTTGCTATGCTCCAGCAAGCCCGCAATGCGCAGGCGAAGCATATGCAGATTGCGGCGAAGCTTTGCATCGGGCGTGCCGAACACGGTGGTGCAAAGCTGCTCCCAGCGTGCTTCCAGCCTTTCATAGGAGGTCAACAGTCTTGCGGGAAAGCAGTTACAAAGCAGCATATAGATCCAGACGGATATGCGGTGAAACAAATGAAAAAACAACGAGCCTACGTGATTTTTCTTTTGCGCACTTGCGTGATCGATCAAGACGATCCCTCCTTTCAATCTTTTTTCTGCAGCAGATCAGGTCTTTGCCTCTCTGTTTTTTCGGTGGCTTTTTGCAGTCGCCACGCTTCAATATTGGCATGATGTCCCGAGATCAGCACGTCGGGAACGGCTACACCGTGCCATTCGTAAGGTCTTGTATACTGGGGGTATTCCAATAGCCCCGAGGAAATGCTCTCTTTTTCATAGCACTCGGCATCCGCCAGCACACCCTCGCAAAGGCGAGAGACGCAGTCCACCAGAATGCAAGCGGGAATCTCACCGCCGGTCAGCACGTAATCGCCAATCGAAAGCTCCTCGTCCACAATCTCGTCGATCACGCGACAGTCAATGCCCTCGTAATGCCCACACAGCAGCACGAGATTATCATATTTGGCAAGCTCCTCCGCCTTTTTCTGCGTCAGCACCTTGCCTGCGGGCGACAAAAAGATGACGCGACGCGTGCCGGTAAAGCCATCCTCTGCCTGCGCGCGCAGCACACCCTGATAGCAGTTGTACACGGGTGGTGCTGCCATCAGCATGCCCTTTCCGCCACCGTAAGGCGTATCGTCCACGCGACGGTGCTTGTCCTCGGAGTAATCCCTGATCTGATGGGTACGTACCTCGATCGCGCCGCTTTTCTGCGCGCGCCCGATAATGCTCTCTCCAAGCACGGTATTGACCAGATCGGGAAACAGCGTCATAATATCAAATCGCATATGCGTCAATCCTCCAGCATGCCGCCGATGGGGGCGACCAGAATGCCGCGTTCGGGATCAATGCCCTTGACAAATTCATCCACAGCGGGCATCATTCGCTCACCGTCAGGCGTTTTGACCACGTAAATATCGGCAGGTCCCTGATCAAGCACCTCGCAAAGCTGCCCGTAAACGCGACCGGTGTTGACGTCAACAACGTCAAGCCCGATCAGCTCAGCGATCAGATACTCGCCCTCGGGGATCTTGAGGTCCTCTCTTGCCGCATGCAGCACCTTGCCGCGCAGCGCATTTGCCGCATCCACCGTGCCAACTCCCTCCAGCTCGGCAATGACGAACTGCTTGAATACCGAGGCTCGGTTGACCTTCAGCTCCTTGAAGCCCTCTTTGGTGGGCAGATACACGCGCTTCAGCTTTGCCAGCACCTGCGGGGTGTTGCACCAGCTCTCGATCTTGACAGCGCCCATAACGCCGTGTGTATTGACAATCTTTCCACATTCGGGAAATGCAATCAGTTTCATAAAAATGAGTCCTTTGCTTATAGTTATTAATATTATATCACATTATAAAGATAATTGCAACAGTTATTTTTTACTCAGAAGTGCTGAAAACAAAAAAAGCAGAGCCGCTGTGCGGCTCTGCCCTGTTTGTTTTATTGATGAATTGATGCTAGTTGCTTTGCAACTATCGCATCATGAATTGGCTTTGCCATGAATTCTCGCTTCGCTCCATGAATTGAATTGCAACCAATGTGCCGAAAGGCGCAATTCATGCCGCAGGCAATTCACGAAAGCGCGGCTTTCAATTCACGCAACCGCAAGGTTGCAATTCATTGCGTGATTGTCCGTTAAGGACATCACGCTATGCGGCTCTGCCCTGTTTGCTGTTAAATATCCATTTTGATCTGACCCTGAGCGGCAAGTTCTGCCTTGTGCTTTTCCATAAGTGCATTGATCTTGGTAACGGGATCAAGCAGCTCGCTGATGGTGGTATCGTGGTTGAGCGTTTCCACAATATAGGAAACGTACTTGGACATATCCACCTCAACAAACCAAGGACGCTCTGCAAGCTCGGGGCGGCGGTACACCAGATTGGTGGACAGCACGCGGTCGATCAAGCCGGTCTCATATGCCTTGTCAAACTTATCGCAGCCATCGGTAAACAGACCGAACGAAGCAGCGGCAAATACGCGCTTAGCTCCCCTGTTCTTGAGCTGGCTTGCAACGTCCAAGAGAGATTCACCCGAGGAGATCATGTCATCCACGATCAGCACGTCCTTGCCGTGCAGATCCTGACCGAGGTACTCGTGCGCCTCAATGGGGTTCTTGCCGTTGACCACGATGGAATAGTTACGACGCTTATAGAACATACCGATATCAAGTCCCAGCACCGAGGAATAGTACATACATCTCTGCATAGCACCCTCGTCGGGAGAAATAATGACCATGTTGTCCTTATCGATTACGATATCGGGCACGCTGCGAACCAGCGCCTTGATCATCTGGTAGGTGGGTCTGACGTCGTCAAAGCCTGCCAGAGGAATTGCGTTACAGATTCTGGGGTCATGTGCATCAAAGGTGATAATGTTGGAAACACCCATCGCAACCAGCTCCTGCAGCATCAGCGCACAGTCAAGCGATTCTCTTGCCTGTCTGCGGTGCTGTCTGCCCTCGTAAAGCATGGGCATGATTACGGTGATTCTTCTTGCCTTTCCCGCAACAGCGGCAATCACGCGCTTCAGATCGGCATAATGATCGTCGGGACTCATGGGAACGGTCATACCGTACATCTTGTAAGTCACGCTGTAATTGAACACGTCACAGATGATGTACACGTCCTGACCGCGCATGGACTGCTTGATCAGCGCCTTCGCCTCGCCCGTACCGAATCTGGGGCAAGTGACGTTGACAAGGTAGGTGTCATTGGGGTTCATGCCATGCCAGTCCTTGAGATAATAGTCAACCTTTTTTGCGATTTCCTCGCATCCGCGCATACCGATTAAGCTGAGATCGGCAAACTGCTGTTCCTTCATGTTGTACCTCCGTTACAAAATCACTGTACTGTCAAAAATTACTGCAGCTTGCAGAAGCGCTCGTAAGCCTCGTCCCAAGCTTCTCTTTCTGCACAAGGCTGGTAGTGCTTCATCTCGAACGAGTTAGCAACAACCTCTCTTGCCTCGGCAAGATCCTTGATCTCGCCCTGTGCGATTGCCTGCATGACCAGGTTACCGATTGCGGTAGCCTCTTCGGGGCCTGCGCATACGGGAATACCGCAAGCATCCGCGGTCATCTGAGACAGGAACTTATCCTTGGTGCCGCCGCCCACGACGTTGATCATGTTAGCGGGCTTACCCTGCAGCTTTACAATGGTTTCTACTGTGTAACGGTACTTGAGTGCCAGAGATTCGTAAATGCAACGAACAACCTCGCCAACGCTCTCGGGAACGGGCTGACCGGTCATGCGGCAGTAATCGCGAATCTTCTCGGGCATATTGCCGGGAGTATTGAAGGTCTTGTAGTCCACGTTGATCAGAGAACGGAAGGGCGTGCATTCCTTCGCCCAAGTCTCCATCTGTGCGAACGAGTAATCCTTACCTTCTCTCTTCCACTGTCTTCTGGATTCCTGAATGATCCAAAGACCCATGATGTTCTTAAGGAATCTGATGGTACCCTGTGCGCCGCCCTCGTTGGTAAAGTTAGCAGCTCTGGTTGCATCGTTGATCAGCGGAGCATCCAGCTCAGCGCCCATGAGCGACCAGGTACCGGAGGAGATGTAGATAAAGTCCTTGCCCTTTGCGGGAACCGCAATCACGGCAGAAGCAGTATCGTGAGAGGCGGTGGTGTAAACCTGAATGCGGTTCTTGCCCACCTCTTCGGTGATGGAAGGAAGCAGTGCGCCAAGGTTGGTGCCGGGCTCAACCATGGGAGCAAACTTGCTCTCGGGAATGCCCAGCTTGGAGATCAGCTCAGCAGAGATCTTTCTGGAGTTTGCATCCAGGATCATACCGGTGGAGGCGATGGTGTATTCGGTAGCCATCTTGCCGGTCAGGAAGTAGTTGAGCAGGTCGGGGATAAACAGGATCTTGTCCGCTCTGTCAAAGCCCTCTGCGTTGTCTCTCTTTTCAACTGCGAGCTGGTTGAGCGTGTTAAAGTCGATTGCCTGAATACCGGTCACGTTGTAAATTTCTTCGGGGGATACAAAGCCCTTGACGTAATCGGTTACGTTCTCGGTTCTGGTGTCGCGGTAGTGGATGGGATTTGCCATCAGTCTGCCGTTCTTGTCTACCATACCGTAGTCAACGCCCCAGGTATCAATACCCATGCTGGCGATGTCGTCACCGTCGATAATGGTTTTTGTGATCGAGTTCTTGATCTCAAAGTAAATGCGCAGAATGTCCCAGGTAAATCTTCCGTTGACGTACATGGGGTCATTGGAGAATCTGTGATTCTC
Organism: Oscillospiraceae bacterium; assembly: GCA_015065285.1. Taxonomy (GTDB): domain Bacteria; phylum Bacillota; class Clostridia; order Oscillospirales; family CAG-272; genus SVQP01. Next base: position 37,821 of record SVQP01000005.1, on the reverse strand, counting down.
GCGCAAGGTCAGCTTTTCGCCGTCAAAGGAGCCAACGATACCTCTGCCGCTGGAGGCGCCAAGGTCGATGGCAAGCATTTTCAATTCAGCCATAATACCCTCCCAAAAAGTGTTATGTTTTTTGACAAAAATAGTGATAGTACATTATACCACATCTTTTGCAAAATAGTGTGAACTTTGTGTGAACGCGAGCAAGATTTTCGACAGGTTTTTCAAATAAAAATCGCGACCACCCACACGGGTGGTCGCTTATGCTTATTTCTGATTCTTCTGTTCCCTTTTGGCTTTTCTTGCAGCCTTGCGCTCTTCCTTGGTGGGGCGATCGGATGCGGGCACAACAGGTGCCAGGATGCCGGTCAGATGGAAGCCCTTTCTGCCAAGATTGTACGCTGCAAACGAGGTTACAAGTGCGGGCAGGGGCAGCAAAAAGAAGATCCACCACTGGTTCATCAGGGCAAATCCCTGCACAAATTCATGCTGGATAATGCCAAGATACATACCGTGAACAAACTTGGTCACAAGATCACTGATAAAGCTGACGCTGGCAATCCACTCCACACCCGGGAACGCATAACCCAGCGCGATCAAGCCCGCCAGCAGGAAATTGGGTACGTTTGCGCAAAGCGCAATCAAAAGCCCCTTATAAATATTGGGCTTTGTGCCGTGCACGCGGTGCGACATTTCGTCCTTACCACCGATCTCCCAGATCTGCACGTAGATCAAAAACAAATAGAAAATGATTGCACACACGCTGGTAACCAGCAGCAATATCTCGCTGGTGCCGCTCAGCTCGCCCGTTTCACTGCTCTGCGCCCCGATACCGGTGACGGCAATGGCAAGCGCGAAGCCGAAAAATCCGCCGATCATGCTCTGCACAAGCAGCATGCGCACAAAATCATAGGAATGCTTAGAAAAAAAGTTCTTCATAGATGCTCCGATCATCCTTTTGATATCAACATTATACTGATTTTTTGCAAATAAAACAAGTACGGTCGAGGAATGTTTACAGTTTATCCACTAAAAAATCACGGCTTGGTGTATAATAGTAATAGAATGTTAAAAAAGAAGGTGGGTTTTATGGCATACACCGTCAATATAGAGGAATTCCCTGCCATTGTCCGCGAGTTTGCGTCATACAAATCGGTCATTCAGGGCTGCTCGGATAAAACCGTGAGTGAGTATCTGACCGATCTGCGCACCTTTTTCCGTTGGCTTTATGCCAAGGATCACGGGCTTGACACCGAGGGCGAGGATTTCGAGAAGATTGAGATTCTGTACGCGGATCTGGACTATATCAAAAAGATCACAACCGACCGCATCTACGAGTTTCTCGTATACACCGGCACTGTGCGCGGCAACGCGGGCGCGGCAAAAGCGCGCAAGCTTTCCGCCATCAAGGCGTTTTACAAATATCTGACAGTCAAGCGTCACCTTTTGGAGGTCAACCCTGCTGTGGACATTGAAACGCCCAAAAAGAAAAAGGCGCTGCCCAAGCACCTTTCCTTGGAGGAATGCCACGCGCTGCTGGATGCGATCAAAAATGATACCGCCTCCCCCAACCGCGTGCGCGACTATTGCATGATCACGCTGTTTCTCAATTGCGGCATGCGTGTCTCGGAGCTTGCGGGCATCAGCCTGCCCGATCTTGATCGCGAGTACCGCTCCTTACGCGTAATCGGTAAAGGAAACAAGGAAAGAATCATCTACCTCAACGAATCCTGCCGCGCTGCGCTCTCGCAATACATGCAGGTCCGCCTGCAGGAAAAATACCGCAAAAACACCGATAAGGCACTGTTTTTGAGTGAGAGATGCCAGCGCATCAGCGTCAAAACCGTGCAGTATACGGTTTACAAGTATCTGGATCTTGCAGGTCTTGGTGCCAAGCACTACTCGGTACATAAGCTGCGCCACACAGCTGCTACGCTGATGTATCAGTCGGGCGAGGTGGACGTGCGCGTGCTCAAGGAGATTCTGGGTCACGAGCAGCTCAACACCACGCAGATCTACACCCACGTTGCCAACAAGAGCATCGAGCAAGCCATGTCCGCCAACCCTTTGGCAGGCGAAGGCGGTCTGGATGAAAAATAACGAAAAACCACCGATGATCAATCGGTGGTTTTTTCATGATCCTTCATAGCGATAGCCCCAATTGCGCACGGTGCGGATCAAGCGCAGCCCGAAGGCATGCTCCAGCTTCTTACGCAAATGGCAGATATATACCTGCCCTTCGTTGCTCTCCCCGGCATCCAAAAGATCGGCAAGCTCCCCCTTGGAAAGCCCCTGCCCCCCTTTTTCGATCAGGCACGAGAGCACTGTAAATTCCTTATCGCTCAAGGAGATCTGACGGTTGCCCATCAGCACGCATTTGCTTTCCTTTTGCAGCTGCAGCATTGCGCTTTTACGGGATACCGACACGTGCGCAACCGCCTGCTTCTCGTCCAGCAGCACACTCAGCTCGCGACGCAGATCCTGCATGAGCACGGGTCTGCGGAACAAAAGATGCGCTGTGCGCCGTGCGCGCATGGACAGCGCTTCGGGGTCGCGGCAAAGCCCCAGTACTCTTACCTGCTCGGGAATGCTGCCGCCCAGCTTGCCGTCCAGATCCACAATGGCAACGCGGGCACGCGCCCACTCATCTTGCGAGATTGCCTGCGCATCCGTGCCGATCACGCATGCGGCACCACACAATGCAGCCTCTGCGGCAAGCACCTGCCCCAGTCGCTCATCGGCAGTCAGGATCACAACCTCAGCCTGCTTGACGTATTGCGTTTTTGGCACCTGCACTCACCTCACTGTATCTCTTGCTTTTGCATGGAAATCAATTCATCATATACAGCGCGGATGTCCTCGGGGCATTCCGCCTGCATAATGCGATCACGCGTCAGAGCTGCGTAGCGCACGTCGCGCACGTACCATGCCGCGTGCTTTTTTGCTTCTGCCATACCCACGCGCATACCCTTTTGATCCACCATTTCATAAATCTGCGTCATGGCGGTATCAAAGCGCTCGTGTATGGTGGGCAGCTCGTAAGTCCTGCCCTCGATCAAGGCAGCTGTTTGCGAGAAGATCCAGGGATTTCCCAAAGCGCCTCTGCCAATCATAATGCCGTCACAGCCGGTCTCTTTCAGCATGCGCAAGCCATCCTCGGGGGTGGAAATATCTCCGTTTCCGATCACGGGGATGCTGATGCTCTCTTTGACAAGGCGCACGATCTCGGGGGCAGCCCCCGGCATATACATCTGCTGTCGCGTGCGGCAATGCACGAAAACGGCAGCAGCTCCGCATTCCTGGGCAACGCGTGCAAGCTCGGGCGCGTTGATGCTGTCTTTATCCCAGCCCGCACGCATTTTGACCGTGACAGGCAGCTTGACAGCGCCTACCACCGCCTCAATGATCTTGCCCGCCAAGGGGATATCCTTCATCAAAGCACTTCCCTCACCGTTGGCAACCACCTTATTGACCGGGCACCCCATGTTGATATCGATGGCAACGGGCGCCATCTCGCTTTTGCAGCCCAGATAATCGCACGCCTCGATCATGCGTGCCGCCTCTGCCATCAGCTCAGGCTCATGCCCGAACAGCTGCACCGCCATGGGATATTCCTCGGCAAGCACGCAAGCAAGCGGCGCGCTCTTGGAGCGGCTTGCAAACTTGGGGCTCTTTTGCTCATAGCAAAGCGCCTTTGCGGATACCATTTCACTGACCGTGAATTCCGCTCCCCGCTCTCGGCAGGCACGACGAAAAGCCCTGTCCGTAGCCCCTGCCATAGGTGCTAAAAACAGTCCGTGCCCGAGTTGCGCTTGTCCGATCTTCATGTGCCGTCCGTCCTTGTATCAGAATATAAAAATGATACCACATTTGTCGCGCTTTGTCAAGTTTGTCGGGTCATGGCAAATGCCGTCGAGCGATTTTTTTGAGCGAATGGCGTCAGAGAAAGCCGTGCGTGCGCAGAATGACTCAAAGGCGCGCACAAAGGGGCGATGCGCGTCGCACGATTTGCTTTGACAGCATGCATAAGGCTTGCTATAATCAAGGCACATCACAAAAAAGGAGGTACGTTCATGAAAAGCGCATGGACAAAAACGCTGGCATTTGCCTTGGTAGGTCTGCTGTTGCTGAGTGCCGTTGCATGCAAAGAGGAAAACACAGAAGATCAGACAAACCCGGAATCCGAGCAAGGCTCGGACGTGCTGCAGGGGGGCATGGATCAAAATCCCGGCAACCAATTCGGCAATGACCAGAACAACCAAAACAACCAAAACAACCAAAACAACCAAAACAATCAGAACAACAACGGGGGCGGCAATGAGCAGCAAACGCAGCCCGTCATCATCGTGCCCGATACCGGAAACAACGGTGGAAACAGTGGCAACGTGGGTGGCAACACAACAAACAACGGCAGCTCGACCGACAGCACAGGACTGACCTTTACCTCAAACGGCAACGGCACCTGCACGCTGACCGGACTTGGCGCATGCCGTGACATCTGCGTGGTCATCCCCTCCACCAGTCCCTCGGGCGAGCGCGTCACCGCTATTGGTCCGCAAGCGTTTTACAATTGCACCTCGGTCACCGTGGTGCAGATTCCCGCGTCAATTGCCAGCATCGGGCACCTTGCCTTTGGTGGCTGCACAAGCCTTGTGTACATAACGGTCAGCGCACAGAATGCAAGCTACAAGGACATTGGCGGCGTGCTGTATACCGCGGACGGCAGAACGCTTGTGCACTACCCTGCTGCATCCGGCTCCTCCTCGGTCAACGTGCCTGCAAGCGTGACAAAGATTGAGGATATGGCGTTCTATGGCTGCAAGTCACTCAAGACCATCCGCTACGGCGGCACGCAGGACGCATGGTCGCGCATAGCAGTTGGCTCGATGAACTACAGCCTCAATGCAGCCTCGGTCACCTGCTCGGATACGGGCAAATAATGCTTGACAAGGCGGGGCGGGTGTGATATACTTGCTTTGTAAATACTTGTATACAAAGGAGAATATCATATGTACGGAAAGAACGTCTGGATGATCCCCGACGGTTACATGAGCGACACTGTCAAGGGTGAATTCGTCAGCCACGAGGCAGTTTGCGTGCTCAATATTTCGGGCAAAACGGCACACATTGACCTGACCATTTATTTTGAGGATCAGGAGCCCCTGACCGGTTTGCATGCCGTTTGCGAAAACAACCGCACCAACCACATCAGACTTGACAAAATGGTTGCTGATAACGGTCAGCCCATCCCCCGCAACAAGCCTTACGCTGTGCTGGTAGAGAGCGATCAGCCCATTGTGGCGCAGGCTTCCAGACTGGACGTCTCGCAGCCCGAATACGCGCTGATGACCACCATCGCATATTAAATCTGTAAACGAAAAAAACCGAGCGCTGCGCGCTCGGTTTTTTGTTTTGGCTCTTATTTCTGCATCAGCTCTTGCTTTCTCTTCTTGACCTCAAGCACGGGGGCATGGTCGCTTTCGTATCCCCATTCCTCGGTTAAGGCGCACAGCAGGCGGTCGCAAGCTGCCACAGCGTTTTGATTCTCGCCAAGAATTTCATAAATGGTGCAAATTGCATCCAGCGGATCGGTATAGCGAGGCTTTTGGGCATCCTGATCCCATGAGGCTTGATAATATGCGATCGCCTTTTGATAATTCCCCGTTTTTGCATGATACTGCCCCAGCTCGAACAAAAAGCCGGTGTCAGTGCCAAACTCCTGCTCTGCCTGTGCCATAATCTCATCAGCACAGGGCTTGTCGAACTTGGCAAGCGCGATATGTGCACGGTATACGGGAATGATAAAGGGTCTGGCTGCGGGCAGCTTTGCGTACTCCTCCAAATATTTCTCTGCCTCGGTGGTGCGATGGTCTGCGATCAGATTATCGATCAGATACATATAAGGCAGCGTCGCCTTGGGCGTTACGCGGTCGCTCTTTATCACCTGCTTGTAGAAATCGATCACCCGCGCATGGTTTGCCACGTTCCAATCCCAGGCATCCGCCCCTTCGGACATTTGCAGCATCCACTGGCAAACCTTTTTCTCGGGTGCGCGCAGCATGGCTTCGCGTGCATATTTGCTCACGCGTCTTGCATCCGCCTCCATGCGAAAATGATACAGAGAGGAAAGATGCTCCAAAATGACCGTTCTGTCATGGTACTCGTCCAGTTGATGCAGTAAAAACTCCTCGTGACGCGCAAATTCTTCAGGCGAATACTCTGCAAGCACGTCCATCCCACGCTCGATACGGTGCAGCTTCTGCTCCGCAGTCAGATCGAATAATTCATCAATGCTCACGCCAAGCTCGCCTGCAAGCAGCGGCAAAAGGGCGACGTCGGGCATGGTAATCGCATTCTCCCATTTGGAAACCGATTGCGCGCTGATGCCAAGGGCGGTGGCAAGCTGCTCCTGCGTCATGCCCGCCTTGGCTCTGAGTTGCTTGATTTTTGCTCCTATTTCCATAATATATCTCCTTTCGTTGTTAAGGACTCCTTACGAAATTATGATAGCACCAAAAAAGCGACAAATCAACAACGCAGATTTCGCGAAAGCTCACCTATCGGGTGAGTTTTGGGATCTCAGAGAATATCCTGTCCTTCAAACTCGGGCGTGTACTTTGCCGTTGCCGATTCCCTTTGCTGCATATAGCCGATAAAGCCAAGCTTTTCGGCATGCGCCATGACCGACTCATATTCAAACGTGGTCACGCGGCGGTGCAGATTGGCATAGGGCGCGTCCATGGCAAATTCAGGAGTATACTGGCTCATCAAAGAAAGGCGCACCTCACACACGGGCACGGCATTTGCAAGTCTGTCAAGCACTGCAATGGAATCCTTGCGGCAGCCCGGCAGTACCAGATGGCGCACCAGCACACCGCGCGTCATCATGCCCTGTGCATCAAATTGCGCACTTCCTGCCAGCGCATACATCGTGGCAATGGCGCGCTCTGCTATCTCGGGATAATCGGGTGCGCTTGCATAACTTGCAGAGAGCTGCCGATCGGCAAACTTAAAGTCCGGCATCCAAACGTCCACGTAAGGGGCAAGCAATGCAAGTATTTCTGGCTTTTCATAGCCACCCGTATTGTAAACAACCGGGATATGCAGCAATGGCTTGACGCGTGCCAGCACCTCTGCCAGCTGCACGGCAAAGTGCGTGGGGGTGACCAGATTGATATTGTGCGCACCGGCAGCCTGCAAGGCAAGCATGCGCTCGATCAGCTCGTCGGCACTGATCTCCATGCCCTGACCGCGATGACTGACTCTGTAATTCTGACAGAACACGCAGCCAAGATTACAGCCCGAGAAAAATACGGTACCCGAACCGCGCGTGCCGCTGATGCAGGGTTCCTCCCACATGTGCAGCGCAGCGCGCGCAATGCGAAACGCTTCGCTCTGCCCGCAGTATCCTCTGTCACTTGCTCGGTCTGCTCCGCAGTTGCGCGGACATGCATGGCATTGGCTCATCTTTTTACCCCCCTTTTTACATATTTTCTTCATTATACGAAAAATTTTTTTGGCTGTCAAGCCAAATTTTCCGAAATAATAGTTTACAAAGATACTATTTCCGTGTTATAATAAACGTACCCTAACAGAATCATATGAAAGGAAGTGTAATCACTTTGGTATCTCCCAATCCCATTCTTCGCTCAGCAGAAGAAATTACCGAGCAGATCACCGAGACTGTAGCCGAGGCTGCAACCGAGGCAGTAACCGACGTTGCAACAGAAGCAGGCGCCTCTGCTTATCTCGATGCAATTCTGAATTGGCTCAATCCCGAAAACCTCATTCCTCTTTGTATCAGCATCGCAGGCAAGATCGTAGCTTGCCTTCTCATTTTACTGATCGGCAATCTGCTGATCAAGCTGCTGCTCAAGTTCTTCCCTGACGGAAAGAAGTTTGACAAAATGGACCGCACTGTTCGCGTTTTCCTGCATCATCTGATCAAGATCATGCTCAACGTACTGCTTGTGGTTTCCATTGTAGCGATTATCGGCGTGCCTATGGCATCCGTTATTACGGTCATTGCATCTGCAGGTGCTGCTGTTGCATTGGCATTGCAGGGCTCGCTTTCCAACCTGGCAGGCGGATTTATGCTGCTTTTGTTCCGCCCCTTCCGCATTGACGATTTTATTGAAACGCAGGGCGTTAGCGGCACGGTCATTGACGTTGGCTTCTTTTATACCACCATCCGCACCCCCGATAACAAGCATATTCTGCTGCCCAACGGTGGCTTGACCAACTCGACTGTGATCAACTACTCCCGTGAGGAAAACCGCCGCGTGGATATTTCCTTTGCACTCTCTCACAAATCCGATCTTGATAAAGCGATCGGCATTGTAAACGACATCGTTGCTGCGCATCCGCTGGTTCTTAAGGATCCCGAGCATTTTGTCCGCATGACCGACATGACCGAAAGCGGTGTAACGCTGACTGCACGTGCCTGGTGTAAAAACGCCGATTTCTGGACTGTAAAGTTTGATCTTGGAGATCAGGTTAAGGCTGCTTTCTCTGCCAACGGCATTGAGGTGCCTCATGCTCAGGTGGATCTGCACGTCAAAGAGGGCAAATAAAGCTGCTTCTCTTTCATAAAAAGCATTACGGCGGCAGCATCCCGGGATGCTGCCGCTTTTTTGGAGAAACGTTATGAAAATCAATTCTATCATCATCCCCCCCGATCCCAGCGAGCAGCTGAGAATCATGTTTAGCGACAAGGGCTTGACGCTTGCCACGGCAGAATCCTGCACGGGCGGTCTTGTGGGCGCGCTGATCACCGCAACTCCCGGCAGCTCGGCTGTTTACAAGGGCGGCTTTGTGACCTATACCAACCAAATGAAAACACAGCTTTTGGGCGTGCCCGAGAGTCTGATTGAGCAGCATACCGAGGTCTCCGCACCCGTAGCACGCGCCATGGCAGAGGGTGCTCGCACGCACACGGGCGCTGATATTGCAATCTCTCTGACCGGTGTGGCAGGTCCCGGTGGCGGCAGTCAAAGCACGCCCGTGGGCACAGTCTATATCGGGGTCAGCACGCCTGCGCACACCTTTGCCGTGCGCTATTGCATGCCCGCTTATCTGCCGCGGCACGAGATCCGCTCACGCGCTGCTCTGCTCTCTTTGGCACTTGCATGCAGAGAAGCGCAAAATATTCGGGAATAACGGCAGAATTTTCGCATATCCCCTTGATTTTTCTTACAAAATATTGTAAAATAATAAATTGGAAAATTTCAAGACCCCCATGATGGGACAGAAAGGCAATTACATGGCAAAGTTTAAGAAAATTGGTGTTTTGACGTCGGGCGGCGATGCCCCCGGCATGAACGCGGCTGTCAGAGCCGTAACAAGAAAGGCCCTTGCTGAGGGCATTGAGGTCGTTGGTATCAACGGTGGCTACGCAGGTCTTTTGAACGGTGACCTGACTGTCCTGGAATCCCACAGCGTTTCCAATATCGTTACGCGTGGCGGTACCATCCTCTATTCCTCCCGTTGCCCCGAATTCGCAACACCCGAGGGCATGGCAAAGGCACTGCAAACCTGCCATGAAAACGATATCGACGCGCTCGTTGCCATCGGTGGTGACGGTACCTTCCGCGGTGCAACCGATATTACCAACCACGGGATTCCCGCAATCGGCATTCCCGCAACCATTGACAACGACATTACCGCAACCGATCTGACCATCGGCTACGATACTGCCGTCAATACCCTGCTTGGCATGATCGACTACCTGCGCGACACCTGCGAGTCTCACGCAAGATGCAACGTCGTGGAGGTCATGGGCAGAGACTGCGGTCTTGTTGCGCTGTATGCAGGTATTTGCACGGGTGCTGTGGCGATTGCCATTCCCGAGACTGACTTTGACGAGGAAGCAGCCATTCGCAAGGTTGCCACCGTACGTGAGAAAGGCAAGAGAGGCATTATTGTGGTGTTCTCCGAGGGCATGCCCCAGGTCAACGGCCGCAAGTACAGCGAGTATTTTGCAGAAAAGGTGCAGGCTCAGACCGGCATTGAAACCAAGTTTGCTCGCGTAGGTCACATCATCCGCGGTGGCGGTCCTACCCTGCGCGACCGTATGACTGCTACACAGATGGGCGTTGAGGCGGTTAATCTGCTGCTTCAGGGCAAATCCAACCGCGTCATGGCAGTGCTGGAAAACAAGATCACCAACGAGGATATCAACTATGCACTGGTGCTGGACCGCATGTACAAGGGCAAGCTCAAAGAGGGCGACCTTGACAGATTCAGTGCTGATGAGATTGCCTCCATGCGTGCACGCTGCGCTTACCGTCAGGCAAAGATCGAAAAGCTTTACAACATGTCTTACGAGATCTGCAACTGAACAAAAATCACATAGAAAAACGAGCATCGGACGCTGTCCGATGCTCGTTTTCATTTATCTTGGCATATACGCGTAGATTGCAAGCACCTCAATGCACGTCTTGCCATCCTCTGTTTGCTCGGCTTTTGCCTTTTCGTAGGTGGCATATAGGGTTCCCCCATAGAAACAATGCTCCGTCTTACAGAAATCGCCATCCCGATTCAAAATCACGTATTCGGGCAGCTGTGCGTCAAGCACAAAGTCATCCTCAAGGCTTTGCAGAACCTGCTGCCCATCGAAGGACACGGCAAGGATACCCGCATCCTCGCGCTCCACAGAAACCACCGCGCCATCCTTGAGCACCACCCTACCCGGGTAGCTCTCCAGAAACATCATCTCTCCCGTGTAGGTGACGTAATACACATCCCCCGGCACAAACTCATCCAATCCCCATTGCTGCTTATTAAGGAAATCCGTCTCGCAGGACTCCAGCAAAGGCGTGGCATAGCGGGAGCCTCTGTAATTGCCGTAATCCATGGTCACCCGCATCGAGGTTTGATGTCGGTCCATACCCGGGAGCAGTCCAAGCAAGGGCTCAATGCCCACAAAATCACAGCCCGTAAAAAACGCACATGACAATACTGCCGCAAGGGCGAGAGAGAGCACCTTGATCCATCTATTTTTCTTCATTCTTTTTCTCCTTTTGATCCAAGGACGCAGGCGTCCTTGCAAGAATCATTTTCAACAGATAAAACGCAAGCACCAGTACAGCTACGACAATGACGATGACAATGCAGACCGTTTGCAGCACGTCCATGACCGACATGACCCGAGCGGCACGACTGATCTGCTCAGTTCCCTGCTCGGCAGCATAAGCGCACAACGCAGCTGCTCCGCTTATCCATGCCGTACAAATCATTGCCCATATTGCTCTGATACCCGATTTCAATCCGTTCACCTCCGAGGTCAATTTATCCTTATACTTATATAGACGACAAAAATCGCAAAAAGTTTCACGCTTTTACAAAGTTTAAAAAATATTAACGGTTTTTCGCAATAAAATCGCGGTAAAACAGCGCGCTCTTTTTAAAAGCGGTCTTTCCTTCTCTGTCACAGCTCATAATGCCAAACTTGAAATTGTAGCCCGCGCTCCATTCAAAATTATCCATCAGGCTCCAGAGGTAATAGCCGCGCACGTCGTAGCCCTCGTCAATCGCCTTTTCAATATAGGACAAAAAGCCCTGTACGTAACGGATGCGGTCGTCGTCGTGGATCATACCATCCGCGTCAACGGGCTCATCACCCTCGAAATACGTACCGTTTTCGGTGACGTAGAACGGAATATCCAGCGCATACATTTCCTTGAGCATAACAATGGCATCGTAGACCGCGCGCGGATAATACTCCGTGCGGTTGTTAAGGAAATTACCGCCCTGCGAGAAATCCGCCTGCACCTTCTGATTGTGCGTCACGGGCACGCGATTGTATACGTTCAAGCCGAAATAATCGGTCTTTTGACTCATAATACCATAGTCCTCGGGCGCAATTTTCATCAGCGTGCCCTCGCGCTCCAGGTGCTCCAGGATATAATCGCTGTATCTGCCTGCATACAAGGGATCGCAATAGAATTTCCAGTTGCGCTCGTCCTGATCGATCATCAGTGCAATATCCTCGGGCGAATCGGTCAGCGCATGCCGCTTCCAGATGTCGATCACCGCACCGATCTGACTGTTTTGCAGATTGTGCGCGCGGAACGCCTGCACGCCCTTACCGTGTGCCACCAGAATATTGTGACGCGCCTGATTTCCCCAGACTTCATTGGTATATCCCGGCGCAAAGCCGCCCAGCGCATAGCCCACGTAGGTGGCAATCGGCTCGTTGATGGTTGCCCACATGGGTACGATATCACCGTAAGCGGTAAACATCTTATCCGCGTACTCACCAAACCACTCGATCGAATCGCGGTTGACCCAGCCGCCACGATCCTCCAAGACCTGCGGCAGATCCCAGTGATACAGCGTCACGCAAGGAGCTATGCCCTTTTCCAAGAGGGATTCGAACGCGCGTCTGTAATAGTCTATGCCGGCTTGATTGATTTGTCCCGTACCGTTTGGCAGCACGCGCGACCACGAGATCGACATGCGGTAGGAATTGACGCCAAGCGCGCAAAGATTGCGCAGATCTCGGTCAAACTGATGATAGCTGTCGCAGGCAATCTCGGGTGTGTGCCCACCAAAGATCCTGCCCGGCTTTGCAGCCATGGTATCCCAGATGCTGGGGGTTCTGCCGTCTGTCAGTGCACCGCCCTCGATCTGACCTGCACTTGTTGCCGTGCCCCATAAAAAGTTTTTTGGAAACGCCATATCTTACTCCTTTACATCAAACAAATTCCAAGGATATGCCTTGGGCGGTGTGCTTTGTACCTCAATTTCCTTACCGGTTTGCGGATGCGTCACGCACAAGTAAGACGCCCACAAGGCGGTGGTGCAGCCCTTTTCGCGGCTGCCGTATTTGCCATCCCCCAGCAGCGGATGCCCCGCATGAGACAGCTGCGCGCGGATCTGATGCGTGCGCCCGGTCTGCAGCGTGACCTCAACCAGACTGCATTCCCCCTGCACCGCACGGGTGCGGTAGGAAAGAATCGCCTGTTTGACGCCCTTGCGCTCGCTATCCACTACAAATGCTTTATTCTTGGACTTATCGTGGTACAACAGGTCCACCATCACACCCTCTTGGGGCGTCAGTGTGCCGTGCACCACCGCCACGTATTGCTTGTGTATCTGCTTGCCGACCACCATGCCGCCAAGTCGCGCAGCGCTTGCCTTATCCTTGGCAAACAGAATGGCTCCGCCCGTGGCGGTATCCAATCGGTGCACCAAATAAATCTCGGGCGAATATCCGCAAGCCTCTCGCCATGCCATGATGCGCGAGAGCAGATCCGAGCCGTCCGCATGCGCGGGGTCGGGCTGACTTGGCTGACCGACCGGCTTTTCGCAGATGATCATATTCCGATCCTCGTACAGCACGACGGGGGCATGGCTGAGCACACCTCGCAAATCCTTTTCGTATGCCACGCGGTGCGCACCGCTTGCAAGATAAATGGAGCCGCACGCCGAAAACCCTTGCTTTTCAAGGAATCTTCGCATGCGCAAATTACCCTTGTGCGTGTCGATCCTGACCGACTGCAATCCCGCGCGCAAAGCGCGCGATACGGCAAACTGCATAGCTTGTGCCGCACCTCCCTGCCCGCGCAAAGCGTCTGATACAGCAACGCGGTGCACGGTCATATATGCACCGTCGGTCAGCCATGCACCGTCAAAAATCTGATGATAAGTAGGCTCAGGCTCGGGTATCATGGCAAAATAGCCCTGCACGCCTGACGCATCGCACAGTACGTATCCATACCCTTTTTCGATGTCCGCAGACACGTGCGCATCTGTGGGATAACCGTCCTGCCACTGATCGATGCCAAGCGCGGCAATTGCAGCACGTGCCTGAGCAAACACGGACATGATTGCTGCAACGTCAGCTTGCAGCGCAGGTCTGATTCTGATTTTTCTTTCCATAGTTATTGTCCTCCACAACGTGAGCACGGGCTCTTGGCACCGTGATTGACTGCCTCGGCAATGCTGCCGGATAGCACCTGCTTGGCACCGCCAAGGTAGCTGCAATCAGGGTCTTTATGATACTTGGTACCGCTTGGCGTAAAGTACACCTCACCCTTTCCGCTCACATCCGGCTCACCCTGCTGCTCTACACGAGATTCATATAGGGATTGCTGCTCCGCATGATTCAGCGTCTCACCATCAACAAACGTCACACCTTTTGCTGCACAGCCCGAAAGCAGCAGAAAAAATGCCAGGCAAATCAAGCAAAATCTTCTCATACCGTGTTCTCCGCCAAAAGCTTTTCCTGAACCGACAGCTTGTAAATCGAGTTATCGTAAGCGCCCTTGTAATCCTCAAGCGCCTTACAGCAATTCTCGGCATCGTGCAGCACGCGGTAAAGCAGCACCGGAATCGGTGCATCCTCGTCCTCCAGAATATCGCACAGCACACGGTATGCACCCGCAAAATCACCCTGTGCCTGCATGCGTGTTGCTTGCACGTGCATGGAAAGCTGACGCTCCAGCGGGGCATCCGGATCAAAATGGTGTGCAGGATCGGGATATCCCGGTTGCTCCATGATCAGCACGTAACGGCAAAACGGCTCCTGCCATGCCGAATAATCACGCTCACCCGGCAGCAGATTCTCTGCCTCATAAGAGCTCAGCGAGGGCGAGATTTGGCGCATATGGCGGAAAAACACAATCACCGGTGCTACGATATGCGCTGTGTGATAAGCAGTCAACGCAGCGTCCTTAAGCGCTGTATCAAACCAATAGCAGGCGTTGTGCAGATTCCCCGCAAAAAATTCCTCCTTGCCAATCTCAAAGGCGCACTCCGCCATGAGCAGCGCGATCTCATCGTCAGATTCCGAGAGCGCAGACTCGCAGAGCTGGCGACAGATGCGATAATCCCCCATGCGGAATGCCCTGCGGATATTGGGGATATGGCGGATCTTCTGATACAGAAATTCGTTTTCCTCCTCTGCCAGCAAAAAGCCTGCAGGCACGCCCAGACGATTGGCAAGATAGACCACTGTGGGCAGGCTGGGTAAGGCTGCGCCATGCTCAATGCGCGAGAGCATATTTCTTGTGATAAAATCTCCTGCCAGCTCCTGCTGGGTCATCATTTTGGACGTTCGAAGATTCTTGATCTTCTCACCGATGTTCATATGATATCTCCTTGAAGGTAAATTCTATTTACACTTTTATTCTACCATATCCCTGCTCTGTTTGCAATATTTTTTTGCAAAAAGTGTTCGTTTTTTTGCATTGGTATGTTATAATAAATCAGATGACGGAGGTGAGTGGCTTGAGCATTTTCTGGATCAAAATCATCGCTGCCTTGACTATGGTGATCGACCACGCAGCTGCCGTGGGGCAGTTTACGGGTTGGGAGATCTGCCGCATGATCGGCAGAGTGTCCTTTCCCCTGTATGCCTTTATGCTGGTGCAGGGCTTTCTTCACACGCGCAGCAGGTGGCGATACCTGTTGCAGCTGCTGGCATTGGCACTGCTATCACAGCCCATCTACACCTATTGCTTCAACGGTGTTTGGTGGAAATGGGATCATTTGAATATTTTGTTCACGCTGGCTGCCTCGCTTGGTGCAATGTGGCTTTTGGACCTTGGCAAGCGCGTGGCGCAGAGGCGCAAGGGCGCTTGGTGGCTGTGGGCTTTGCTGCTTTGCATGGCATGCTGCGGCACGGTATTTGCAGGTGAATTTCTGGGTGTGGACTACGGCTGGGAAGGCATGGTGCTGATCCTGATGCTCTACGTCTTTGCAACCACTCGCTGGGCATGGTGCCCCATCACGGTGCTGTTTGCCTTCCGCAACCAGCTGCTGACGGGTGCTTGGGATGAGCCCGTTTACCAGCGCGGCATATTCGCAGCAGTTGCCTTTATTCCCATGGTGTTTTATAACGGTAAGCCCGGACCCAAGCCCAAGAACAAGGTATGGGCAGCAGCCATGAAATACGGCTTTTACGCGTTCTATCCCCTGCACCTTTTGGTGTTGGCGGTGGTGTTTTGAAAAAATTCGCGTTCAGATAGGGCGGATAAGTCAGTGTTAAAATTGCGGGAATTTGTTCAATAATGAACAGATTCCTGCTTCTTTTGTTACTCCGATAATGCTTTCATCACGATACAGAACTATCCCGATGTGTTCAGGCAACCCCTTCCCCTCGCTTAGCAACGCAGCGAGGCGCCCCTTCCCCTGTGGGGACGGCTTCGCGTCGCGCATCCGTTCTGTTGACTTTTCCCATCGTAGGACACTTTTTTGTTATCCGTCTTGTGATTCTCTTCGATGCAAGCGATTAAAATAAGCCGTCCCCACAGGGGAAGGAGGGCTCCCGTAGCGTAGCGTAACGGGAGGAAGGGGCTGGGCAAGCAGTTTGGACAAGCATTGGATTTTCAAATAGTATGGTGACGGTTGCAAAATAAAACACACCCGCGACTGCGTCGCGGGTGTGTTTTATGTCTTAAAGACCTCTCTTCACGTAGGTGGTGTGAAGCAGCTCATGAGCCTTGTGGCTGTTGGGCTCGCCAAGGTAGCTGTCATACAGCTCCTTGATCGCAGGGTTCTCGTGAGACAGACGCAGAGGCATGGAAGCGTCCAGGTTGTACAGTACGCTTGCACGCAGAGCGCGAACGTCGGTCCAGTTCAGAACCTTAGCTTCAACGTGAGGCTGACCGCCGCCGTTTACACAGCCGCCAGGACAACCCATGATCTCGATGAAGTCATACTTCTTTTCACCGCTCTTGACAGCATCAAGCAGAGCGGCTGCATTCTTGGTGCCGGATGCAACTGCTACGTTGAGCGTAATATCGCCAATGGTGTAGCTTGCTTCCTTCCAGCCCTGAGTGCCGCGAACCTCGTGGAACTCCAGCTTTTCGGGGTTCTTGCCGGTCAGTGCGAATACAGCAGTTCTCAGCGCTGCTTCCATTACGCCGCCGGTTGCGCCGAAGATAACGCCTGCACCGGTGGAGATGCCCAGAGGTGCATCGAACTGCTCCTCGGGAAGCTCGTTGAAGTTGATACCTGCACGGCGGATCATACGAGCCAGCTCGCGGGTGGTCAGAGAGATATCAACGTCCGGTACGCCTGCTGCGTTCTCGTCAGCTCTGCCGATCTCGAACTTCTTAGCAGTACAAGGCATGATGGATACGACAACTACGTCCTTGGGATCCCAGCCCATCTTCTCTGCATAGTAGGTCTTGATGATCGCACCAAGCATCTGGTGAGGAGACTTGCAGGAGGAGAGGTTCTCGGTGAACTCAGGATAGTAGTGCTCGCAGTACTTCACCCAACCGGGCGAGCAGGAGGTGATCATGGGCAGCACGCCGCCGTTCTTGAATCTGCCAAGGAACTCGGTTGCTTCTTCCATAATGGTCAGGTCTGCTGCAAAGTCGGTATCAAATACGTTGGTAAAGCCCAGACGACGCAGAGCAGCAACCATTCTGCCCTCACCGTTGGTGCCGATGGGATTGCCAAACTCTTCAGCAATTGCTGCACGAACTGCGGGAGCAGTCTGAACAACAACGTGCTTGGAGGTATCAGCCAGAGCCTCGAATACCTCGTCGGTAGAATCCTTCTCGTACAGAGCGCCTACGGGACATGCGTTGATGCACTGACCGCAGTTGACGCAAGAGGTGGTTGCCAAGGGAGTATCGAAGGTGCAGCCAATGTGGGTATCAAAGCCACGGTCGTTTGCGCCGATTACGCCAATGCCCTGTACCTTTTCGCACATTGCGGAGCAACGGCGGCACAGAATGCACTTGCTGTTATCGCGGATAATTGCGCAAGAGGAGTCGTCAATACGGCTCTCGGTCTTAATGCCTGCATAGTAGTCCTCTTCCACACCGTATTCCTGGCACAGCTTCTGCAGCTCGCAGTTGGTGGAGCGCACGCAGGACAGGCACTTCTTGTTGTGGTTGGACAAGAGCAGCTGCAAATTCATCTTTCTCGCCTTGATAATAGCGGGAGAGTTGGTTACAATTTCAGTACCCTCGCGCTCAATGGGATATACGCAAGCGGTTACCAGTCCGCGAGCACCCTTTACCTCTACCAGGCACAGACGGCATGCGCCGATCTCGTTGATGTCCTTGAGGTAGCAAAGCGTGGGAATATCGATACCTGCCAGCTTGGCAGCTTCGAGAACAGTGGTTCCGTAGGGCACGGTATAAGGCTGACCGTTAATCTTGATGTTAAGCATTTTGGTTTCCATATCCACAATTCTCCTTTCTTAGTCCTTATAGATTGCGCCGAACTTACAGCCGGATACGCAAGCGCCGCACTTGACGCACTTGGAAGCGTCGATGGACAGCGAAGGCAGCTTGTGGCCGGGTGCTACGTAGTCGGTCTTAGTAATTGCATCTGCGGGGCAGTTCTTCAAGCACTTGCCACAGCCAATGCACTTTTCCTTATCAATGACGTAGGACATCAGGCTCTTGCAGACGCCTGCAGGGCACTTCTTGTCTACGATATGAGCGATGTACTCATCACGGAAGAACTTCAGGGTTGCGATAACGGGGTTAGGAGCAGTCTGACCAAGGCCGCACAGAGATGCGGACTTGATGTACTCGCACAGCTCTTCCATGCGGTCCAGGTCCTCAAGCTCACCGTTACCGGAAATGATCTTATCCAGGATCTCAAGCAGTCTGCGAGTACCTACGCGGCAGGGGGTGCACTTACCGCAGGATTCGTCAACCGTGAATTCCAGGAAGAACTTAGCAATATCAACCATGCAGTTGTCCTCGTCCATAACGATCAGACCGCCCGAGCCCATCATACAACCGATAGCAGTCAGGTTGTCGTAGTCAATGGGAGTATCGATCAGGGATGCGGGGATACAACCACCGGAAGGACCACCGGTCTGAGCAGCCTTGAACTTCTTGCCGTTCGGGATGCCGCCGCCGATTTCCTCAATAACCTCGCGCAGAGTAGTACCCATGGGAACCTCAACAAGACCGGTGTTGGTGATCTTGCCGCCCAGTGCGAATACCTTGGTGCCCTTGGACTTTTCGGTACCCATGCTGGTGAACCATTCCACACCGTTCAGGATGATCTGAGGAATGTTTGCATAGGTCTCAACGTTGTTAAGTACGGTAGGCTGCTCGAACAGACCCTTGACTGCCGGGAAAGGAGGACGGGGTCTGGGCTCACCGCGGTTACCCTCAATAGAGGTCATCAGAGCAGTCTCTTCACCGCAAACGAATGCGCCTGCGCCAAGACGGATCTTCATATCAAAGTTAAAGCCGGTGCCGAAAATGTTTTCACCCAGCAGACCGTACTCTCTTGCCTGATCGATCGCGATCTGCAGACGGTTTACTGCGATGGGGTACTCAGCACGAACGTATACGTAGCCCTCGTCAGCGCCGATTGCGTAAGCAGCGATTGCCATAGCCTCGATGACTGCGTGGGGGTCACCCTCCAGAATGGAACGGTCCATGAACGCACCAGGGTCACCCTCGTCTGCGTTACATGCAACGTACTTCTTAACGTTGCCGCGGTTGCCCGAAGCAAACTTCCACTTAAGACCGGTGGGGAATCCGCCACCGCCTCTGCCGCGCAGACCGGAATCCAGAATGGTCTGAATCACTTCATCGGGGGTCATTTCGCGCAGAGCCTTCTCCAGTGCGAAGTAGCCGTCCATTGCGATGTACTCTTCAATGCTCTCAGGGTTGATCACACCGCAGTTACGCAGTGCAACTCTCTTCTGCTTTTTGTAGAAGGTGGTCTCGCTCAGAGATGCTGCCTCCAGCTCCTCCTCGCCCTGTGCTGCATCGGTTTCGTTGTAAACCAGACGCTCAACGATTCTACCCTTCTCCAGGTGCTCGGAAACGATCTCGGGGATGTCATCGATTGTAACTCTGGAATAGAAGGTGCCCTCGGGATATACGATCATGATCGGGCCAAGTGCGCAAAGACCGAAGCAACCGGTCAGAACGATCTTGATTTCCTGATCCAGACCCTTGGCTTTGAGTTCCTCTGCCAGCTTTTCGCTCAGCTTAACGCTGCCCGAAGAGCTACAGCCGGTACCGCCGCAAATCAGTACGTGAGAACGAATCATAACTCTTTATCCTCCTTGATTACTTCTTGTTTGCGTTGATGGTGTACTCTGCTACAGGCTTACCACCCTTGATGTGCTTCTCGATTACCTCTGCTGCCTTTTCAGCGGTCATTTTGACGTAGGTAACCTTTTCTGTGTCCTTGGTGTAAACCTCAACAACGGGCTCGTACTGGCAAATGCCGATACAGCCGGTCTGAGTAACGATAACACTCTCGCCCAAGCCTGCCTGGTTGATACCCTCAACAAACGCATTGAGAACGGGACGTGCACCTGCTGCGATACCGCAAGTAGCCATGCCGACTACGATACGGATGTCACCGCTGGATTTGCGCAGAACAACCTTGTCCTGCATTTTGGCCTTGATGGCCTTCAGCTCTTCAAGTGACTTCATTGTGATGATCCTTTCAGAATAATTATAAATTTTTTAATAAACTAACCTTAATTGAGCCCCTCGTACTGCTCTGTCAGATACGAGTCGATCCAAGAAAGGATCTCGGGCTCGCCAAGCGAGATGTCCTCGCCCAGCACCTTTCGCAGCTCGCGTGTGGAAAGTGTGACCTCTCCTTTTTCGGTTTTGTGCAGATACTCAAAATCGATCTCGGGTGAGCCCTGGATCAGGGTTTTGATGGTATCCACCATATTGCCGATGGGGATAAAATCGATATGATCTTTGCCAAATCTTGCGTGCGTCACGGTTCCGTGATGCTCCCCTGCCGACTCGTGCACCGAAGAGATCTCAACGTATCCTCCGGTCATCTCGGCAAGCATTTTCAAAAACGGGATGCCAAGTCCGACCTTTCTGGTCTTTCTGGTGGTAAAGAACGGGTTTGCAAGCTTTGCAAGCTGCTCCTCAGTCATACCGCATCCGTTATCCTGCACGCGAAAATCCAACCATTGCCCTTGCTCGATCAACGAAACACAGATAAGAGTTGCTCCTGCCCTGACCGAATTCATGGTGATATCCAGCACATAAAGCGAAAGCTCGTCCATATCAATCTCCTTTTGTTTTTCCCAGCAGATAATCGATCAGTCGATCTCTGACCAGCTGAGAGGAATACGGCTCGTCATCCAACTCGACGACAAATCCTTCCTCGGCAATATCGGTCAGGTAATGCGCATCGGAGGAAGCGACATAGGTCAATCCTCTCTGCCGCAGAATGGGATATTTCTCAAGGCACTCGGAAAGCGAGGCGATATCGTTGAGCTCAAACGCCGTAAAGTGCGGATCGGGCGGAAAATCGCCCAGCATGGAAATAATGCCGTTTGAGGAACGGTCAATGTGTGCGGGATAGCAAACGCCTTGGCGCCTCTTGACCTCAGAATAAGCCTCCTCCAAGGAAAGGTAGGACGCATTGATGAGCAGGAACTCCTCCTCGTCCACCACCTCGTCATCCTGATTGGTGATGCACTGTCTGCCGAAAATCTCGGGCTCGTTTTTGATCTTGAAGCGACGCTTGTCCACAAACTCGCCAAATTCCATGGCGCTTTCCAGATCCCGGAACAGGCAGACCGCGTGAACGTCCTCAGCGGTGGTCAGCTCCATGCCCGCTATCGGGATGATGCCGTTTGCCTTGGCGATCTTGAAAAATGCCGGGCAGTTTTTGGTGGAATTGTGGTCGGTCAGCGCCACGATCTGCAGTCCGTTCAAAAGTGACATGCCGACAATATTGCCGGGCGTCATATCCTCGTCTCCGCAGGGAGACAGGCAGGAATGCAGATGTAAATCGCACCGGTAAAGGCTCATGGGATCACTCCCCTGCCATCTCGTGGATGGCGCAGCAGATCTCATACGCCGACATGGGCGTGCTGATCACGCAAAGCTGATTCTCCTGCGCTGCGCTCAGTGCATCCTCTTGCATGATCACGTCCTCTGCCAGTACGATCAGAGCGGGCTCTGTCAGATTGGCGACCGCTACTACGTTGATGTTAGCCATGATGGTTACCCATGCGCATCCGTACTCCACGCGACTCATTGCACGACTGAGCAGGTCGCCGGTATACACGCCCTCAAACTCCCCGTCCGCTGTGCCGCAAAGCACGCGCGCACCGAGTCGCTCGCAAAGAGCCTTAACCTTCATTGCCTCCACCCTCCTTATCGCGGTGATTTTCTTGAATAATTGCATCAAAGCGATGGAGAATCTCCTCTCGCTCGGTTTCAATGCCCCTCTCCTTCATCAGTCGCTTGAGCATGACGGTGCATTCATCCGCCCCAGCCTCGCACTTGACGATATCCTCGGCAAATGCCATGCAGTTGGGTGCACCGCACGAGCCACAATCCAAGCCGGGCAGCGCCTTGCCGATGCACTCGATATCA
Organism: Oscillospiraceae bacterium; assembly: GCA_015065285.1. Lineage (GTDB taxonomy): Bacteria > Bacillota > Clostridia > Oscillospirales > CAG-272 > SVQP01. The sequence continues at coordinate 15,526 of SVQP01000005.1, read as the reverse complement.
CTCATCATGCGCATTGCTGTGCGGCGGTCCGAGGAAAGCAGTCCGTAAGGATTGTACTCGATCTCTTTCTCGTGGAAATACTTATCGGGAATCCAATCGCTGGCGGGTCTGTTGGGAGAAACGGGCAGATAGCGCTTGAGCGACTGCAATCTCGCCTGCGCGATGTAGGGGTTTGCCACCGCCATAGCACCGCCGACGCAGCCTCCGCTGCAAGCGTTGAGCTCAACAAAATCAAGTGTTGTGATATCCGCGCTGTCAATGCGGTCAAGCACGCGGATGCAATTTTCAATACCGTCCGCCGCCAGATAGCGGTCATTGAGTATTGCAGTGGATTCGCCGCCCGTGCTCGCCCAGCCGATACCGATGATACCTGCTTCGGTTGCCTCGTAAGGCTCCTCCTTATACTTGTTCATTTTGTCAAGCAGTGCGAAATATACGTCTCTTACCGAAACGGTCGCGGACACGTAATTCCGGTCTCCCGCAAAGTTGTTCTTGACGTAACTGACCTTGGCGGGACAGGGTGAGATAAAGATAATGCCGATATCCTCATCCGAAAGCTCGGGATGCTCCTGCATCGCCTTCTCCTTTGCAAGCATAGCTGCAATATCGATAGGCGGAAGAATGGGCATGATATTCTCACACAAATAAGGGTAATTGGTACTGATCAAGCGCATGATGGTCGGGCAAGCCGAGCTGATCACGGGCTTTTTCACGTCTTCTCTGTTGATGTACTTGCGCGTGTAGGCACTGACAAGCTCTGCAGCGCAGGCAACCTCGAACACATCGTCAAATCCAAGATCCAGAAGTCCTCGGATGATATAACCGATATTATCCAGATTGTCAAACTGTCCATAGAGCGAGGGAGCCGGGAGCGCAACTGTGTACTTGTAATCATTCAGAACAGACAAGGGATCGTGCGTGGCTTTTTTCGCCTTGTAAGGACATACGCGGATGCATTCACCGCAATCGATGCAGCGGACCGGATTGATGACCGCATGGCCATCGCGAATGCGGATGGCTTCTGTCGGGCAGCGCTTCAGGCAGGCTGTACATCCCTTGCATTTTTCGATATCAAGTGATACCGAGTGCTCATACTCTCGTATCATACACACCTCGCATCATTTGATGATTTTTGATTCAGAGCAGAACCGTCATGGTAATGGTGGTTCCCTCTCCCACTACGGTATCGATACGCAGATCGTCCGTATATTTGATCATGTTCGGCAAGCCCATGCCGGCGCCAAAGCCGAGATTACGGATATGATCCTTGGCGGTGGAATAGCCTGCCTGCATGGCAAGCTCCACGTCAGGGATTCCGGGGCCCTTATCCGAAAGGACGATCACGATCTTGTCATCCCCCGCCTCTACGTCGGCAGTGCCGCCGTTTGCGTGAATAACCATGTTGATCTCCCCCTCGTACATAGCGATCGACACGCGTCTGATCACCTCGGGCGAATATCCAAGCTGGCGCAGCTTTTTCTTGACCGAAACAGACGCAGCACCTGCGGACGAAAAGTCCGAGCCGTCTACGTCAAAATGGAACTTTACAACGTCAGACATCATTGACCCCCGGCACTGTGCGACAGTCCTGCTGCATACAGAATGCCGCTTGCCTCAAATGCGCGCTTATCGCTGCACATTACGGCAATGCCGCACTCCTCTGCCAGCTCAACCATCTCTTCGGTCGGTTGCTTGCCTCTGACGAAAACAATGCAGATCATGTCCATCATATTCGCAGTGCGTATCACCTGCGAATTGATGAGTCCTGTGATAAGTACTCCTTGGTCCTTGACGTAAGCGAGCACGTCGCTCATCATATCACTGCAGCATGCAGAGATGACGTCACTATCAAGGTGCTCCTCACCGCACAGCAGCTTTGCGTCCAGAAGTTTACTGATTTCGCTGATCTTCATATTTTTCTCCGTTCTTTGCAGTTCTTGCAAATTCAGGTTTGAGTTTGAATTAGTCTACGTACTTCTTGAGAATCTCGGGAACGTCAGCAACGGTCAGTCTGCCGTAAACCTCACCGTTCACGGTAAGAACGGGAGCCAGACCGCAAGCGCCGATGCATCTGGTAGCTTCCAGAGAGTACTTGCCGTCGGGAGAGGTGCTGCCAACAGGAACGCCGAGCAGGTCGGAGAACTTGTTGATAATGTCGCCGGAGCCCTTTACGTAGCAAGCGGTACCCAGGCAAACTGCAACTGCAATCTCACCATCGGGATTGAGCTTGAACTGTGCATAGAAGGTGGCAATGCCGTAGATCTTTTCGATGGGCGTGCCGGTCTTCTCTGCGATGATCTTCTGCACTTCGTAGGGCAGATAGCCGTAGATAGCCTGAGCCTCCTGCATGATGGGCATGGTTGCACCGGGTACGCCCTCATACTTCTTGATTACCTCAAGCAACTGAGCTTCCTGCTCAGGAGTGCCACGAAATTCAACCGTAGTCAATTTCTTTTTCATGGTTAAGTATCCTCCTGTGATTACTTTATAATTATAACCGTCTTATTATATCATATAAATTTATAAAAGTCCATACCTTTGTGAAAAATTCATCAATTTTCGGCACAAAATACTGCCCCGAAACCGTCCTTTTGTGCACCTCGTTGCGATTCTTCAGGGCATGCGCAGAAATTGTAAAATTTTCTTGAACAATACCTGCCTCACAGCCCCGCTGCCTGACGCTTCTGCATGCGTTTCCAGCTGACGTAGCCGTAGACGTCGTTGACAAAAAACGCTGCAAAGCAGACCACGACCGAGACGTAGCGGATATCCGAAAGGCTTGCCATGACCCACAGCACGATCAGAACAAGATCGTTTGCCGCGTATGCCAGCGCGAAGTACGGGCTGCGACGCCAGGTCAGATAAACCGCTGCAAAGCTTGTGGTGACCGACAGTGTGCTTGGCAGCAGGTTGGCTGTGCCACATGCCCGCAAAATGAAATAGAACACAGCCGTCACAGCAGCGCTCAACAGCACGACGATTCCCCATTCCCTGCCGCGGATGTGATTGACGCGCACCTCGCTTTTGTTTTGATTATAAGGGTTTTTGAGCCACGAGATCAGAGCCATCACCGCCATGGGCATGGTCATGCCAAGATAGGTGATCATCTCTCCGTAATAGGAAAACGTCAATGAGATGATACCGTACAGGATACTGAAAATGACCATGAGCACCTGCCCGAACGGGTTGCCCTTTGCGTTGAAGATCAGTGAGGTCACACCGATCAGCGAAGCCGCCAGCGTCAGATAATTCTCTCTGTCAAAGGCGAAAAAGGACAGCAAAACAAGGACGACCGAGGCGCTCCACAGCGCGATCTCGCCCTTTGAAAAATACGTCGATAAACGTTTGATCCTGCTCATAACTTCTCCTTAAAAAAAGCATCCGCATACACATCTTCAAAGACCTTATGATGTGTGTACGGATGCTTGATTGCATCTTCTACCCGGTGGCAGAAAGCATATTCATTTGACATACGACATTATATCACAGCCGCAATATAAAGTCAAGACCTTAATCCTTACCGATTCTCTTTTTCTGCCAGGATCTCTTGCCGCATTCGGGGCACTTCATATATCTGGTTCTGCCAAAGTGCATTGCCATGAGTACGCTGCCGTATTTCGGCACGTAGCGATGCCCGCATTTTGCGCACTCGTAGTACCCTGCCTTCTGCTCAATGTGAATGCCAAAGGCAACGCCGATCAGACACAGCACAAAGCCCACCACGATCAGCAAAATCCTCGTCCAATCCGGCATATTAACATATGCCGCCGTGAAAGTGCAAGCCAGCAGAAAGATTATGGAAAAGATTCCAATCACGATCTCCAGGCGCAAAAGTCGCTTGTCAGCCTCCTGCTTTTCTCTGATAGCCTCAAGCAGGTTGTTTTCCATTTTTTCGTTGTAGTGATTCACTGTTACTACCTCCCCACAAAGTAAATCGTTGACGGTGATCGAGAGCACACCGCAAAGCTCCAGCATGATCGAGGAATCCGGCATGGATCTTCCGTTTTCCCATTTGGACACAGCGCGGTCAGTCACGCCAACCCTTTCAGCCAGCTGCGCCTGCGTCATGTTTTTGAGTTTTCTGCGTTCGGCAATGAACTTGCCAATTTTGATTTGATCCATCATACACGCTCCTTTCGATCACAGTGTACCCGCTAAGGCGGTCAAAATCAACACACCGCAGGTTGAATGGGGAGAACTCAACCGATGGTGGAGTGTTTATTTCTTCATTTCCATGTAAGGGATGACCGAGAAACCGTACTTTTCATACACGTGCACGGCTCTCTCATTCTCGGGCTCGACCTCCAGACGGAAGATCGCACCCGGGTACTTGTTCTGGACGTACGACATGAACGCGCTGCCAATGCCGCGATCGCGGAATGCGGGCATGACGTAGATATCCTCCAGCCAGATACATGGCTTGCCGAATTCGGTGGAAAAGCTTTTGGCAACCATGGCGTACCCTTGCAATCTATGCTCTTCTTCGAATACGTAGCCCTCAAGGAATGGACAATCGCCAAGGCAGCTATCAATATCCGCACCGAAAATCTCGTCCGAGCCGTTGCTCCAAACCGCGTCTGACGCGTAAAATTCGCGCATCATACAAAGCACCTCTGCCCTGTCGCGCTCTTGCATATGTCTGATCATACTCTGCACTGTCCTCCTCCAAGTGTAAGCTTTTATCCATGGCATTATACCATATTTTCAGATAAAAGTAAAGAGGGCGCCGGAATTTGGAATGAATTGCCCTGTTCCTTTCATGCCGTAGGCAATTCATGCACCCGGGGTGCAATTCATGGCGTAAGCCAATTCATGCCCGTAAGGGCAATTCATTGTTCTCCAAGAGATAACAAAAATGCCCTGCAGATGGGGCTGACAAATTAGCGGAGAATTTCGCAAAAATCAAGGACTGTATCGTTTTGATGCAGTCCTTAATTGTTTTTTTATGAATAGTTGCCGCAGGAGCGGGCGATCACTGATCGCCCCTACAAGTGTCTGTGCTGTGGCTTTCATACGTAAAACCCAAACAAAAATAGCCGTAGGGGCGATCAGTGATCGCCCGCACCTGGGGCAATTACTATTTGAAAGTATTGGCTTTTGATAATTTTACCGTTATTTACGCAGACCGATGCGGAGCATTTTTTGCAAGTTTCGACCAAAGGTCGAAATTATCTCTTCGAGTTTTAAGAACACAGTGTGATATCGTAGATTTATCGTGTGTTTTCGTGCGATATCGTGAATATCGTGAGTATCGCCCTATAAAGTGTTGCACCAAATTTGCACCAAAATCACACCAACATTCAACGCTGTTCTGCTCGACAAATTGGAATTTGGTTAACTCACAATTCCTTTTTTACTAAAACATACTCACTGGTTCTTAACACTTCCACAAACCCACATTTAAGGAATAGTGCAACAGCAGAATTGTCGATAGCAATGTCATCATGGAGTTCCTTTATGCCATTCGATTTTGCATTTTCGCATAAAAGCGACAATCCATTGCGACCATATCCCTTTCCACGATACGGAGCATAAATAATCACATCAGCAATATAAATCTGTCTTTCTCCGTCGAAATGATATGCTACCTCGCCGACAAAAGTGTCCCTATCCTTGATATATCTGTAAAAACGCTTGCCATTGTGGTTTGTTATCCATCTGTCATGCCAATCTGCCCAGTATTCTTTGGGAAAAGGGATTATACCTCCGTAGGCATGATTGTAAGACATGGTTTGCTCATCGCCCATCATAATTTTCTTAAACCACAAGTCCTCAACCTGAGGTTCATACAATTCAAGCATTTACTCACCTCGTCAAATTCAAGTTTATCTATTAGTTGTATTATACCATAAAAACGGCAAAAAATAAATAGGACGGCAGAGTTTTTACAAATTGAACCGCCCTTGACCGTAGGGGCGAACTGTGTTCGCCCGCGGGAGACCACAGGTCTCCCCTACGAAAGCAAAAAGCCCTGCCGAAGCAGAGCTTTTTGTATAGAAATAATCCCAACTGTGTAATTATCTCTTCGAGAACTGGGTAGCAAGACAAAAACAATTGATTATTGTTTTTGTCGCAGCGAAACCGCCCGAAGCAAGGAGTTGAAGGAGCGAGTGTATCGAGCGACGCACAACGACTATGCGACGGTGGTGGGCAGGCACGCAGTGCACCGAAGTTCTCCACCAAAAAAACCACCGATAGCATCGGTGGTTTTTTTGTATAGAGATAAGAACTTATCTCTTGGAGAACTGAGGTGCACGACGTGCAGCCTTCAGACCGTACTTCTTTCTTTCCTTCATACGAGGGTCTCTGGAAAGGAAGCCTGCTGCCTTGAGGGCGGGTCTGTAGTTAGCGTCAACGTTCAAAAGAGCGCGAGCAACACCGTGACGAATTGCGCCTGCCTGACCGGAAATACCGCCACCGCTTACGTTAGCAACGATGTCGAACTTGCCGGTGGTCTCGGTAGCACCGAAGGGCTGGTTAACGATCAGCTTCAGGGTCTCCAGACCGAAGTAATCGTCAATGTCACGACCGTTAATGGTGATAGCACCGGTACCGGGATACAGTCTTACGCGAGCGATGGACTTCTTTCTTCTACCGGTTCCGTAGAAATAGGGCTTAGCACTGGTATACATTGGTTATCTCCTTCCTTTCTCTCGATTAAAACTCGTAAGCTTCGGGCTTCTGAGCCTGGTGCTTGTGAGCTTCACCTGCATAAACCTTGAGTCTGGTAAATGCGGTGCGGCCGAGTGTGTTGTGGGGGAGCATACCCTTAACTGCCAGCTCCATAGCCATCTCGGGGCGCTTAGCCATCAGTTCCTTGTACTGAATGGACTTCATACCGCCGATGTAACCGGAGTGATGGTAGTGGTACTTCTGCTCCAGCTTCTTGCCGGTCAGAACTGCCTTATCTGCGTTAATGATAACAACGAAGTTACCGCAGTCAACGTGGGGGGTGTAGGTAGGGTCGTTCTTGCCGCGGAGCAGGTCAGCAGCAGCTACAGCAGTCTTGCCAAGGGGCTTGCCTGCTGCATCCAGAACATACCACTTACGAACTACAGCTTCTTTTTTCTGCATGAATGTGGACATGTTAAAATTCCTTTCAAAACATAGTGATAGTTTTCATTACCGGCATATTATATCATGCGTTTTCCGACTTGTCAATACCTTTTTGAAAAAAAGTTTGAATTTTTTAATTTAGCTTATACAATGCTCTCGTTTTCTCGTTTTTTTGGCGTTTTTTGCCCTCATCCCTTGTCTGCCGATCACGTTTTTTACGCATGGGGCTGACATGTTATATTCCCTTTTCGCATATAGTAAAACAACGATTCAAATGAAAGGAAGCACAAGTATGCAAAATCTGTATCTCCCCGAGGGCTGCCGTATCGCATCCCCGCAAAACCGTGAAGCACTGGCTAGCCACGCAAACATAGAAAAAGCCGCCCAGAGCGGCATGATACTCGAAGCCAACGCCATTCTTTGCGACCGCGAGCTGGGGCTGCACGTGGACCTTGGCTGCATGCGCGGCATCATCCCTCGCAGCGAGGCTGCCTTTTTGCGCGACGGTGAGCCGATCAAGGATATTGCCATTATCTCGCGCGTGGGAAAGCCGGTCTGCTTCACAGTCGAGCAGATCACGCGCACACGCACGGGCGAGCCCGTAGCCCTGCTCTCACGCAAAAATGCGCAGCGCAGGTGCGTGCTGCAATCTCTTGGCAATCTGATTCCCGGAGATATCATTCCCGTGCGTGTAACGCATCTGGAGCGCTTTGGCGCCTTTGCCGACGTGGGCTGCGGCATCTGTGCCCTTTTGCCGCTGGACGGCATCTCTGTCTCCCGCATCGCGCATCCCTCGGACAGGTTACAACCCGGTATGATGCTGCATTGCGTGGTGCGCGCGATCGACGCGGACACGGGCAGGTTGACGCTTTCGTTGCGTGAGCTGCTTGGCACGTGGGAGCAGAATGCCGCTGCCTTTTGCGCCGGTCAGACCGCGGCAGGCATTATCCGCAGCGTGGAAAAATACGGAGTGTTTGTAGAGCTTGCGCCCAACCTGGCAGGGCTTGCCGAGCTGGGGGCTGATGCGGATGGTGCAAGGATATCTGCGCTGCAGGCATGCATTGGACACTACACCGGTGTTTACATAAAAAGCATTCAGCCCGAGCGCATGAAGATCAAGCTTGTGCTGATCGACGCATACCGCGGTGAGGCGGCGCACTCGGGCTTACAATATTTTATTGACACAAATACCGTAACGCACATTTCCAGATGGCGCTACTCCCCCGCCTCGGCATCCAAGCTGATCGAGAGCGTATTCTGATCACATCACGGGCGCAAGCAAACGGATCAGCGCATAATAAATGCGCGAGATCAGCAAGCCTTGACGCTTATTGACCTGCGTAATGCGGCGGCTTACCCCAAAGGTTTGCTCCATATTGGTTCGCACCCGGGCAACAATATCTCCACCATAGAAAACACAACCGTTTTCATAGTGCAGATACAAGCTGCGGTAATCCAGATTGATGGTGCCCACCGTGGCGATTTTGTCGTCGCATACAAGGCACTTATCGTGAATAAAGCCGGGCGTGTACTGATAAATGCGAATACCGCTCTCCAAAAGCTCGGCATAGTGCGACTTGGTGACCTGATTGACGATCTTCTTATCCGGAATCTCGGGCAGAATGATCCTGACGTCCACGCCGCGCTTAGCAGCCAGCGAAAGCGCCGTCATCATCTGCGAATCGATGATCAGATAAGGTGTTGCGATATACAAATACTTTGTGGCGTTGTTGATGATATTGAGGTACACGTTCTCCGCCAGATACTCCGCATCCACGGGCGCATCTGCATAAGGAATGACGTAGCCCTGCCCTATGCTCGTCTCTGTCATAGGCACAAGATATGCAGCGGGATCCACTGCATTTTGCTTGGCACAGGCATTCCACATCTGCAAAAACGAAAGCGTCATACCGCGCACGGCATCGCCCTCGATGCGCACGGCATTGTCCTTCCAATAGCCGAATCTTTGCTCCTCGTTGATATACTCGTCGGCAACGTTAATGCCGCCCGTAAATCCAACCTTGCCGTCCACGATCAAAAATTTGCGGTGATCGCGGTTGTTCATGATCATGGAATACACGGGTCTGTAAGGGTTGAAGCGAATGCAGGCGATCCCCTTTTTCTCCAGCACCTTGTCGTATGCGTGGGGCAAGCCGCGCATGCTGCCCACGTCGTCGTAAATAATCTTGACCTGCACGCCTGCGGCAACCTTGCGCTCGATGATCTCCAGCATGGTATCCCACATTTTGCCGCGATTGATGATGAAATATTCAATGAAAATGAACTTCTCTGCCGACTCCAGCGCCTCCAACATAGCCGGAAAGGCTTGCTCACCGCTCTCATACAGCTGCGCGCTCTTGCCATGGAAGCAAGGGTAGCCGTGAGCGGTCAGATAGACAAACTGCCCTGCATCGGCAGGATTTGCAGCGCGGATCTCTTCAATCGCCGCCTTGCCGTCCGGCAGGTATTGCATAGCACGCTCCTTTTGCTCTGCCAATGCGCGGCGCATCTTCTTTCTGGGTCTTGACGCACCCGACATCAGATACAAAATGCCGCCGAAAATGGGAAAGAGCAAAATCGGGATCGCCCACGCCATTTTGACCTCGGGGCGCGCGGGGCGCTCCATGATCGGGATCAGGATCAAAACCGAAACAAGCGTCAGAAATGCCGAAACGGGCGCGTAGTGCGAGCTCAGAAAATACAAAACCAGAAACGTCCACGCAAGCTGCAGCACAATTGCCAGACTGATCCATACGAATCTGCCTGTGTAAAGCTTGAGCAGTTTTTTCATAGCACCCTCCTTCGACAAAATTTGACTTTTTTTCATTATAACAAACGCATTGCATCATTTTGTTAAAATAATATGAATAAACCGTGATCTTGCCAATTATTTTATGAAAATCCCGCGCAAATATACAAAAAGTCCGCGACACAGCGTCATTCTTACGCTACGTCGCGGATTCTTTTTTAATCCTTTACGTCGTATGCCACGATTGCCTCGTACAGCGCAACCGAGCGCTCATACACGTCGTCCTTACTGCTCTCGCCGATTGCAAACTCGCGCAAAAGACAGACCATGGTATCGGCAGGCAGTACCTGCACTGCCTCATGATAGCGATAAAAGTCGGTATCGCCAAGGCGCACCGCCTTGCCCTCTACCACGTATCCGGGCAGCAGCGTTTCATATACGTAGGGGCTTGCAAAGCACAAGGAATACTCCCCCGTCTTTGCAATGGCATTTCTCAGGTTATTATACTGTTCCGTATTCCACTGCAGCGAGACCTGCGGACGCTCGACCGTGACCATTTCTCCATCCACCTCGGTCTCGACCATGACGTTGATCTCATCCTCGGAAAAGACCTGATAGTCCACCATGCCGACCTGCCGCTCCCCGTCCTGATCATAGTCCTCGGGGCAAACCTTGGAAAGGGCTGCCAAAAACGCTTCCCTTTGCTCTGCGTCCATGCGCACGGTGGTGCCGCACAGAACAGTGACGTCCTGCTTGTCCTTATTGAGCATCTGCACTGTGCAAACCAGTACGACACACACGAAAAAGGCGACGATAATGACCGTCCACTTGTTATGATACCAAAAATTCTGAAGCTTGCTTAGCGCACGGTTATCCGTGACGATCTCGGTGCTGTCAATTTTTTGATTGTCCTTATGATCCATCATATCAATCCTCTTTTTATGCAAAACGGATTTGCCATGTATGACAAATCCGTGCTGCAACCGTTTTTTTACTTGGTTCTTTCTACGTGCAGAACCTTGAAATGCAGAAGTCCGTTGGGGGTCTGGATCTCAATCGCATCGCCTGCATGCTTGCCCATCAATGCGCTGCCGATGGGAGACTGATCCGAGATGCGGCGCTTGAGTGCGTCTGCTTCGTTGGAGCCGACGATCTCATAAACGATCTCCTCATCCCACTCCACGTCGTAAACCTTAACGGTAGAGCCAAGGCTGACAACGCCTGCATCCATGCTTGCCTCGTCAATGATCTCAGCGTTCTCCAGAAGCGTTTCCAGCTCCTTGATACGAGCCTCAACCTTTGCCTGCTCGTTTCTTGCCTCGTCGTACTCGGAGTTCTCGGAAAGGTCGCCAAAGCCGCGTGCTACGGCAATTGCTTCCTTGATCTCTTCTCTGCGGGTCACTCTGAGGTACTTAAGCTCCTTTTCCAGCTCGTCGTAGCCCTCTTGGGTATACAAAGTTTTTTCCTTTGCTGCCATGTCTGTGTTCTCCTTATATTATCAAATATTTATTTCATTTGGGAAATTGCCGTTTGCAGCTGATTGTCCAGCTCCTCGGGCAGAACGTACAGATTATATTCCTGCGCCTCTTGGCTAAGCTCCACCGGCACGTGCGGTGCAATGCCAATGCCGTGATAGCTCTCCCCGCATGCCGGGAAATACATTTGGGTCGTCAGCTTCAAGCCGCCCTCCACACCGTAATACTGCAGCGAGAAGATGGATTGCATACATCCCTTACCGTAAGTGGTCTGTCCCACGATGATGCCAAGCTCATAGTCGCGCATGGTAGCCGTAAACAGCTCTGCTGCGCTGGCGGTGTTGCCGTTGGTGATAACAGTGAATTTCAGATTACTGAATTTGCCGATATCCTCTTTTGTAATATCGCAGCCCGCATAAGCGCTTTGCTCATGCTTGAGCACCTGCACACGGTCAAATCTCTCGTTGCCTTCCTTATCCTTGGTGCTGACGATCAAGTCCCCCTCGGAAAGGAAAAAGCTCAATACAGCCTTGATGGACTCCAGATCTCCGCCGGGATTGTTACGCACGTCAAAGACAAACTTATCACAGCCCTTGCCAAGCAGATCCTGAACGGCTGCCTCAAATTGCTCGGGCGTGGTCAGGTCGAATTGCAGGATCTGTACAATACCCACCGTAGGATCGGTTGTGCTGACCTTGCTTGTGACCGACATGGTTTCAAACGCTTCTCTGACAACGGAAAACTCAACAGGCTCGTATTCTGCACCGTTCTTGCGCAGCACGGTAAATTCCGCCTTGGTGCCCGCTTCACCGCGCAGATAATTGAGCGCCTGGGTGTAGCCGACCTGATTGATCGAATATTCCGTTCCCTCGTATTTGACGACCACAACCGCGTCGCCCGGTCTGACGCCCGCCTTCTCCGCAGGAGAATTGGGATAGACCATGATGATTTCAATGACGTTGTACACCACACCGTTAACGTCAAGCGTGGAATTGACCACACTGACACCGATGCCCTGCATCTTGCCCTGACTTTCACTTGTCATGGCATCAAATTCCTCTTGGGTGTAGTACTCGGCATACAGGTCACCCGTGGCAGCCACGTACGCCTTGACCACCGCCTCCATCATGGTTTGCTGATCAACACCCTCATAGGAATACTTCTTGATCAGGTAATCCACCACGGCAAGCGTTTCGGTATCAATGACCTCATCCCCGTCGCTCGGGATCAGTCCGCCAAGCAAGCCCTGATTATATCTTGCCTCCCAATAAGCGCCCGTAAAAAGCGAGGTCAGCAGCATAGTGACGACCATGGTAATGGCAATCGCTGCGATCAGACTTGCTGCAAATGCGCTTTTGGAAATGCCCTTTTTCTCTTTGTGTGCAGCACCTACGTAGCTATAGTAGCGTACGTTCGGGGGCGGCAGCACAGCCATGCCGTGCTCTGCAAGTGCTGCGTTGATGCTTTGCTCCAGCTCGTTGCAGGATGCGCTTTTGGGCACGCTGAACGAAACAGACGCGCTCAGTGCATCTGCCGTGACCTTTCCGTCACTGCCGAACGCGCGCACCACCTCGGTCAAAAGGCTCTGCAGCAATTGCTCCTGCTCGGCATTTTGAAAGCCTTGCACGGTATATACCAATTTCTTCATAAATTCGTTGCTCTCCGTTATTGCTTTGTTCTTAAAAAATATATAAATTGTGCCATACCGTCAATTAAGCGAAACGCCGCAGCGCGGCGTTTCGCTTAACTCTAAGTTTATGTATTTATCAATCAATACTTAGCAGGCTTGGAGTTGAGGTACTTTCTGACCATGAGCGCGACCTTGAAGGTGATTGCATGCTCGAACTCACGCAGGTCAAGACCGGTCAGCTTTCTGATCTTTTCCAGTCTGTAAACCAGGGTGTTTCTATGTACGAACAACTTTCTGGAGGTCTCGGAAACGTTCAGGTTGTTCTCAAAGAAGCACTGGATGGTCATCAGAGTCTCTCTGTCAAGAGCCTCCAGGCTACCCTTCTTGAATACCTCCTGCAAGAACATCTCGCACAGCGTGGTGGGCAGCTGATAGATCAATCTGCCAATACCCAGGTTCTCGTAGCTGATAATGTTCTTTTCGGTCTCGAATACCTTACCAACCTCAAGTGCAACCTGCGCTTCCTTATAAGCTCTTGCCAGATCCTTGATATTCTCAACGGTGGTGGAAATACCGATGGCAACCTTGGTATAGAACTCTGCGGACAGTGTGTCTGCGATGTTGGTTGCGATCTTTTCCACGTCCTTTGCCTCGGTACCGGGCTTTACGTCCTTGACAAGCACAATGTCGTGCTCACCAACCGAGATCACGTAATCCTTGGACTTATCCGGGAACATGTTCTGCAGCATCTCAAACGGCATCATATCCGTCTTGCCGTAGAACTTGATCAAAAATACGATTCTGCTCTCCTCGGTGTTGAAGTGCAGCTCCTTGGACTTGATATAAATATCACTGGGCAGGATGTTATCCAGAATGATATTCTTGATAAACGAACCCTTGTCATACTTTTCATCATACAGGTTCTTGATGTTGCCAAGAGAGATTGCCAGCAGCTTGGACATCTTCTCTGCCATCTTATCCTCACCCTCGACGAATACGATATACTCAGCCTTAACGCCGCCGCTGACGGGACGGTAGGTATACCCGGAGGAGGTTACCACGTCGGAGGTATATGCAAGCTCATCGCGAACGCCCTGCTTGATCTCGCCGATCTTGACAAGCTCGGAGCATGCGATAATCACTCCGTTTTCATCAATGACGCCGATCACGCGATCGATCGCATCCTTCATCTGGTGGATAACACTCTGGAACAGTCTGTTAGACATAATTTTTACTCCTCTTTTTTTCAGATTCGGGGGTGTTGTGAATACTTACCTATATTATACACCCTTTTTTGTGATTTTTCAATAGTGTTTTGCATATTTTTGTTAAAAATGAGTGAATTTTTCGATCGGGTTTTGCTAACCCTTACAAACGTCACATCTCAAATTGATACACAAGACAGCCAAGCACAAAGGGTGCTGCGGTTTCGGTACGCAAAATGCGCTTGCCAAGCCCGGTCATGCACATGCCGGCATCCGCTGCCTGTGCCGCCTCCTCGGGGGAAAATCCGCCCTCACTGCCTACAACGATTCCGATACGAGGGCACGCGGGCAGGTCTTTTTTGCTTTGCAGAATGCTTGCCAGCGTTTGGGTTCCCTCGCCCTCATAGCAAAACAGGCACAGATCGCACTCGCTTGCCAAGCAAAGCATTTCTTTATAAGAAACCGTAGGCACGACACGTGGCATTCTGCCGCGACCGCTCTGCTTTGCCGCCTCTGCTGCAATGCGACAGCGACGCTTGGTTTTTTCCGCCTCACCGTCCGCCTTTGCCTTGGCGATGCAGCGGCTGCTCTGGAACGGCACGATCTCATACACACCGCATTCCACAGCCTTTTGAATAATGGAATCAAACTTTTCGCCCTTAGGCAGCGCCTGAAACAGCACCGCACGAAAAGGCGGCTCGGTGGCGCAGGGGACACCGCTCAGGATCTCTGCCTGCACGCGCTTATCCTGCTCAAAGCCGATCAGCTTGCATTCATATTCTATGGCATTCTCATCGCAAACGGTAATATGCTCCCCTGCCGCCATGCGCAGGGATCTTGCGATATGATGCGCATCATCACCAAGCAGGGTCACCGTGTTGCCGGAAATCTGCTCAGCTGGCACAAAAAAACGGGGCATATACACCTCCGACGAAAAAATTGCACAAATTGACCCACAAAAAAACCGATTGATTTTTCGGATCGTTCCCTATTATACTACACATTCACCAAATTGTCAAGCCCTATTTTGACAAAATTGACAAGCATTTTGACATTTTGCACGGTTTTCTCAAAAATATTCTGCCCAAAGTTTCCGTCAAAGTCACAACAAGTGCGTCACAAAGATACAAAATGGGCTTGCAGCATTGGGTGATGTCCTTATCGGAGAAATAAAATAAGGGTATGGGCATAGCCAGAGGCATTTGTTAAACAAATGCGAAACTGGCGATAAAAACAGAAGAGAGAACAATGCGGAAAGAAAAACCGCTTTGCTCTCTCTTTTTTTGCTTTTAGTGATATTCTTTGCTCTCGCAAAGAGTGATATGATTGCTATCGCAATCGTGATATTGAAGCCTTGCGGCTTCAGTGATATTCTATTCGCCTAAAAGCTCGCGTAGCGAATATCACTCGG